>JBOHUC010000012.1:0-3382 GCA_050733935.1 Candidatus Eiseniibacteriota bacterium | reverse complement strand
CGCGCGCGGATGCCGAGCGCCTGCTCGATGCTCTCGGAACCGGCGAGCGCCAGGCGCGGGCCGCGTCGCAGCGGGCGCGCGGCGGCGAGGTCCAGCGGGAGCGCGACTGGTGAGACGTGCTCTCGCGGCGACTCGTGTGGCGTTCAGGGTTGCGTTTCTCGCCGCGTTCCTTCCCGCGATCCTTGCCGCGTTCCTGCACGGATCCGCTCATGCGCAGGTCACCGTCCGCTCGAGCGTGACCGCGACCCGCATCCCTCTCGGGGAGAGCCTCGACTGGGCCGTCTCGGTCGAGGGCGCGATGGGAGTCGAAGAGCCCGCCATCCCGCCGATCGAGTTTGCGCGCGTCGTCTCGCTCGGCACGAGCCAGAACATGAGCTGGGTGAACGGGCGGATGAGCGCGCGCACCGTCTTCCAGTTCCGCCTCACGCCGCGCCGCGAAGGCCGGTTCGCGATTCCCTCGGTCACCGTGCGCACACGCGGGCGCGTCTACACGACCGATCCGATCCCGATCGACGTCACGCCCGCACAGCCCGGAATGGGGCCCGGGCTCACGGGCGGAGCCGAGCGCCTGCGTCTCATCGCTTCCGTCGCGCCGCGCGAGGTGGTCGTCGGCCAGCCGGTCGTCCTCACGATGCGGCTCTATCAGGGAACGCGCCTTCTCGGGGAGCCGCAGTACACCGCTCCCGAGACGCCGGGCTTCTACGCGGAGCCGACCGGCACCGGACGCACGTACTACGAAGGCTCGGGTCCGAGTCGCTGGCTCATCGGCGAGCGCCACACGGTCCTCTATCCGACCACGGGCGGGCGCCTCGCGATCGGGCCTGCGAGCATGACCTGTCTCGTCGCCGATCTCGACTTTCCGACCGGCCGCGAAGTGAATCTTCAGAGCGGGCCACAGGCGGTCGAAGTGCGTTCGCTTCCGCAGGCGCCGCGGGGTTACGCGGGAGCGGTGGCGGACGCGGAGCTCTCGGGCACGGTCGATCGCAGCGTCGTTAGGGCCGACGAGGCGGTGCAGCTCACGTTTCGCCTCTCGGGGACGGGGAACCTGAGGCTTGCGCCTCTGCCCGACATCTCGGGCATCGCGGACTTCGAGATCTTCGATCGCCAGGTCGAGGATTCGCTCGACGTCGACTCGGGACTGCCGCGCGGAACGAAGATCGTCCGCTACACGCTCCTGCCGCGCCGCCCCGGTGCCCTCGTGGTGCCGCCGGTTCGCTACGTGACGTACGTGCCCGGCCCCGGCTATCGCACGCTCGAGTGGAGCGGGCTTGCGATCGACGTCGAGCCCGGCCTCCCGCGCGGCCGGGAGACGGGCGCGGGCCCGGAACGCATCGCGCTCTCGCCGACGGCCGATCCGGGACGCACGGGATGGCTCGCCGCGCGTCCGTTCGCCGGAGCGGCGCTCATCCTGCTCGGGCTTGCTCTCTGGTTCCTGACCGTGCGGCGCGTGCGCGACCCGGAGCGCGCGCGGGCGCGCGCTCAGGCCACGGGTGCCGCGGGAGAGCTCCTCGCAGGACTCGCGGCGGCACGCGCGCGGAACGACGTGCGCGAGTTCTGGCGGCTTTCCGAAGAAGCGCTGGACGGAATCGAAGACGAGGCGGCTCACGTAGGGGTGCGCGCGGGCGAGGCGGTCACGGGAGACTTGCGGGCCGCCGTGGCACGCGCGCGTTACGCGCCGGGCGCAGGCACGGCGGCCGGCATGGACGAGGTCGGGCGCGGGATCGAGAAGCTCGTCGGAGATCGCCGGAAGACGTGGGCTTCGGAAGCGCGCGCGCGCAGGCCGCGCTGGGCGACCGTCCTTACGGGCGTGTCGCTCCTCGGGACCGTGGCCGCTCTCGCGCTCGGTGTGCGCGCTCTCCTCGCCGAGCCTTCGGACGCCACGCTTGCGCCGCGCCTTACGGCCGCCGCGCAGTCGATCCGCGCGCGCCGGCTCGAGGAAGCGCGACAGGAGCTCGTATCGCTCTGGGACGGCGGGGCGCACCGTCCCGGCGTGGCGCTCGACCTCGCACTCGTCGCGTATTTCGACCGCCGCATGGGGGAGGCCACGCTCTGGACGGAGCGTGCACGCCGGCTCGATCCACGCCGTCCGCTGGTCGTCAACCTGGAGCGCGCGCTCGTTCAGGAGGGCGCGTGGAAGGGACTTCCGGAAGGTCTCCGCTCGCGCACGACCGGGGGCGAGATCGCGTTCGTCGCGTGCGTGGTCGCGTTCCTCGGCCTCGTTGCGCTCGCGTTCGCACGCCGCGCTCGCGGCGGGACACCCGCGCCCTCCGGGGCGCCTGTCACGGTCGCGCGCGCGGGAGGGTGGACCGGCCGCGGGCTCCTCGCTTTTGCACTCGTGCTGGGAGTGATTGCGCTCCAGAGCGGAGCCGCGTTCGAGGCGCCTTCGCTCGGGATCGTTCTGGCCGACACGCCCCTTTCGTCGGCCCCCGGGGGCGGGGGGGACGTCGAGCTCGAGGCCGGGCGCGCGGTGCGACTCGAAGGGGCCTCCGCGGGGTGGACCCGGGTGCGCGCGGGCGGGCAGGTCGCGGGATTCGTTCCTTCGGACCGGGTCCGGGCCGTCGGACGATGAGAGGTGATGTTTTTCGGTTTGACAGTCCGCCGCGCCGGGGCCTAGAGTCCGCCCACGTCGTTTGCCACCGAGACCGAAGCGCACGAGACCCGAGGGACCCTTCGATGATCCTCCGACAGAACGCAATCGCATCCGAAGGAGGCGTGGCCGCCCTGGGCGGCTGATCGGGCCTGTCTCGAAAGCAAGCGCAGCGTGCGCGTGCCGCGGGGTTGGCCCCGTGGCACGCGTCGTTTTTGGGAAAGGAATGAGAGCCATGGAACTCGCCATGAAAGACGATTCGAGCGTGCGAACCGACGGGCCGCCCGCGCCCGCGCTCGACCTGTCGCGCGACGGCGCGGCGGTCTGGGTGCAGGGCCTCGCACGCTCGTTCGCGGGCGGACGCGGCAAGGGAAAGGACAAGGGCCGGAAGACCGTGCATGCGCTCGCGGGCATCGATCTCGCGATCGGCCGGGGCGAGCTGTTCGGCATCCTGGGACCGAACGGCGCGGGAAAGACGACCGCGATGAAGATCCTGACCACGCTCCTCTTCCCGACGGCGGGGATGGCGCGGGTCGCGGGCTTCGACGTGATCGAGCGCCCGCGGGAGGTGCGGCGGCGCATCAGCCTCGTCTCGGGCGGCGACAACGCGGGCTACGGCATCCTCACGGTGCGCGAGACGCTGTGGATGTTCTCGCAGTTCTACGGCGTGCCGAACCGCGAAGCGCGCGAGCGCACGGAAGTGCTGCTCGACCGCATCGGGCTGCGCGAGAAGTCCGACGAGCGCGTGAACCGGCTCTCGACCGGCTTCAAGCAGCGGCTCAACTTCGCGCGCGG
>JBOHUC010000011.1:0-2228 GCA_050733935.1 Candidatus Eiseniibacteriota bacterium | reverse complement strand
CGGCGCCCGCGCCGCCCGCGGCGACGATCAGCGCGTAGGCGGGGCGGTCGCCGCTCCGCCGCAGCTCGAGCCCGCACCCGCCGTGCAGCCGAAGCAGTGCGGACCCGTGCGGATCGCGCGCGCTTCGAGGGCCGCGCGGTCAAGATCGCGCACGTGGCGCGGGGCCGGGGCGGCGATCGGCAAATCGAGCATCTGATTGAAGTCGCAATCGTAGAGCGTCCCGTCCCAGCCGACCGAGACGAGGGTGCGGCACATGACGCTCTGCGCCGCCTCCGGGTTGTACGCCTGAACGAGCCGCTCCATGTAGCTTTCGAGATTTCCCGAATCGAGGAGCCACTCGAGAAACCGGCTGATCGGCATGTTCGCGAGCGCGTAGAGCGCATCGAAGCGCACGCCGTGGTTCGCGAGGAGCGCGCGTTTCCACTCCGCTTCGAGCGACGATTGCGAGCCCGGAAGGAATGCGCCGACCGGATTCGTCACGAGCACGAGCCGTCGATCCGGGTGGCCATCGCCGTAGCCTTCGGCGTTGAGACGACGAAGGGCCGCGATCGAGCGGTCGAACACACCGTCGCCGCGCTGGCGATCCGTGTTGAGCGCCCTGTAATGAGGGAGCGAGCAGACGACCTCGACGTCGTGCCGCGCAAAGAACGCCGGCAGATCGCGTCCGGACGGAGTCTCGAGCACGGTCAGGTTGCAGCGGTCGATCACGTGCGCGCCGCGCGCACGAACCTGTTCGACGAACCAGCGAAAGTCGGGATTGAGCTCCGGCGCTCCGCCCGTGATGTCCACGGTGCGGACGTCCGCGCGATCGATCGCCGCAAGACACAGATCGAGCGTGTCCCGGCTCATCACTTCGCGCCGGTCCGGGCCGGCGTCCACGTGGCAGTGCCGGCAGGTCTGGTTGCAGAGCTTGCCGACGTTCACCTGGAGCACGTCGAGGCGCTGCGCGACGAGCGGCCCGAGCCCGGTCGCAGACAGCGCGTCCTCGAACGAACGGGCGAGCGGAAGGCGCGCGAGCGTCTCGCGCTGCACCTCCGGGGAGGCGAGCTGGGAGCCGCGCGAGAGGAGGGACGGAAGCGTGCCGGACACGCTACATCCCGAGCTTCTGCGCGTGGTTTCTCATCTGGACTCCGTGGACGAGCGAGGCGCCGCCACGAATGGCGGCCGCGACGTGGACGGCCTCGGTCATCTGATCGAGGTCCGATCCTTTTTCGAGCGCTTCCTTGCTGAATGCGTCGATGCAATACGGGCACTGCACCGCGTGCGCGACCGCGAGCGCGATCAGGGACTTTTCGCGCGCGGAAAGCGCTCCGTCCTTGAAGACGGCCCCGTACCAGTCGAAGAACTTCTGCGCGAGCTCGGGCTGGTTCCCTCCGATCTCGCCGAAGCGCGGGAGATCTTCGGAGCGATAGTAGTGATCGTGCATGCGAGTTCTCCGGTGAAGGTTCGTCGCGGGCGAGAAGGTTCGCTTGCGCGCCCGCGTGCCGGTCCTAGAGACGCGCGACGGGCCCGGGCGGCGGATCGCCGTGGTGCCAGCGGCGGTGCAGGCGGTGGAATGCGAAGCCCGCGATGGCCGCGACGAACAGAAGCGCAAGCAGAGGGGCGAGGATCGCGACCGCGGCGACGACCGTCGCGACCACGTCCTCGACGAACGACAGGATGGGATTGAGGATGGTCCCGGTCGTGAGGCTCGAGAGAACGCGCACCTTCGCCTTCGCGAGATGCACTCCGGTCGCGACCGTGCCCCCGACGGCAAGTCCGAGGAGCGTCGCCTCGAAAGGCGGGAGATTCACGAACAGGGCGGCCGCGGCCATCGTGCCGACCGCGGGCTTCACGATCGTCCCCACCGTGTCGAGGGCGTGATCCACGACCGGGATCTTGTCGGCGAACGTCTCGGCCACCACGGCGACGGCGAACGTGATGAGCGCCGCGTCGCTCGTGAGCCACGAGTATCCGCTCTCGATCTCGAACCGGCCCAGTCGTCCCGCGATCCCGATGACGAGGAGCGGAAGAAACGCGCGCATGCCGGCCACGGCCGCGAGCGCGATGCCCGCCGCCGCGTACGAAACGATGACCCAGTAACTCGAGAAATCGACGTTTGCGAGATCCATTCTTCTCGAATCCCCCTACCCGGCCTTACGACGAAGGGACCCGCCCGAAGGCGAGTCCCTCGCATGATCGCATGAATGTCGCCCGGCTGCGTGGCCGCCGGTGTGTCGGGCTAGCGC
>JBOHUC010000010.1:0-34099 GCA_050733935.1 Candidatus Eiseniibacteriota bacterium | reverse complement strand
CGCCGAGCCCGCACCCGAAGGCGCGGAAGAGATCGAGATGCGCTTTGCGCCCAATCCGGGCGAGGACGACCGCCCGCTCGCGCGCATTGCTTCGGGCGGCGAGCTGTCGCGCGTCATGCTCGCGCTCAAGACGCTGCTCGCGCGGGAGGACGGCGTTGATCTGCTGTTGTTCGATGAAGTAGACTCCGGCATCGGCGGAGCGGTCGCGCGCGCCGTGGGCGAACGTCTGGCCCGGCTCGGACAGGTGCGCCAGGTGCTCTGCGTCACCCACCTCCCGGTCATCGCCTGCCAGGCCCGGCGGCAATTCCGGATCCGGAAACACGTCGAAGGGGGTCGCACGCGCGCGGTCGTCGAGCCCGTCGAGGGCGAAGACCGGATCGGGGAGCTCGCGCGCATGCTCGCCGGGGACGCCGTCACCGAGACGACGCGGCGTCAGGCCCGGGAGCTGCTCCGGCTCGCGGCGCACTCTCCCTCCTGAGAGGCTCAATGGTCCATCCCGCGTACGACGAGTTCGTTCGACTGGGAGCGCAGGGCCTCGCCGTGCCCGTCTATCGCGAGATCTTCGCCGACTTCGAAACCCCCGTCTCCGCGTTCAGCAAGATCGACGACGGCCGCTACGCGTTCCTCCTCGAGTCGGTCGAGGGCGGCGAAAAGTGGGGGCGCTACTCGTTCCTCGGCTCGCGTCCTTCGGCCGTGTTCCGCGCCCACCGCGGGAAGTCGACGATCGAGCGCGACGGCAAGGTCGAAGAAGCCCAGGGGAAAGACCCGCTCGAAACGCTCGATGGCCTCCTGGCGGAGCGCCGCGCGGTCGATCTTCCCGGCCTTCCGCGCTTTGCGGGCGGGGCGGTCGGGTTCTTCTCCTACGACGTCGTCCGCCACCTCGAGCGCCTGCCCGCCACACTCCCGGACGATCTCGACGTGCCGGACGCCGTGTTCCACTTCACGGACGTGCTCACCATCTTCGACAGCCACAGCCACACGATGAAGGTCGTGGCCCACGCGCGCCCCGGCAAGGATCCGCGCCGCGCCTACGACGAGGCGGTCGCGAAGATCGACGCCGAGATCGTGCGCCTCTCCGCACCCACGTCGCGCCCGAAGGCCCCCGAGAGCGGGCGGCGTGCGCCGCAAGGACCGGGAAGCGGCGCGGCTGCGATGTCGAGCACGATGACCCGTGAGGGTTTCGAGAGCGCGGTGGCGAAAGCGAAGGAGTACATTCGCGCGGGCGACATCTTCCAGGTCGTGCTCGCGCACCGGCTCTCGGCCCTGGTCGACGTATCGGCGTTCGACGCCTACCGTGCGCTCCGGGTCGTCAATCCGTCGCCGTACATGTATTTTCTCCGGCTCGGCGAGCACTGTGTCGTCGGCTCTTCGCCCGAAGTGCTCGTGCGCCGCGAGGGCACACGCGTCGAAGTGCGTCCGATTGCGGGCACGCGGCCGCGCGGCTCGACTCCGGAAGACGATGCGCGCCTCGAGAAAGAGCTCCGGTTCGACGAGAAGGAGCGCGCCGAACACATCATGCTCGTCGACCTCGGACGGAACGACGTGGGACGGGTCGCCTCGTTCGGCAGTGTCCGGACGAGCGAGCTCATGACCGTCGAGCGCTACTCGCAGGTCATGCACCTCGTGACGAACGTGGCGGGAACGCTTCCGAATGGGACGCGCTCGGTCGACGTCGTGCGCGCGTGCTTTCCGGCGGGGACCGTGAGCGGGGCGCCCAAGATCCGGGCCATGGAGATCATCGAGGAGCTCGAA
Source organism: Candidatus Eiseniibacteriota bacterium (assembly GCA_050733935.1). Classification (GTDB taxonomy): domain Bacteria; phylum Eisenbacteria; class RBG-16-71-46; order RBG-16-71-46; family DASYSL01; genus JBOHUC01. The sequence goes on along the minus strand of JBOHUC010000010.1, from coordinate 32,347 downwards.
ACCCACCGCCGCGGCCTCTACGCGGGCGCGGTCGGGTACTTCGACCTCCACGGGAACGCCGATCTTTGTATTGCGATCCGGACGCTCCTCTTCCATGCGGGGCGCGCGCACCTCGGCGTCGGAGCGGGAATCGTCGCGGACTCCGATCCCGGACGCGAATACGATGAGACGATCCACAAGGGCAAGGCGCTGCTCGTGGCCCTCGAGCGCGCCGAACGCGGACTGGAGCTGCCGGCATGATCGCCGTGATCGACAACTACGACTCGTTCACCTACAACCTGGTCCAGTACCTGGGACAGCTCGGCGGGGAGCCGAAGGTGTTCCGGAACGACGCCGTGAGCGCGTCCGAGCTCGCCGCACTTGCGCCCCGAGGTCTCGTCATCTCGCCCGGCCCCAAGACCCCGAACGAAGCCGGCGTGTCGAACGAAGCGATTCTCGCGCTCGCGGGCAAGGTGCCCGTGCTCGGCGTCTGCCTGGGCCACCAGTGCCTCGCGGCCGCGTACGGCGGCGACGTCGTGCGCGCGGGCCGCATCATGCACGGGAAGACGTCGCAGATCATTCACCAGGGACGCGGGCTCTTCGCCGGGCTCGAGAATCCGTTCGCCGCCACGCGCTACCACTCGCTCATCGTCAAGAAGGATACGCTCCCCCAGGAGCTCGAGGTCGTCGCGTGGACGCCCGAAGGGGAGATCATGGGGTTGAAGCACCGCCAGCACGAGACCTGGGGCGTGCAGTTCCATCCCGAGAGCATCCTCACCGAGCCCGGGCTTTCGCTGGTCGCGAACTTCCTCACGCTGTGCGGGATCAAGCCGCGCGCCGCGGCAGGCACTCCGTGATCCGCGAAGCCCTGAGCCGGGTCGTCGCGGGGGAGTCGCTCGCCGAAAACGAAGCGGCCGCGGTCATGCGCGAGATCCTCGAAGGGGGCGCGACCCCCGTTCAGATCGGCGGCCTCGCGGTCGCGCTCCGCATGAAGGGCGAGACGGTCGACGAGGTCGTGGGCCTCGCGCGCGCGATGCGCGCCGCCGCGATTCCGTTCCCGGACGTGCCACGCCCGCTCGTCGACACCTGCGGCACGGGCGGCGACGGCTCGGGCACGTTCAACGTCTCGACCGCGGTCGCGTTCGTCGTGGCCGCTGGCGGGGGGCGCGTCGCCAAGCACGGAAACCGTGCGGTCTCCTCACGTGCGGGAAGTGCCGACGTGCTCGAAGCGCTCGGCGCTTCGGTGGACGTGAGCCCGGCCGAGGCCGCACGCATGATCCGCGAGGTCGGGGTCGCGTTTCTGTTCGCGCCTTCGTATCACTGGGCGTTCAAGCACGCGGCCGAGCCCAGGCGCGATCTCGGCGTGCGCACGGTCTTCAACGTGCTCGGCCCGATGTGCAATCCCGCGGGCGCGGAGCGCCAGCTCGTCGGCGTGTACGATGCGGGGTGGGTGCCGCGCTTTGCGCACGTGCTCGCGCGGCTCGGCACGGACAGCGCATGGATCGTCCATTCGGACGATGGCCTCGATGAGCTCTCAGTGTTCGCGTACACACGCCTCGCGCGCGTCGCGGACGGGCACGTGACCGAGGAGACCGTGGATCCGGCGAAGCTCGGGCTCGCGCATCCCGAGTCCGAGCGCGGGAGCGTCCAGGGTGGGGACGCGAAGCGGAACGCCACGCTCCTCGAAGAGGCGCTCTCGGGCAAGCCGGGCGCCGCGCGCGACCTCGTGCTCCTGAACGCAGGGGCAGCGCTCGCGGCCGCGCGCCTCGCTCCCGACCTTCCGGCCGGCGTGGCCCGCGCCCGGGAGCTCGTCGACCGCGGGGGGGCGAAAGCCAAGCTCAAGCAGTTCCTCGCGTTCGAGCCTTCCCGTTAAGGTCGTTTCTCATGCCGGCAAACATCCTCCACGAAATCGCCGAACGTCGTAGGGCCGCAGTCGCCGAGCGGCGCGCGACGTATCCGGACGGACTCCCGACCCGGCCGGCGGATCTTCCGGAGGCCCGACGCGGCGTGTTTCGTGCGGCGCTCAAGCGCGCTTCGCCCGCCGCCCCGCTTCGTTTCCTGTGCGAGATCAAGCGCGCGTCGCCGTCGAAAGGTCTTCTCCGCGAATCGTTCGACGTGCAGGAGCTCGCGCGCGCGTACGCGGACGGGGGAGCAGCCGCGCTCTCCGTGCTCACCGAGCCGCACTACTTCCAGGGGGCGCCGGAGTACCTGACCGCCGCGCGACGCGCGTCCGGACTTCCGTGTCTCTTGAAGGACTTCCTGGTCGATCCCTGGCAACTCGACGAGGCGGTGTCCCTCGGCGCGGACGCGGTCCTTCTCATCGTGGGACTCCTTCCGATCCCGGAGCTCGAGCGCTTCCAGCGCCTGGCGTGTGCGCGCGGGCTCGACTCGCTCGTCGAGGTGCACACCGAGGCCGAGCTCGAAGTCGCCCTTTCGATCGGTGCCGATCCGATCGGGATCAACAACCGGGACCTCCACACGTTCGAAGTGGACCGGAGTGTGACCCTGAGGCTCCGCGAGCATGTGCCGCCGGGGATCGTCGTCGTCTCGGAGAGCGGGATCGCCACGCCCGGCGACGTGCGGATGTTGACGCGCGCGGGGGTCGACGCGGCACTCGTGGGCGAGGCGTTCATGCGCGAGGCGGACGTCGCGGGGGCCGTGCGCGCGTTCGCGCGGGCGGCCGTCGAATCCCTTCCGGCGGCGCCGTGAGCAGCCCTGGCATCAAGATCTGCGGCATCACGAGCGTGGTGGACGGGGTCACGGCCGTGACCGCGGGGGCCGACGCGATCGGGATCGTGTTCGCCGAGCAGTCGAAACGCCGGGTCGGGCTTGCGATGGCGCCGACACTCCTCGCCGGAGTCCGCGAGGGAGCGCCGCGGCCCTTCCTCGCCGTTGCCGTTCTCGGGAGCCTCGATGCGGGCACCGGTCGGCAGCTCATGGAGGAAGGGGGCTTCGATCGCGTGCAGTTTCACGGCAGCTCGACCGTGCGCGAGATGTGGATGTGCATGCTCGCGCTCGAGGACCTGGCCTCGCGCGCGTGGGGGGTCGTGCGCGTGCGCGACCAGGAGAGCTTCGAAGGCTACGCCGAGATCCCGTGCGAGGCGTTTGTGCTCGACACCTGGCGCGAGGACGTGCTCGGCGGAAGCGGAACGCCGTTCCCGTGGGAGCTTGCGATCCCGTTCGCGGCGTCGCGCCCTTCGGTGCTCGCCGGAGGACTCACGCCCGAGAACGTGGCGGGGGCCGTCGACATCGTGCGTCCGTGGATGGTCGACGTCTCGACCGGCGTCGAGCGCTCGCCCGGAGTCAAGGATCGCGACAAGATGAAGGCCTTCATCGAGGCGGTGCGGCGTGTCCGGCCGTCCTGAGCTGCGCCCCGGGGCGGGGCCCGACGCGAGCGGCCACTTCGGACGCTTCGGCGGACGTTTCGTCCCCGAGACGCTCATGACGCCGCTCGCCGAGCTCGAGGAGGTGTATCGCTCGGCGCGCACCGATCCCGAATTCCTGGACGATCTCGGGCGGCTCCTCCACACGTTCGCGGGCCGACCGACGCCGCTCTACCGCGCGAAACGCTTCGAAGAGGCGTGCCGCCCGACGGGCCTCGTCGTCTATCTCAAGCGCGAGGATCTCCTTCACACGGGCGCGCACAAGATCAACAACACGGTCGGCCAGTGCCTGCTCACAAAACGCATGGGCAAGCGGCGCGTGATCGCGGAGACCGGTGCGGGCCAGCACGGGGTCGCGACCGCGGCCGCCGCCGCTCACCTCGGGCTCACGTGCGTCGTCTACATGGGCGAGGAGGACATGCGCCGCCAGTCGCTCAACGTCCAGCGCATGAAGCTCCTCGGCGCCGAGGTGCGGCCCGTCGCCTCGGGACAAAGGACGCTCAAGGACGCCATCAACGAGGCGATGCGCGACTGGGTCACGAACGTGGCCGACACGCACTACGTGCTCGGCTCGGTCCTGGGACCCCATCCGTTTCCAATGATGGTGCGCGACTTCCATTCGGTCATCGGGCGAGAGGCGCGCGAGCAGTTCGAGCGCATCGAGCGCGATCCCAAGGCCGTGCCCGATCTCCTGGTCGCGTGCGTGGGCGGGGGATCGAACGCGCTCGGGCTCTTCCACGAATTCCTGGGTGACCCGCGCGTGCGCCTGGTCGGCGTCGAAGCGGGCGGTCGGGGGATTGCGACTGGCCGTCACGCGGCGCGGCTCGCGCAGGCGAAGCCCGCGGTCGGCGTTCTCCACGGCACCGAAACCTATCTATTACAGGACGAGAACGGGCAGATCCTGCCGACCCACTCGGTCTCGGCGGGGCTCGACTATCCGGCGATCGGACCCGAGCACGCGTGGCTTCACGAACAGGGACGCGCGACCTACGCGAGCGTGACTGACGAGGAGGCGCTCGACGCGTTCCGGCTCCTCGCGCGTCTCGAGGGGATCCTGCCCGCGCTCGAGACCGCCCACGCGCTCGCCTGGCTCGTGCGCGAAGGACGCTCGCTCCCCGAAGGCACGCACGCGATCGTCAACCTGTCGGGGCGCGGCGACAAGGACGTGCAGGAAGTGCTGCGCGTCGAGCGCGAGGGCTTCGGCGCTTGAGGGGAGCCTCGATCGCGGCCGTCGCAGCGCTCGCCCTCTTCCTCACAGGCTGCGGGCGCACGGCCCAGGATCCGAACGAGATCCGTTGGCCGGCTTCCGACTCCGACCCGGGTCCGCCGCAGAGCGAGGTTCCGCTCGCGACTCCACGATTTCCGTTCGGCCCGATCCGTATCTGGGGCGCGGACGGCGCCCTGTCAAACGGCGAAGCCGAGCTCGCGTTCTTCGACGCCGCCGGACGCCCGGTGGCCTTCGCGGACAAGGAGCTCTACAACGATTCGGTCCCGATTGCCCGCTCGCACGCCCGCATCGACTCGATCGATGTTCAGGCGATCGCGTTCGTCCCCGCGCAGAAGGACTCTCCCGACACGACGGCCTGGGTCCTTGTCCTCGTCGAGATGACGAACCGGCAGGATCACCGGGCGCGCGCCGAGCTCCGCGTCGCCGTGCGCACGCGCGGCGACAGCGCGCGCTACGTGCGGCGCGCGGGTCGCGTTCTCCGGGACGGCCGTGTGCTCGCGCTCTACGATGACGCCGAAGGGCCGGTGCTCCTCGATCCGCGGACACCGGCGGCGCCCGCGATCGCGCGCGGAGGCTCGGCGGAAGTGGGGGAGGCGACCGCGCCCGATCACTTTGCGGCCGGAGCGCACTATGCGTTTCAACTGGAGCCGGGAAGGAGCGTGTGGCTGCGCTTTGCGCTCGCGCCGCCGGGGGGCGTCCGGCTCGGGGAGGAGCCGACGTTTCCGCGTCTCAACCGCGGGAAGCTGTTTGCGCAAACGCTCGAAGCGTGGGGCGCTCGCGCGCCCTGAGCAACGCACGGATCAACCGGGTGGCTTCTTCACCCTCACGACCGCCCGATAGCTCGACTCGAGGACGGACACACCCGCGACCGGCTCGGGCCGGAGCTCGAGCAACGTGACGACGTAGCCCGCAGTTTCGACCGGAATGAGCCCCGCCGTATCGTCCCGGCTCACGCCGCCGTTCAAGACGGCCAGGAGCTCGAGCCACGGATCGTCGGCCGGCTGGTCGTCGCGCGGGCGCAGTTTCAAGCGGACGGTTGCCGTTCCCGCCCACGGACACATGGCATTCTTCGGACAGCGGCTTTCGTTCACCACGTTCACGAACGTGATGAGCGCCTGATCGTCGAGCCTTGCTGTCTGTCCGGCGTCGAGCGCCAGCGTCTGGTCGACGCCCCGATCGGGCCCGACGTCCTTAGCCCCGCCGCCGCAGCCGGCGAGCGCAACGCCGAGCACGAGCACAAGCCCCAGCGCAAGACGCGGTGCCGGACCCTGCCTTCGCTGCGCACCCGGGCGGGGGCGCCTCATCCGCTAGAAGGGCAGACCGGCGAGGCGGTAGCCGGCGAGATAGATTCCGATCACGACCACGACAAAGATGCCGACGCCCACCAGGCACGCGACGACGCAGTCGCGCACGATACCTGTCTCTTCCCCTCGACGTTTCGGTTCAGCGTTCATTTCCTCTCCCCGTGTCCGGTCGGATCCTTCCTCCGGCGGTTGATACGATGTTTTCAATCGCTGGCGGTGCCTACGATCCGTCGGCGGTTCCCGTTCGACCAATTCCGTGATTCGGCCGATGGGTCCCGGGCCGCACTCCTGTGCGACCTTCCGCGGGAAGGTATTCCTCCCCGAGTCAAGACATCAATGCAAACGTACGGTCTTCTCCGTCCGCGCCGTTCCGTCCACGTCGAGATGGAGGAAATACACTCCCGGCGCAGCTGCCACGCCGCCCTCGTCAGCCCCGTCCCAGACGGCCGTGTAGCGGCCGGGGGCGCGGCTTTCGTCGATCAGCCGCCGGACGATCCGTCCGCGCGCATCGAGCACAACGAGCCGGACCACAGCGGCGTCGCCCGAGGCCACACGCGGCACCCCGAAGTCGACCCGTGTCTGTGCTCCCGAGACGGCCGGATTCGGCGCCGGCCGGCCGAGGAACGCGATCGCCGGCACGCTCGACCCGGTCGGGTCGTCGCCCACTGCGACCGCCCCCGCGCTCCGCGTCGTGATCTTGACGTCGTCGAGACCCCCTTCGAGGAGCGAGCCTCCGCCGCCGTCGCACGTGACGTAACGAAGCCGCATTTGATCGGTGAGCGGGACGTAATCCTCGAGTCGGAAGGTCTTCGCAAGCCAGGAGTTCTGCGTGAACGGCTGGCGCTCGAGCTCGAACCAGCTCACGCCGTTGTCGGGCGAAACCGAGACCACGAGGGAATCGTCGAGACGCGTCTCATCGGTGAACCAGCGCCAGTACTCGAGCCGCGCGTTCCAGGTCGTCGACAAGTCGATCACAGGCGAAAGGAGGGTCACGCATCCGCCGTCCACGTCGGCCGCACCGGCGGGATTCCCGTTCGCCGTGTCGCCCGTGACGTAAGCGAAGATCCCGGGACCGGGCGTGTGATCATCCGGACTCTGGAAGAGGAACGTGGGATCGAAGTCGTCCTGCGTCCCGTGCGGGTCGACGCGCATCCACCGTCCCGTCACGCCCGGCGGCACGATCGACGTCCACCCGCGGTCGGTCTCGAAGTCGTCCTCCCAGACCGCGATGAGCGCTCCGACGTAGACGCGGTAGGGAGCGTCCGGCCCTGCGGCGGGGGACGTCCCCGTGTGGCCCGTGTTGTCACCGCCGGTGAAGTAGTACTCGATCGCCCCGCTCAAGGGCCCAGAGTTCGAGACCGTGTACTGGTACAGGTCACCGCCGAGGTGGGTCATCGGGAATTCGTTGAACGGGTTCGGCAGGAAGTCGCTCGGAGCTCGGATGAAGATGCGCGCCGAGCCCGGGAGGAACGAGCCCGCGAACGAGCCCATTCGCGCCTGGATCACGACCGGGCCGGTGGAAAGACCGACGTCGGCTGGCGGCGTATGAACGAACCACACCCCGCTCGTCGTGTCGGGGCAGGGGATCCCGTGCGCCGCGAACGACGGACAGATCTGCCCGTAGCGCGGTGTCCCGTTCAAGAGCGTGCCGTCGTCGTCATCGACGACCAGGAGATCGAGCAAGTAGTCGTCGTGCCACGGCGCGGCCCCGTAGCCCGCGTAGTGGAAGAGTGAGTCCGCGTGATCGATCGCGTCTGCGGGGTCGCCGTACGACGCGATGAGCGCCTCGCGCGTGTCCCACAGCGACCCGGCGAGGGCCGTGCCCATGCAGTGCACGGCTCCCAGGCACGACGGCTCGTTGATCTGCGTCGTGTTCTCGGCCGAGCGGATCTGCGTTCCGGCTCCGAAGAATCCGCGCCCGATCACGGGTTGGTTCGTCATGGTCGCGGCCAGGTAGTCCGAGAGGCCCTCGTGCATCGCCCCGCTCGGGAACAGCGGGGCCCAGACCTCCTGCGTGCGGCCGTGCCCGAACTCGTGGTAGATGACGTCGGAGATCGTGCCCGTGTTTGCGCACGCCCGCCCGTCCGCCGGACGGATGCCCCAGCGAAAGAAGTTGATGCCGACGCCGTCCCAGAACGCGTTGCACAGGGAGTTGATGTTGACCGTGCACGGCATCCGGTAGTCGAGTGCGACGAAGCCCGGGTCGATCCGCTTCACGTACTCGCGCGCGAGGTGCGCGTGGTACCAGGTGTCGCGCTCGGCCGTGTCACTGTTCGCGGGCGTCCAGAGGACGTTCAACGTGTCGTTCGCGGGTGACGCGAACTGCTGGTACGCCTCGTTCGCGGACGTGTGGATCACCTCGAGGAACGGACCCCGGAGACCGAACCGCATCACGGTGCCCATGATCGTATTCGGACGCACGTAGCGGCCGCTTGCATCAGTGAACGTGGAGTCGAGCCCGGTCGCGACCACGTGATCACGGAACGGCACCGTGACGAACGGGTCCGTCCATGTGTTCGGATGGATGCGGCCCTCGACCTTCCCGACCAGGTCGTCGAAGCGCAGGTCGTTCTCGCGCGCGAGGATCTCGCCCGTGTTCGCATCCACGTAGCTCCGCCAGAGCGCGGGCGGGGACTCGATGCGGTGACGGACGACGTGCGCGACGCGGTAGTCGATCGTGCCGTCGGCGTGCGGCACGGGAAGGATGACCCGCTTCCCGCCGAGCGCACGATCGCGCGACGCATCGAAGCCCACGGCCGTGCGCGCGCGCGCGTCGGCCACGCCCTGTGCGAATCCTGAGCTCGGATCGACCGCGATTCCCGGGAACCAGTCCGATCCGAAGAGGACGATCGTTCCGTCCTCGCGCAGGCGCAGATCGACGCGGCCGCCGTCGACGTCGACGCCGCGGTGGCGCTGCTGGAACACGAGGAACCACGTGGCCCCGACCTTGGTCGACTTGATGAGCGCGAGGTCCGCGTCTGCGGGCGTCTCTTCGCCGGCCCAGCCCGTCGTCGCTTGTGCGAGGAACGTACGCGCGGAGGCTTCGGCCTGTGCGGCCGTCGCGAGCGGCGCCGCGCGGCGCAGCCCGCCCTCCTCCCGAAACACGGAGAGCCCTGCGCCGTAAACCCGATGGGGGAGACCGGTCCAGGCGTTCCAGCGAATCTCGAACCCGCGCGCATCCGCTCCGGAGAGTTCGCGCCAGAATCCGTCGGCGACGGCACGGCGCGCGACCGTGCGATCCGCGGCCACCCTCTGTTCCGCGGCGGCTTCGTCCGGCGCGAGCGCGCGATCCGGCGCGACCACGACCGGCCGCACTTCGACACCGGCCAGGCGAGGACGAAGGATCTCGGCCGGAGCGGAATCGGACGATGGCTCTGCCACAGACAGCGGTTCGTGCGGGGACGCGGGAGACGTGACGGCGAGGGCGGGTTCGGCGACGATCAACCACGACGCGCAGAGTGCGGCAGCACCCGCTCGAAACATGAAGGAGCTCCCCCGGGGGAGGGTGGCCTGTCGATGGCGGTCGAATTCGACGCGCCTGAACAATGTGCGGTGGAGCGGGGACCGCGGATTGGAACCGCTACGAGTGTAGCAGACCCCGCCCGGTCCCTGCTATCTTGGCCCCTCGTGCGCCCGTAGCTCAGCTGGATAGAGCGACAGCCTCCGGAGCTGTAGGCCATAGGTTCGAATCCTATCGGGCGCACCAGTCCCCACCCGGTTCCGCTATCCTCCCGCCCATGGATGCCCCCCAACTCGAAGGCTTCGAGCGCCGTCCGGACCGCCTGGGGTCCATGTTCAGCGCCATTTCCTGGCGCTACGACGCGCTCAACGCGCTCATGAGCCTGGGCCAGGACGCCTCCTGGCGCACGGCGCTGGCCCGGCCGATCGTCCCGGGGGAGCGCGTGCTCGATCTGTGTTGTGGATCGGCCCGTTCTTCGGTCCCCGCGGAAGCCCGTGCGGGCCGCCGCGTCACGGGTCTCGACGTGTCGTTCGCCATGCTCGAACGCGGGCGCGACTACGCGAAGGGCCGTGGGGCCGCCTTCGATCCGGTGCACGGGGATGCGTTTCGTCTTCCGTTCAAGGACCACACGTTCGACGTCGTGACCGCGGCGTTCGGTCTCCGAAACCTGGTCCCACTTCCTGCGGCCGCGCAGGAGATTCGCCGCGTGCTCAAGCCCGGCGGAAGGTTTCTCGCCCTCGATTCGGTCGCCCCGGGCGGGGGAGCGTTCGCTCCTTTCCACGCGTTCTACGTGCGCCGGGTCGTCCCGCTCCTCGGACGGCTCTCGCCAGACCCTTCCGCCTACCGCTATCTGAGCGCGAGCATCTTCGACTTCGGTCCGCCGGCGGTTGTCGCGCGCCGTCTCGAAGAGTCGGGGTTCGAATCCGTACATGCACGCACGCTTCTTCTCGGCGCGGTCGCGCTCTTCGAATGCCGGGTGGCGCTCGAACCTGACCCTTCCAACTCGTTGTCCATGCGCGCGCGCGAGGGCGGAGGTGCCGTGCATTCCAGCGCAGTTGGCGAAATGAGCGAGCAGTTTGCAACGCCCCCCGCGCGATAGGGGCGCCGTCGCCCGGCGGCCCGGTCCCGTCTCGCCCGAGGACCGGGTGGCCCTGTGGATTCTCCTCCTCCTCCACGCCGCCCTGGTCGGGGCCCTGGTCCTGGCCGGGATCACCCTTGCCAACCTGTGGTCCGGCATTCAGATCGCGCCCTGGCAGAAAGTAGGGTTCGAAGTCGGAATCGGGATCACGATCGTGGTCTTCGCGATCCGGGCCTTCCGGCTCTGGCAAAGGATCCGTTCCCGCTGACCTTCCGGGCCGCCGGTCCGGTCGGTTGCCGGACGGTGGCACCGCTCTTGCAGCCACCCCGGTCGGGACCGTGTGCGCGGTTCCGAAAGTTGCGGTTTGCGAGACACGACACCAACGGAAGGGATGCCGCAGCCATGTTCACGCCGGACCGGACACTCGACACGCTTCTCGCCCTGACGACGGGTCCGACGAAGGATCGAGCCGCCGCAATCGACGAAGCGCTGCGCGCCACCTGCCAGCTCGTCGAGGCGGAAGCCGCGGCGTTCCTGTTCTACGACGGCCGGCGCGCGACGCGCACCACGCTCCTCGACAGCGGTGCGCGGATCGCGGAAGAGCATCCGAATCCCACGGAAGGTCTGTTCCGCCAGGTGACCATGGAGGGTCGCGCGGCGATCGTGAACCGGCCGCAGCAGGATCCGCGCTTCTGGCGGGCGGGCGACGCTCCGGCCGCGCTCGAAGTCCGGAACGTGGTCGCGGCTCCCGTGCGCGTGCGCGGGCAGAACATGGGTGTGCTCGTCGGCTTCAATCACCAGGGACGGTCCGGGTTCTCGGCGCAGGACGCGAAGGTGCTCCAGCTCCTGGGCTCGTGCCTTTCCCTCGTGCTCGAGAACGCGCGGCTCTCGACGACACTCGAGAAGATCGCGGTCACCGACGAGCTCACGCAGGTCTACAACTACCGCTTCCTGAAGACCGCACTTCGGCGCGAGATGCAGCGCGCGAAGCGCTTCCGCCAGCCGTTCGCGCTCATCATGGCGGACGTCGACAACCTCAAGCAGTACAACGACCGCTTCGGTCACCTGCGCGGGAGCCATCTCCTGCGCGAGCTCGCGCAGCTCCTGTCGCGCCAGGTCCGGGGCATGGATTTGATCGCGAAGTACGGCGGCGACGAGTTCACCGCGATCCTGCCGCAGACTCCGCGCGGCGGCTCGCGCGCGGTCGCCGATCGCCTGCGCGCGGCAGTCGCCGAGCACACGTTCCCCCACGTGCAGACGGGCGAGATCACGATCAGCCTCGGGCTTGCGATGTTCCCGGAGGACGGGATCCAGCCGGGAAGCCTGATCGGTGCCGCCGATGCCGCGCTCTACGCCGCGAAGCAGCGCGGGCGGAACTGCGTGGTCGAGGCAACCGGGCTCGTCCTCCCTTCCAGCGGAATGCGGGACCAGAAGACGGCCTGACGCCCTCTCAGGAGCGCGTCACCACTCCCACTCTTCCTCGTCAAAACGGGTCGGCGGCACGGCAACGAGAAGCCCCGCCTCCGGGGTCACCGCAAGGCGCCGCGCGGCCTCGGCCCAGCCCGAACGTGGCTTCCTTCTTCCCCGTGATTGCCTGATTCGCTTGCCTCTTGCCTTCACAGCGTCCTCCTTCAGGGTGTGCCCATCGTAGCCGACCCGCTGCAGTTCGGGCACTCGCAGGCCGATACCGGAGCGTGCGCCGGAAGCTCGCGCGGGGGGCAAAGCTTTTGACAGAGACCGTTGCCACCGTTACATTTGCCGGGATTCTGCTTTGTCCCGCAAGGAGGGGGCGCAAGGCCCGGGTTCCCAGCCACGGGAGCTCCCTCGAACCCGTCCGGGAGGTCGGTTGGAACCCGTAGCGCTCGCGATGATCGGCACCGGCGATTGGGGCGGAAATCTCCTCCGCAACTTCGCCGCTCTGCCCTCGGTCCGGATCGCCGCCGTGTGCGACGCCGATCGGGACCGCCTCGCGAAGGCGGGGAAGGTGGCACCGCAGGCCAAGGCCGTGACCGACGCCCGCGAGCTCCTCGAGGTGCCGGGGATCGAGGCGGTCGCGATCGCGGCCCCCGCGCCCGTGCACGGGAAGCTCGCGCGGATGTTCCTCGAGGCAGGGAAGGACGTCTACGTCGAGAAGCCGTTCACGCTCGACGTCCTCGAAGCCGAGGAGCTCGTGGCCCTCGCGGACGCGAAGCAGCGCGTGCTCATGGTCGGACATCTGCTCGAGCATCATCCGGCGGTCGCGCGGCTCAAGGCGATGATCGAGGCGGGGGAGCTCGGGGATGTGCGCTACGTCTATTCGCAGCGCGTGAACCTGGGCAAGGTGCGAAGCGACGAGAACGCGCTCTGGTCGTTCGCGCCGCACGACCTTTCGGTGATGCTCTACCTCCTGGGCGGCGAGCCCGAGGACGTCTCGGCGCGCGGGCAGGCGTTCCTCCAGCCGGGGATCGAGGACGTCGTCTTCACGTATCTCCGGTGGGCCGACGGCCGCATGGCCCACGCGCACGTGTCGTGGCTCGACCCGCACAAGGTGCGGCGCTTCACGGTCGTGGGATCGAAGCGCATGGCCGTGTTCGACGACATGGAGCCGGCCGAGAAGCTCCGGATCTACGACAAGGGCCTGGATCCGAAGCAGGGGGAGTTCGTGGACTTCGCGCGCTCGCTCACCGTGCGCCAGGGGGATGTGTGGATCCCGCGCATCGACGGGAGCGAGCCGCTTCGGATCGAGTGCCAGCATTTCGCGGATTGCGTGCGGAGCCGGAAGACTCCGCTCACGGACGGACGCGACGGCCTGCGCGTGGTCAAGGTGCTCGCCGCCGCACAGGCCTCGCTCGAGCGACAGGGCGCCCCCGTGCGCCTCGATTCGCTCAAGGCGGCCGCACCGACGGAGGGAAGGGTTTCATGAGCGATTCCGCCGCAGGCCCGCTCGCACCGACGACGCGCGCGAACGCGCGCATCGGCGCGGGCACGACGCACGGCGAGGGATGCGTGTTCGGCGCGAACGTCGTGATCGGGAGCAACTGCCGGATCGGCCACTACGTCGTGTTCCACGACGACGTCGTGGTCGGCGACGGCGTGCGGATCGACGACCACGCGGTGCTCGGAAAGACACCCATGCGGGCCGCCTCCTCGGCCACGACCAAGGACGCGGAGTTTCCGCCGCTCAAGGTCGGCGACGGCTGCATCCTGGGTACGGGTGTCGTCCTCTATCGCGGGCTCACGGTCGGACGGAAGTGCCTGATCGCGGACTACGCGACGGTGCGCGAGGAGGTCACGGTGGGCGACCGGACGATCGTCGGCCGCGGGGTGACCATCGAAAACGAGTGCACGATCGGCCGGTTCGTGAAGCTCGAGACCGAGTGCTACATCACGGCCTATTCGACGATCGAGGACCGCTGCTTCATCGCGCCCGGTGTGGTCACGTCGAACGACAATTTCGTGGGCCGGAGCGAGGAGCGGAAGAAGCACTTCAAGGGTGTGACGGTGAAGAAGGGCGGACGTGTCGGGGCCGGGGTCGTCATTCTCCCCGGCCGCACGATCGGCGAGGACGCGCTCGTCGCGGCCGGCTCGGTCGTGACCAAGGACGTGCCGCCGCGAAAGATAGTCATGGGCAGCCCGGCACGCGTACTGCGCGACGTGCCGAACGATCAGTTGCTCGAAACCCAGGGTTGGAGCGATCAGGTCTGACGCCTGACGGCGCCGGACGCAGAGGGAACGACATGAAAGTCACGCTGGCGGATGCTCCGAAGACGATGCAGGTGCCGCTCCTCGATCTCAAGGCGCAGTACGCGACCATCAAGCCCGAGATGGAGTCGGCCGTTCACGCAGTACTCGAGAGCGGGCGCTTCATCCAGGGCCCTGAGGTCGTGGGCCTCGAGCAGGAAGTCGCGGCGTACTCGAAGACCGCGCACGGCGTCGGGGTCGCGTCCGGCACGGATGCGCTCCTGCTTGCCTTGAAGGTGCTCGGCGTCGGTCCCGGCGACGAGGTCGTGACGACCGCGTATTCGTTCTTCGCGTCGGCCTCGACGATCGCGCTCCTCGGCGCGAAGCCCGTCTTCTGCGACATCGAGCCCGACACCTACAACCTCGATCCTGCGAAGCTCGAGGCCTGCTTGACGCCCAAGACGAAGGCCGTCGTGCCCGTGCATCTCTTTGGCCAGTGCGCGGACATGCCCGCCCTCATGGCGCTCGTCGCGAAGCGCGGGATCCCCGTGCTCGAGGATGCGGCCCAGGCGATCGGCTCCGAATGGCAGGGGAAGCGCGCCGGCGAGATGGGGATCGCCGGCTGCTTCTCGTTCTTTCCGTCCAAGAACCTGGGCGGGATCGGCGACGGTGGCATGGTGGTTTCGAACGACGCCGACCTCGCCGACCGCGTGAAGCTCCTGCGCGAGCACGGCGCGCGGCCCAAATACCATCATCACGTGCTCGGGCAGAACAGCCGCCTCGACGCGATTCAGGCGGCGGTGCTCCGCGTGAAGCTCCGTCACCTCGAGGCCTGGCACGTGGGCCGGCAGAAGAACGCGGCCCTCTACCGCGAGCTTCTTGCGGGAACGAACGTCGGGCTCCCGGTCGCGCGCCCCGAAGCGCGCCACATCTACAACCAGTTCGTGATCCGGACGCCGAAGCGGGACGCGCTCAAGCAGCACCTGACCGAGTGCGGCATCGGCACCGAGGTCTACTATCCGCGCCCGCTCCACCTCCAGGAGTGCTTCGGCGCGCTGGGCCATCGGGAAGGCGATTTCCCGATCTCCGAGGCGGCCGCGCGGGAGACGCTCGCGCTGCCGATCTACCCCGAGCTCACCCCCGAGCAGATCGCCTACGTCGCCGCGCGCATCCACGATTCGCTGGGTTCGCGCACGGGCTGACGGAGACGAGTCGCGACGGGGTGGCAAGCGTCACGAGGGCGTCGATGGATCCCAGGCACCGGGAAGCCCTGCGCAAACTGCTCCGGCGCGTGGACGAAGTCCGCGGGCTCGAGGCACTGCCTGCGGGCGATCCCGGCCCGGCGGGGGAGGAGACCGAGCTTCTCCTCCGCACCGCCGAGAACCTGGTCGACGAGCTCGAGCGCGCCCGCCGTCGCCTGATCGAAACCAACGTCCAGCTCGTCTCGCTCCGCGAAGTCGCGCATTCGATGGTGTCCTCGGTCGACGCCGAGGAGGCGACCCAGACCGTCACCACGTATCTCCACCGCGCGTTCGGTTTCGAAGACGTGTTCCTCGCACTCGTCCACCGCGACGAGGGCGTCCTCGAAGGAACGTGGACGCGGAAGACCGGTGCGACGCACGCGTCGATTCCGTTCCGCGTGCCGCTCCTCGGCGAGCCCGAAGGCGTGCTCGCGAAGAGCGTCTGGCAGCACCGCCCGTTCACGATCCACGATCCCAAGCTCCATCCGCCGTTCTTGCCCGCGGCCGATTCGACGCTCGGCGACGTGCTCGATTTCATCGAAGGCTTTACGGCCGTGCCCCTTCAGCGCAGCCGCACGCTGTTGGTCCCGGTCGGAAGCCCGACCGTGTGCGACCGCGATTGCCCGTTCGGTCCGTCCGGACGCGGCACGTGGTACACGCCCGCGGACAGCAACGGCGGGAACGCGCGCTGGCACATGGAACGAAACCGCGTGCGGCGGCGCTGCCTCGATTGCCCGCAGTTTCCGATCCTGGGCGTGCTCGGCGTCGGCTGCCGGCGCGCCGCCGATCTCGCGTCGGTCGAGACCGCGCTCCTGGAGTCGATCGCGCTCTCGGTCGCGCCGGTGGTCGAGAACGCGCGGCTCTATCACGAGCTCCGGCGCTCGGAGCGCTTCCGCGACCACGTGCTCAATTCAATGGCGAACCCGCTCGCGGTCGTGAACCTCGAGGGCCGGATCGTCACGTTCAATCGCTCGGCGGTCGAGCTCCTCGGGATGAGCGAGGACGAGGCGCGGGCGAAGAGCCTCGACCAGGTCTTCGGGACCGAGGCCGCGCGGCTCCTCTTGCAGACGCTTCGCACCGGGCGCGAGCACCAGCGGGTCGAAACCAACATCCCGCGGGGCACCGCCGGTCCGGCCGTCCAGGTCGCGCTCACGACCTCGCTTCTCCGGAACGAGCGGCGTGCCGTGTACGGCGCGATCGCCACGTTCATCGATCTCTCGCGCGTCAAGGTGATGGAGGAGCGCATCCGCCAGCTCGACCGGCTCGCCGCGCTCGGACGCTTCACGTCGAGCGTCGCGCACGAGATCCGGAATCCGCTCGCCGGGATCGCGGCGGGCGCCCAGTACTTGAAGAAGTCGATCCCGCCGAACCATCCGGATCACGAGAACTACCGCTTCATCCTGAGCGAGATCGCCCGTCTCGACCGCATCGTCGGCGACCTGTTCCACATCACGCACCCGCAGGGACTGGCCCTCCGGCACGCCGCACTCCCCGAGATCGCGGACAAGGCGCTCTTGTCGCTCCGGCCGCTCATCAAGGAGAAGAAGATCACGATCAAGTGGGACGTCCCTTTCGGACTCCCGCACGCGCGGGTGGACATGGATCAGATGCAGCAGGTATTCATCAACCTGATCAAGAACGCGATCGAGGCGTCGCGCCCGAAGAGCACGATCCTGCTCCGCTTCATGAAGAAGCTTGCGGAGCCGGACGCGTTCCCGCATCCGCCGGGGACGATGCTCGTGCTCGCGAGCGTGGTGGACGACGGGGTTGGGATCCCGAAGGAGAACCTCGACCGGCTGTTCGACCCGTTCTTCACGACCAAGAAGGGCGGAACGGGCCTCGGGCTGTATATTACGCACGACATCGTCAAGCGCCATGGCGGCGCGCTCCGGGTCGCAAGCGATCCGGGACGGGGGACTACGTTCACGATCGAGCTCCCGGTGGAGCCGATTCAGGAGGTCGAGGATGGCCGCTAGTGCCAGCATCCTCGTGGTGGACGACGAGGATTCCATCCGGCATTTCGTGAGCCGGAGCCTGAAGGACGAGGGCTATCAGGTGCGCTCGGCCGGCTCCGGCGAGGAAGCGCGCTCGCTGTTCAACGAGGAGACGCCGGAGCTCGTCGTGCTCGACATGCAGCTCGGCGACGCGAACGGCCTCGATCTCCTGGGCGAGTTCAAGCGCACGTCCCCGGACACCGTCGTGATCGTGATCACCGCCTTCGGCGAGACCGAGACCGCCGTGCGCGCCATGAGCGAGGGCGCGTTCTACTTCTTGAAGAAGCCGCTCCAGCTCGACGAGCTCAACACGATCGTCGGGCGCGGGCTCGACATGCGCCAGATCAACCGCGAAGTCGAGCACCTGCGCCAGGCCGCGATGCAGGAAGAGGGTTACATGCGCTGCGTGTCGCGCGCCATGACCGACCTCTACAAGAACGTCGACATGGTCGCGAAGGGCGACGTGACGAGCGTCCTGGTCGAGGGCGAGTCCGGCAGCGGCAAGGAGATGATCGCGCGCCTCATCCACCAGGAATCGGAACGCGCCGGGAAGGCGTTCGTCGAGCTCAACTGCGCGGCGATTCCGCGCGACCTCCTCGAGAGCGAGCTCTTCGGGCACGAGAAGGGCGCGTTCACCGACGCGCGCGCGCAGAAGCAGGGTCTCCTCGAGCTGGCGCACGGAGGAACCCTGTTCCTGGACGAGATCGCGGAGATGCCGGTCCAGCTCCAGGTCAAGATGCTGCGCGTGCTCGAGCGCATGACGTTCAAGCGCGTCGGCGGCGTGAAGGACATCCAGGTGTCGGTGCGCGTCGTCTCGGCGACCAACCAGGACCTGGGACGGCTCGTCCAGAACGGCGGGTTCCGCGAGGATCTCTACTACCGGTTGAACGTCGTTGCCCTGCGCGTGCCGCCGCTTCGCGAGCGCCACGAGGACATCATGCCGCTCGCGGGGCACTTCCGCGAACGGTTCAACGTCGCGTTCAAGAAGAACTTCCTGTCGTTCGCGCCGGACGCCGACGAGATGATCCGCTCGTACCCCTGGCCCGGTAACGTACGCGAGCTCCGGAACGTGATGGAGCGGACGATCCTGCTCCACCGCGACAACGAAGTGCGGGCCGAATATCTCCAGCTCGGCGAGCATCCGCGCGGCGGTCGTGAAGTGCAGACGATCGGGGGGCAGCTCGATGCGATTCTCCAGGCGGCGGCGTTCCCCGAGGGTGGCATCGACTTCGAGAAGCTGGTCGAGGAAGTGGAGCGCCAGCTGATCCTCAAGGCCTATCACCTCACGGACGAGAACCAGAGCCGGACGGCCGAAGTGTTGAACGTGAAGCGCGACAAGCTGCGCTATCGCATGAAACAGTTCGGCATCAAGGACGAGGAGCCCACGTCGCACGTCGGGTGACGGCGATGGCGCGCAGCCCACTGGAGCCGCGCGCCATTCTGAAATAGCTCTACCCGTGGATCATTCGGCCGAGGCCAGGATCATCTTCTTGCGGCTCTGCCACTCGCCGGCCTCCATGCGATAGAAGAACACCCCGGCGCTCAGCCGCCTTCCGTCATCGTCGCGGCCATCCCACACGACCTCTCCGGGTCCCGCGGGGGACTCGCGGTCCATCAACGTTCGGACCAGTCGTCCGGCCACGTCGTAGACCCGAATGCGAATGTGCATCGCGGCAGGAAGAGCGTAGGCAATCTTTGCGGTTCCGAGCGAGGGATTGGGCCTCGGCGATTCGAGACGGAAGGTCGACGACGGGCTGTCCGCGATTCCTTCCGCCCGCGCCAGAGAAGCGTTGACCTGAGGCGTCGACGTAGTCACGCTTCGCGAGACAACGAAAAGCGACCGGACCTTGCCGGGAGGGACCACCGGTGCGGACCACCGGAGGACGAGCGTGTCCCGCTCAGCGAGTTGCGTGGCACCTCCACTTTCGCGGGTGACCTCCGAGGTGACACTTCCTAGCCGGGAGTGGTTCGCGGTTAGGAGGTCGAGCGTTTCTGGCAACACGCGCCCGTCTCCCGGACCGATGGCTACGTGCCCGACGGACCGAAGTTGAGTCCTTGCACCGAACACCATGCGCACCCGATTCGAGCACGAATCGATCACGACGTCCGCGAACTCAAGGTGCGGATCGAACCGGCCCGCATTCTGCCAGGACCCCGAGCGCAGGGCCTGAACCACCACGCGCAAATCGGATTCACCGTCGGGCAAGTCACGACTCCCACGCCGTGCCTCGAGATAGAGCGGAACGGGTGTGACCGGATCCGAGGTGAGCTCGATCTCGAGCGTGTCGCCGGCTTCAGCCGTGAAAGTCCCATCCTCCATCCGCGAAACGTCCGCAGAGAAGCCTCCGCTCCTCGTTGCGATCGACCGAGCCGGCACGGTCGAGCCGAGGAGAAAGGACCGACCCGCGGAGAAGCTCCGCGTATCGGCAGCATGGTCCACGGCAAGCAGGTGAATCGCGTCGAGACTCGTCGTGCTGCCCTCGCCCTGCGCGAGCCTTACGCGATAGCTGCCATCGGAAGCATCGAGACTCGAGCGCAGTTTAATGGGCTGGGAATCCTGGCCCTGCCCCAGAAGTTCGTTCTCTTCGGTCCAGCCCGAAGAGGAACCTCCCGCGAGCATCGTACCGCCTCCCGGTCCACAGAGGCACGGATCAGGGTCGGGCTGGTCCGGACCGATCCGAATCCAGCTGGCCACTGACGGCGTGTCATCCGACTTGACGAGAAAGAGCAGGTAGTCCCCGGGTGGGACGACATTCGAGGAAGTCGGCCCGATGACTTGAAGGGCCTGGTTGTCGCAGCTGTACTGGAACGTCAGCGGCACGTAGCGCTGATCCTGATTGAATGCGTGCGTCGAGGATGCCGGTCGTATGAGGGCGACCTTCGAGATCCCGACACTGGGACCGCAGATCGAGAACTGTTGCCCGTAACGGAGCCCGCCCGGGATGAACTCGGCGCTGGGACGCGTTCGCAGCGTGCCATTCGGGTTGAAGAGATAGGGCGGACAGAAAATCGTGGCGATCTTCGAGTCGATGCCGGCCTGATCGGCGGACACGGAGAATCCGCCCGCGGTCAGGACTCTCCC
Source organism: Candidatus Eiseniibacteriota bacterium (assembly GCA_050733935.1). GTDB lineage: Bacteria > Eisenbacteria > RBG-16-71-46 > RBG-16-71-46 > DASYSL01 > JBOHUC01. Next base: position 11,938 of record JBOHUC010000010.1, on the reverse strand, counting down.
GTCCGGCAGGAGAACCGCGTTCGAGTGATAGCCCCGGATCGTGTTGTCAGCGGCCAGCGCGTTCGTGCCCGCGGAAGCAGACCACTTCCCGGTCGCCGGATTCCACATCTGCGGAGTAAAGACCGGGCCGGCGTTCGCCGCATTGCCGACAAAGGTCGTGCCGCCATTGACGAAGACCTTCCCGTCCGGAAGGATCGTCAGATTGTGGTTCACGCGGGCGATCATCGTGTCTACGGGATCGGTGACCGACCACGACGACGGGGGTGGCACGGTCGTCAGATCGATTCGCATCGTCGTCTTCACTGCCCGGCTACCCTGTGGATCAGTGTCTCGGCTGCCGCACTTCATCACCTCTCCGGGCCGGTACATGACCGCAGAGCCTCCGCGGAATCCAGGCGTCGGGTTGTACGGGAACGGCCGCCACTGCGGTGGAGTCTTCGAGAGATTGAGGTAGGCCGACGCTTCGTCGGGACCTGCCATGAAGACCATGAGCGAGTCGGTTCTCGGCGCGACAAAGTGAAACGGATACCAGTCCTGACGCTTGATGCTGCCGAGGTCCGTCCAGAACCCGGTTCCCGGATCGAATCGTTCCTGCTTCCGCGCCCAGATCACGCTCCCGAGGAGCATCGCGTGTCCGGTTACGGCACCGGTGGGATAGGAAGGTAGGGTGGACGACCAGGCCTCGGGAGTGAGGGCGAGTTTATCGAGTGAAATCGACCATGTCTGGGAGGACGCCGTTCCGCCGAGATCCCCACCCGAGATGATGAGGCGGTCGTTGGCAATGTCGATCCCGGAGCCGAATCTGTAGCGGCCCTGCGGGAGCGCGCCCGGAGGGGTCACACGCTGCCACTTGTAGTTAGCTCCGCTTCCCGCCTTCGGAATCCAGAGAGTCCAGATGTCCGTCGGAAACTGGCTTGTGTCCTTGCCGCCCCAGAGGATCGCGCGGCGATTATGGTTCGCGCTCGGCGCTCCGTGAGCCGACACGGTTCGCTCAAAGGGATCGAGCAGAAACGCGTGTCCGTGTCGCAGGTTGGGCAGGTTCAACGGTCCCCCGGCTCCGTCCACGGCGGGCTGGCTCCAAACCGGGCTGGGATAGAGCGAGAGAGCGTAGACCGTGTTGTCGATCGGCACGTCACTCGCGTTGGCACCGCCGAAGACAAGGATGCGGTCATTCTCCGGGTCCCACACGGCGGCGTGGCCCTGGCGGGGCGACGGTCCAGGTCCGGGGATGGAGCTGAGCTCGTTCCAGCTGTGAGTGAAAGAGGGAAAGTCGCGCTTCAACTGCCAGACATCATTCTTGATGCCTTCGTCCGTGAATCCTCCGATCAGGACGACCGTCGTATCAGGTTCGCCGGGTAACGCTGCGGGAACGACGGTCGCGTGGCGGTATCGTGGACGAGGCCTAGGATCGACAGTCGCCACCGGGGTCGCGCTGTAGTCCTCCCGATCATCCTTGTCGAGGTTTCGGTACATGAACCACGTGTCCCGCCGTAACGTTCCGTCTTGGTTCCGCCCCCCAAAGATCGTCCACTCACTGTAGTTCTTGTTCCAGCTCGCGCTGTGAGCGTCGCGCGGCTCCGGCCAAATTCCGGGCACGCCGTTGTTGTTCGCCGCTGGATCCCACTGCCCGGCCTGCGTGAGAGCGAGAAGCTGGATGTCGTTCGACTTGAGCGTGCCCGTCTCGGGCGCGCTCCGTCCGCCGAAGTGATACATGTGCAGGTACTTCGTTCCGGATGAGATCAATACCCGCCCGTCGGGGAGGGTCGTGCTGGTCGGATACCATCGTCGCTCGGCCATCGAACCCTGCAATTGCCAGGTCGGAGGCGACGTGCTCGGATCAAACCGGATGCTCTGCGTGATTCCCGTCTCCCCGGCTTCCGTGCCGCCGGAAATGAGAACCCTCCCGTCGGCAAGTGCGCTGTGCCCCGTGCAGAAGATGTCCCCGGTGGGATGGGGCAGCGTGAACGGAGTGAACCTGCTCGCCGGGTACGCTGTGCAATCCTTTTCGGCCGTCGTGCCGTTCGGGTTCCAGCCCCAGAGACCACCCTTGAAGGTCGGCGGATGTCCGGCGTGGCTGTCGTACCAGAGGATCTGGCTGTGATGGGCGACTCCGCGGGTGAGGATCATGTGGATCGCGGGTGCGCTCCACGTTTCTCCCTGTCCCAGTTTCGGAGTCCACCTCCCGGTCAGGTTGAGCTGGGCCGCGGCGAGTTCCGGCACGAGAAGGAGGAGAAGGGCGACGCCCGAGCGCCAGGCGCGCGATCGCAAGTAAGGTGAAGAGTTCATGGTGGGGTTCCCTTTGGAGGGAGGAGAACGATGAAGCAGGAGCGGAGAAGGATGCCAGGACGAGAAAAGGAATGACCGAGGGCGCGGAGGCCAGGGGCAGGATCGCGCACTTGAAAAAAAAAAAGTCAAGAGTAGATAATGATGGGTGGCTTCCTTACCAGATCGTAGGGCTCCCGGAGCCGAAGGCCTTCTGATGACTTCTCCTTGGACCATGCTCCATTCTCTTCGGCGGACGATCGCATTTCTTGCGGTCGCGCTCGGATTATCGGCTGACGCTCACGCGCAATGGATGCAAAACGGGCTTCCGGTCGCTCCCGCCGGCGGGCGACATCAGGATTCACCTCACATTGCTTCCGATGGCCAGGGAGGCGTCTATGTCCTGTGGCGCGACTATCGCGATGACGCCACGAACGACGCGGACATCTATCTGCAGCGTCTGACCGGTGAGGGAGTAATTGCGCCCGGTTGGTCCTCGTCGGGGTTCCCAGTGGTCAGCAGGCCGGGATTTCAGCAGGGTGTACCCATCGCACCGGACGGGCTCGGAGGCGCGCTCATCGTCTCCTATGATCTCGTGCCCACGGGCTACAACCTCTACGCTCACCGCGTTCTACCCGGTGGGGCGATCGCTCCGGGTTGGTCGGGGCCAGGAGTTCCGGTTACCCTAGATCCGGGCTATCAGCACGCGCGAGATGTTCTCAGTGATGGCGCGGGCGGCGCGTTCGTGGCGTGGGACGATGAACCGAGCGTCACCGTTCGAATCCTGCACCTGACCGCGACCGGCGAGATTGCCGACGGCTGGCCCGCCAAGGGTAGGCCCATCTTCGACTCCGCGAGCGCGCAGGGTGGCGTCGAGCTCATTTCAGACGGACACGGAGGAATCATCGCCGTCTGCGCAGATACGCGCCCCTATACGGAGCTTGGTGCAAGCGTCTGGGCCATTCGCGTAAACGCGGACGGCTCGGTCGCCAAAGGATGGGCTCCCGAAGGGATCCCAGTTCTGCCCATGGGGTCATCAGTCGAGCGCCGCCGGATCGTATCCGACGGCGAGGGAGGCGCTTTCGTCGCATGGAACGACAATCGTGTCGGGATCCCGACAGGGAACCCGTTCTACTTCGACATCTACGCCCAGCACGTTCTCGCCGACGGTACGATGGATCCGCGCTGGCCCGTCGAGGGTCTGCCCGTGTGTACGGCACCAAGCGGCCAGTACGTCTTCGACATGACGACGGACGGACAGGGGGGCATCTTCCTCGTCTGGGAGGATTATCGAAACGGGTACTGGCAACCGTTCGCCCAGCGCATCCTTCCAGACGGCTCGGTCGCTCCCGGCTGGAGTCCGAACGGAGTTCTCATTTCGACTCAGTTCGCGACCCAGATCAATCCGATCATCGCGACTGATGGAGCCGGCGGGTTCTATGCCTTCTGGGAAGAGTTTCCCCTCGGAGACTACGAAATCCACGGTCAGCACATGACCGCTGACGCCCGTATTGCACCAGGATGGACGCCGGAGGGCCTTGCCGTTGCCGTTGCGGGAGACGAGCCCGGGGAGTTTACAAGCCCACAGGTGTGCCCCGATGGGCGCGGTGGGACTATCGTTGCATATGATTATGGAACGCCAACGGGATCGTTGGTTTACGCACAGAGAATTTCGGGCGATGGCCCAGTCCCGATCCAGCTCTCCTTGATCGAGGCGAGTAGCGAACCGGGCCTCGTCCGTCTGCGCTGGTTCGCTGTGGACGCCAGCCAACTCCGAACCACGGTCTATCGCCGGAGTGCCACCTCCGACTGGCAGGCCATCGGCTCGCCGGGCTCTCAGGGACCCGATCACCTGCTCTACGAAGATCGAACCGCTCCGCCCGGACGTGTGGCGTATCGTTTGGCGTACTTCGATGGCTCCGAGGAGCGTTTCACGGAAGAGACCTGGCTCGACGTGCAGGGTCAGGCCGAGCTCGCACTCGCGGGCTTTCGTCCCAATCCTTCGATCGACGGCGCAACGATCGCCTTCTCCCTCCCAGATGGCGAGCCGGCGACTCTCGAAGTGCACGACGTCCGCGGTCGGGCGGTTTTCAGAAGGGACGTGGGATCGCTCGGACCGGGAACGCACCTCGTCCGGATGGAAGAGTCGGATCGCCTGAGCCCTGGGGTCTACTGGATCCGCCTGATCCACGAACACCGTGCGCTTACCGTGAAGGGCCTCGTGACGCGATAGTTCAGCATTCCCACCCGCCTCATCGGCTCCAAGGTAGACGAGGATCGCTGGCTCGAGCTCCGCGGGCTCCATTGGCGGATTGTGGTCATGCCGCGGCCCGTAGCACCATGCTTTCCGAACTCGCACGCAACGCGGTATTGTGCGGGCATGAAGTCATTTCGACTGAGCCTCATGGTCGCGTTGGGCCTGGTCGCGGGGGGCTGCAGCTACTCGCCGAACCCGGCCAACTTCCCGACTCATTTGCGGACGATCGCCGTCCCCGTCTTCCAGAACCGGACCACCCAGCCCGGCCTCGACACCGAGGTCACGGAGGCGGTCGTCAATCGCTTCGTCCGCGACAACAACCTGCGCGTGGTGGGGGAGGATCAGGCGGATCTCCTCATCACCGGGGCGATCACCTCCTACAGCAACGCGGTCTTCGGCTTCAACGCGCGCGAGCAGGCGCAGGAGTACCAGGTCGCGGTGACGGCATCCGTGACAGCAAAGGATCGCGTCAAGAACCGCGAGATGTGGCGTGACGACAACCTCGTGCGCACCGCGAACTACTTCGTGGTGGCCGCTCCCGGGCAGGAAGTGCAGGACGAGGCGACCGGGCGCCTGAACGCGATCGAGAAGATCGCGGACGCCGTGCTCAACAAGACGGTCGAGGGCTGGTGATGCCGACCAAGAAGGCTGCCTCGAAGTCGACGACCGCCAAGTCCGCCGCGCCGAAGCGGGCCGCGCCCGCAGACAAGCCAGCGGCGAAGAAGCCCCCGGCCTCTCGATCCACCTCGAAGATCGCCGCTCCGCGGGCCGGCGGCCCGGCAGCGTGTGAGGCGTGGCTCGCGCGCAGCGCCGAGTCTCCAGGCACGACCTACATCCAGGGCAACGACGAGGCACTCAAGGCCGAGATCCTCACGGCACTCAAGGAGGCCTGGCTCGCGGCCGTTCCGGACTCGCCGCCCGTCGTCCTGCGAGCGGGCGAGGCCGGACCGGCCGGGGTGCTCAACGCCGTCCAGGGCGGGTCGCTCTTCGTCTCGCGCTCCCTCGTGATCGTGCTGCGCGCCGAGGACTGGGCGCGCTCCGCGACTCAGCCGGCGGCCGTGGGCGCTGCGCTCGCGCAGGTGCCGCCCGAGAACCTGCTCGTCTTCGTCGAATCCGCGGGGGATTCGGAACGCAAGCATTTGAATCCGCTGCGCGCGGCCTGCACGCGCGTGTTCGCGATCGACGGTCTGCCGCCGAGCGAGCTCCGCGCGTGGGCCGAGCGCCATGCGAAACGCCAGGGACTCACGCTCGCTCCGGACGCCTGGGACGCGCTGTTCGACCTGCCGCGGCTCGATACGGGTGAAGCCTTCAACGAGCTCGACAAGCTTGCCGCCTGGGCCGGGGACGGAGGACGGGCGAACCGCGAGCAGGTGCTCGCCATCGTGCACCCGGCGGGGGGCGCGACGCTCGGCCAGCTCGCGGACGCCGTGAGCGAGCGCCGGGGGGCCGAGGCGATGGACTGTCTCCTGCGCGCACTCGAGGGCGGGGAGTCATCGGGGTCGATCCTGTTCCAGCTCGTGACGCTGCTCGGGGGCGCCTTGCGCCTGCGCGGCGGCGGAGGAGGGTGGATTCGCGATCGCCGAAGGTCCCAGCGGGTCGCCGAGACCTGGCGACCGGACGAGATCGCACGCGGTCTCGACCTTCTCTATCGCTGCGAGCGGGCCTGGAAGACCGGCCAGGCGCCGGAGGAGACGCTCCTCGTGCGGGCGGTCCAGGGGCTGACCGCGTAGAAACTTGGAAATGTAAAGCCCGAGGGGGAGGCATTCTCTCGCGGGAGGTTGTACAATTCGTACGCGCTTGTGCGCTGGTACAACGACGTACAATTCGTACGTTCCGCTGTGCGAGAGGCCCTTCCCATGGCAGGACACAACGTGCGCCAACGCCCGATGGTCGCACTCCGAGTCAGCGCGCTGCTGACCGCCCTTTCGATCCCTGCCGTCCCCGTTGCGGCCGAAACCTACTTCCATGCGATCGTGGATGGCGCGCACGGACGTCCGCCGAATCCGTCGCCGGTCCTCGGGATCGGCTCGTTCGTGCTGAACGACGACCAGACCCTCCTCGAGTACGACATCCAGTTCAGCCCGTGGATCCGGGACGAGATCGCGAGCCACATCCACATGGAGGAGACCCCGGGCGCGGGCGGGGATGCGATCGTGGACCTGCCGTTCGGGCCCTCGAAAGTCGGAACGGCGTCGATGGATCTCGGAATCTGGGTCGAAGCGCTGTTCGAGGGACGCCTCTACGTGATCGTGCACTCGACCGTCGTGCAGAACGGCGAGGTCGGCGGCTACATCGTCGCCGGCGTGCCGACCCGAAACGCGACGTGGGGTAGGATCAAGGGCCTCTACCGCTAGCGAGCCCGGCGCACGAGCAGGAGCTTCTCGGTCACACGCGCGCCGTCGAGCTCGAGCCGCGCGAAGTAGAGCCCGCCGGCGAGCCTGCCACTCCCGCCAGAGTTCGAATCCCAGGACACCGTGTGGTCGCCCGCTTCCCGCGCGCCCTCGGCAATTGTCGCACGCAACGCGCCGCGGCCATCGTAGAGCGCAAGTCGCACCCGACCCGCGCGCGGGAGGGTGAAGCGGAACGTCGTCCTTCCCGGCGCGGGATTCGGCGCAGCCACGAGCGAGAGCGCCGGCCCGCGCTTCCCGTTCCCGACATCGACGAGCCGCTGGTCGAAGAAGAACGGGCCGATGTCGGCCACGGTGCCGTCGGGATCGAGCGGGGCTGCGGGATCGCCCGCGTCGATCGCCGGGCTCCCGGGCTTGAGCGAGAAATCGAGGACGTCCGGATCGGAGAGCATCGGGGCGACATCGATGTTGCCGTACACCGCGTCGGTCGGGCTCAGCCCGTTCGCCTGCGTGCCGGACATGTCGGTCGGGGTTCCGTTCACGCGCTGGAGCACGGCCGCGACGACGTTCCCGAAGAACAGGTTGTGGATGATCGCCGTTCCCGGACCGCCGAGCGCGCAGAATCCACGGCCTCGCAGAGGGCTCGGAAGGCCGTTCTCGAGGAAGATGTTGTGGCGGACGATCGGCTCGGACGCCGTTCCGCCGTTGAAGAGCGCGTTCGAATCGCCGCGTCCGAGGAGATTGTGTTCGATGATCCCGTTCGCCGCGGCGAGCTGGATCCCGTGCGGATCCCCGCCGGACGGCACCGACGTGTCGTAGCTCTCCCAGACGACGTTGTGATGGATCCAGGGCGTGAGACTCACGTTCACATAGATCCCCGAGCCCTGCGTGGCGGCGCCGTTTTCGAGCAGGAGACAGTGCGCGATCTCCGGGCTTCCGCTTCCCGTCTCGAGGTAGACGCCGCCGCCCAGGTCCGCGCGCCCGCCCGTGATCGTGAAGCCGAGAAGCCTCGCGCCCGTGGCCGTGATCCGCACGACGCTTGCCGCGTCGTTCGCGTCGAGCACGCTCCCGCCCATGCCGGCTCCGCGCAACGTGAGATCGGCGGTCGCGATCGCAAGCGGAAACGCCTCGCCGTTCGAAGCCGCGCTGTAGGTTCCCGGACCGACCTCGATCGTATCGCCGGCCGCGGCGGCCGCGAGAGCATCCGTTACGCGCGCAAAGTCCTGGGGCACGCGGTGGAGCGCCGCCGCCTCGACGGGGGAGGCGAGAGGCAGGCCGATGACGATGAGTGCGGCGGCAACCGCTGCGGATCCCAGAGAAGTGCGGAAATCGTCCATATGCGTCCCTCCGCCCTTCTACGAGCGAGGCTCTGCCATGTGACCCGGCGGGTTCCGAAGCTCCGATCGGGTTTCGATCCGATGAGCGATTGAGAGTAACCCTTCGCGAACCTCCCGGCTAGACTGCCGGCATGGCCTTTCTGTGGTCGGATGCGTGGCTTCTTCAGGCGCTGGCGCTGGCGTCGCAGAGCGCACCCGCGAACCTCGAGGCGGTGATCGCGGCCGCCGACGCGGTGAACCACGCGCTCCCGACCGACGAGGAGGTGCACGGCGCGTTCGTTCGTCTCACAGAAGCGGGCTTTCTCGAGGAGGTGGCGAAGGGCTTTATGCTCGGTCCCGCCGTCCCGCTCGAGATGCGGACTGCGATGGTGACGAGCAGCTTGTCCGCCGGGCGACACGCTGCCGAGGCGCTGCTCGGCGCGGAGCCATGGTCCCCGGAGACCAACGTGCGGGATCCGAGGAATGAGGTCCGCTACCCGGGGTTGACTGACGAGCGCTTGCGCGAGGCCGATCGCGAATACCGTCGAAAGGCGCGGTTGCGGGACTAGCGACGCGGCGCCTTCGGGCGGGCGACTTGCGCAAACGGCGCCTGCACTCTATCTTTCCGCGCATGCCCGGCCCTGATTCCAGAACGACTTCCGAGCCCTCCTCGGGTTCGACCCGCGGACGCGACATCTACCCGTTCGACGAGATCGAGCCCCGCTCGCGCGCGCTCTGGGACCGGATCGGCTTGTTCAAGCAGGATCTCAAGGAAACCGACCGAAAGTACTATGTCCTCAACATGTTCCCATACCCGTCCGGCGATCTTCACGCCGGCCACGGGCGGAACTACATCATGGGGGACGTGGTCGCCCGGCTCATGATGATGCGCGGCTGCCGCGTGCTCGCGCCCATGGGGTTCGACGCGTTCGGCCTGCCGGCCGAGAACGCCGCGATCCAGAACCAGATCCATCCCGCGAAGTGGACGTACGAGAACATCGACCGTATGCGCGCCCAGTTCGACGACTGGGGCGTGGGCTTCGACTGGGACCGGCGCCTGGCCTCGTGCGATCCCGAGTACTACCGCTGGACGCAGTGGCTCTTCCTCAAGCTCTACGAGAAGGGCCTCGCGTACCGCGCGAAGGCACCGGTCAACTGGTGCCCGAAAGACCAGACGGTGCTCGCGAACGAGCAGGTCATCGACGGCGAGTGCGAGCGCTGCGGGACGGCGGTCGTGCAGCGCGATCTCGAGCAGTGGTTCTTCCGGATCACCGACTACGCGCAGCAACTGCTCGACGACCTGTTGCTGCTCGACGGCTGGCCCGAGAAGGTCCGCACGATGCAGACGAACTGGATCGGTCGTTCGGAGGGCGCCGCGGTGCACTGGCGGCTCGACGACGGATCGGACGAGCTCGTCACGTTCACGACCCGTGTGGACACGATCTTCGGTGCCACGTTCGTCGTGCTGCCGCCGAACCACCCGAAGGTCGCCGCGCTCGTGGCGGGACGCCCGGAAGCAAAGGCGATCGAGGCGCTCGCGCAGAAGACCGCGCGTCAGCAGGCCGCACATCGTCTCGATCAGGAGCCCGAGAAGGAGGGGTTGCCGACCGGCCGACACGTGATCCATCCGTTCACGGGCGCGAAGGTGCCGCTCTGGGTCGCGAACTACGTCGTCATGGGCTACGGGACCGGTGTGGTTCAGTGCGTGCCCGCGCACGATACGCGCGACTACGAGTTCGCGAAGAAGTACGGGCTGCCGATTCCGAAAGTCATCGCACCGCCGGCGCTCGAGGAGAGTTGGGATCCGTCGCGCGGCGACAGCCTCAAGGATCGCGAAGGCTGGGACGAGTCGGCAGGGGACCTGATCTTCGTCGGCGACGGAGTCCTGGTCGATTCCGGCGCGTTCACGGGCCTGCACTCGGCCGAGGCGCGCGAGAAGATCACGGCGGACCTGGCCGCGCGCGGGATGGGACGCGCGAAGGTCCAGTTCCGCCTGCGCGACTGGCTCGTGTCCCGGCAGCGCTACTGGGGCTGCCCGATCCCCATGATCTACTGCGCGACCGACGGCCTGGTGCCGGTGCCGGAGAGCGATCTGCCCGTGCGCCTGCCGGAGGACGTCGAGTTCAAGCCGACGGGGGACTCGCCGCTCAAGACCTCGAAGACGTTCGTGGACGTCAAGTGTCCGAAGTGCGGGGGACCGGCGAAGCGCGAGACCGACACGCTCGACACGTTCGTCGATTCGTCGTGGTACTTCCTGCGCTTCCTGTCGCCCAAGGACGACAAGAAGGCGTTCGACGGTGCGCTCGCGGACCGCTGGCTGCCGGTGGATCAGTACATCGGCGGGGTGGAGCACGCGATTCTTCATTTGCTGTATGCGCGCTTCGTGGTCAAGGCGCTCGCGGACATGGGTTCCATCCACTTCCGCGAACCGTTCCGGAACCTGTTCTCGCAGGGGATGATCACGAAGGGCGGCGTCAAGATGTCGAAGTCGAAGGGGAACACCGTTGCGCCGGCGTACCTGATCGAGCGCTACGGCGCCGACACGACGCGCGTCTACACGCTCTTCATCGGCCCGCCCGAGAAGGACGCCGAGTGGTCGGATGCGGGGGTGGAGGGGGCGTTCCGCTTCCTGAACCGCTTCTGGCGGATCGTCGAGCCTCGAATCGCCTTGATCCGCGCGGCCGGACCCGGCTCCACGCCGCCGCCGCTGGGCCCGAAGGCGCTCGAGCTGAACCGGGCGGTGCACCGGACGCTGGATCGGGTCACGCGCGACTTCGCGGACTTCAAGTTCAACACGGCGATCGCGGCCCAGATGGAGCTCTTGAACGCGGTATCGCTGTACTCGCAGGACGAGCCCGAGAAGATCCTGGTCGAGACGGATCGCGGCTGGGCCCTGGGCGAAGCGCTCCGCATGATGACGCTGATGCTGGCACCCGTGGCCCCGCACGTCTGCGAGGAGATCTGGCATCGGGCCACCGACGCGCCCGGGTCCATCTTCGCCCAATCCTGGCCCGTCCCGGAAAAGGCTGCGCTGGTCTCCGAAACCGAGCTGATCGTGGTTCAGATCAACGGGAAGCTCCGGGCGAGGCTCGACCTACCGGTCAACCTGGATCAACACGCGGTCGAACACGAAGCCCGCGTGAATCCCCGCATTCAGGAACTGGTCGAGGGCAAGCAGGTCCGGAAGGTCGTCCACGTACCGCACCGCCTCGTAAACATCGTAACGTCCTAGAGAGCTTGGCCGTCGGTGACAGATCGCCGCCAGAGAGGGGAATCTCGATATCTGATAGTTGACATAATAGGCCTTATACGTCATCTTAAAGGGACGCTAATCGGCTGAGCCACATTAGGTTATCCGAAGCCCATCCGAGATGGACATCCCTCGATCAAGCCCGCGAACATGCTCCGGGGCATGTTGAGCCGGGGAATCTCAAGGCAAACCGCTGGAGTACGCAGACGCCTCTCGGAGGACTGAGTCGGCCCTGGCTGTCGTCCCGTGACGAAGCAGGAAGCTTGCATAGGCCTCGACGGCCTCACGATCCGATCCTCTCCCAGTCCTGGACCGTACGGCTCGGGATTCGGCAATCGCCGCGCGATAGAGCGAGTCTGCGCCCTCGAGGTTCTTGCGTGATCGACGACAACTGTTTCTTCCGAGCAGCGACAACCAGTTCTCCCGCCTGCTGACCCTCCGCCCTACTCCTTGGCCTTCTTCGACGCTTCGAGCCGGTAGCTCGCGAGGTTCAGCTCGAGGATGA
>JBOHUC010000009.1:0-29283 GCA_050733935.1 Candidatus Eiseniibacteriota bacterium | reverse complement strand
CGTGCCGACGCAGAAGGAGTCGTGGGGGCGCCTGAAGTCGGTTTACCGGTAAGGGAGGCGGATTTCGCCGGCCGCCCCGTCAGGGGCCGATCGTTCGCGGCCACTTCCGTTCGCGGGAGTGGCCGCTCCGCGCTTGCGGATGCGGGAAGGCGCGGTCGATCTAAGAGCGGGTTCGCTCGACGATCATGGCCGCGCCCATGCCGCCGCCCACGCAGAGCGTGGCGAGCCCGTGCCGCCCGCCGCTGCGCGCGAGCTCGCGGAGGAGCGTCCCCACGAGCCGGGCCCCGGTCGCGCCGAGCGGGTGACCGAGCGCGAGCGCACCGCCGTTCACGTTGAGCCGGTCCACGGGGAGCCCGAGCTCGCGCGTCACCGCCACGACCTGGGAGGCGAATGCCTCGTTGAGCTCGATCCGGTCCATGTCGTCGAGCGTGAGTCCCGCGCGCGCGAGCGCCTTCGGGACCGCTTCGACCGGGCCCACGCCCATGAGCGCGGGATCCACACCGGCGACCGCGTACGAGACGAACCGGCCGAGCGGCCGAAGACCGAAGCGCTCAACCGCTTCGGTCGATGCGACGAGCAGGGCCGACGCGCCGTCGCTCGTCGGGCACGAATTCCCGGCCGTCACCGTGCCGTGTTCGTCGAACGCGGGCTCGAGCTTTGCGAGCTTCTCCGTCGAGGTATCGGGACGGATTGCGTCGTCGACCTCGACCGGTCCGACCGGTTCGATTTCCTCGGCGAAGACGCCACGCTTGCGGGCCGCCGCGGCGCGCTCGTGGCTCCGCACGGCCCACGCATCCTGGTCGGCGCGTGCGATGCGGTAGCGAACGGCAACCCGCTCGGCCGTGTGGCCCATCGCGATATAGACGTCGGGGCGCTGTTCGAGCCACGCGGGGTTCGGCGAGGGCTTTACCCCGCCCATCGGGATTCGGGTCATGCTCTCGACACCGCCGACGAGGACGAGAGCCGCGTCGCCGGCGCGCACACGCGCGCAGGCAATCGCGGTGGCTTCGAGGCTGCTCGCGCACATGCGGGTCAAGGTCATGGCGGGCGTGCGATCGGGAAGGCCCGCGGAGAGCGCGATCGCGCGCGCCACGTTCCGCCCTTGCTCGGCCTCGGGATAGGCGCAGCCGACGACGACGTCGTCGACCGCGTCCCGAATGGAAGGGTGATCGGCCAGAATCCGACGAAAGAGGGCAGCGAGGAGATCGTCCGGGCGGGCTTCCGCGAACGCGCCTTTCGTTGCGCGCGTGAACGCGGTGCGAACCGGAGCAGCGATCCAGGCGTCGGTCATGCGCGGCGCAGGCGGCCGCGATCGACCTTGCCGAGGTGTGTGCGGGGCAGTGCTTCGACGAACAGGACCTCGCGCGGATGTTTGTACGCGTCGAGCCGCTCGCGCACGTACGCCTTGAGCTCCTCGTCGAGACCGTCGCGCCGCTCGCGCGCGACCACGTAGGCGCGCGGCTTGACGAGCCCGTTCGCGTCCGCAACGCCGACCACCGCCGCTTCCGCGACCGCGGGGTGCTGGAGCAGGCAGCCTTCAACCTCCTGCGGCGCGAGCCACTTGCCCGAGACCTTGAGCATCTCGTCGCCGCGCCCGCAGTACGTCACGTAGCCGTCATCGTCCATTCGGATCAGGTCGCCCGAGACGTACCACTCGCCCCGGAAACCGCTCGCCGTCTTCTCCATCAGTTGCCAGTAGGCGATCGCGCGCGAATCGCCGCGCACCCAGAGCCATCCGGTTTCGCCCGCGGGAAGGGCGCGGCCCTCGTCGTCGCACACGCGCACCTCGAATCCGGGAACGACGGTCCCGAGCGTGCCCGGTCGCGCCGCCCCCGGGCGGTTCGAGATGAAGATGTGCCACATTTCGGCGGTTCCGAGCCCGTCCAGGAGCTCGACACCGAACGTCGCGCGCCAGCGCTCGTAGAGCTCCGCGGGAAGCGCTTCGCCCGCGGAGGTCGAAAGTCGGAGGCACGAGAGGTCCTGCGCGCGCGCGTCCGGATGCGAAAGCATCCGGTTGATCATGGTTGGAACGTTGATGAGGATCGTCGGGCGGTACTTACGGATCTTCTCGAACAGGAGGTCGGCCGTCGGAGGCTCGGGGAAGAGCACGGTCGAAGCGCCGGCGGCGAACGGGAAGAAGAGATTCGATCCGGTCGCGTAGCCGAAATAGAGTTTGGGCACGGACAGCGTGACGTCGTTCTCCGCGTAGCCGATCACGCCGCGCGCGTAGCACTCGGTCGTGTTCACGAACGAGCGGTGTGTCTGGACGACGGCCTTGGGCCGCCCGGTCGTGCCGCCCGAGAAGAGCCAGATCGCCGGATCGTCGCGATGGGTGGGGAACGTCGCGCATTCGTCGGGGGCGCCCGCGACCGAGCGCTCGAACTCCGAAGATCCCCCGAGGAGAAGCCGGCACGCGGGGCCGCGCGATCCGCGGCCACCGGCACGCGCGTCGTCGCGCACGGCCTCCTCGAACGCGCCTGCCGTGTCGCAATGGGCGAGCACGACCTTGGCCCGCGTGTATTCGAGAAGCTGCGCGATGTCGGCGGCCGTGAGGCCGGGATTCACCATGACGACGACCGCGCCGAGCTTGAGCGTCCCGAACAGGGCCGCCACGAACTCGGGTCCGTCCGGCAGCGCGATCAGGACGCGCTGCTCGGGCTCGACACCCGCGTCGGCCAGTACGTGCGCGTAGCGGTTCGAGAGGGACCGGAGGTCGTCATACGACCAGTCGCCCCGATCCGTGCGGACGGCGATGCGATGGCCGCGCCCCTCGCGCACGCGCGCGTCGAGGAGCCAATCGGCGATGTTCAGCTGCTCCGGTGGCGTCGAAGTCATGATAGGTTTGCCCGTGGCCGCCCCATCATGGACGTCCCGCGCCCGCGCCGCAACCTTCTCCTCCTCCCTCGCGCGCGGGATGTCCGTGGACGGCGGCACGAGCTGGAAACTTTTCCTTCCCGAAACGGAGCCCCACGGATGGCGATTCACGAGTGGGCGGCGCTGACGTTCGAAGACGTGCGATCGCTCGATCGCGGGCGTGCCGTCGCGGTGTTGCCCGTTGGCGCGATCGAAGCGCACGGACCGCACCTTCCACTCGCGACCGATGGTCTGATCGCCGAGGCGATGGCGCGCGCGGGCGCCCTGCGGCTCACGAGCCATGGCCTCGAGGTCGTCCTCCTCCCGGTTCTGCCGTTTGCGACGGCCCCGTTCGCGGCCGCGTTCCCGGGCACGCTCTCGATCCGCGCGCAGACGGTCACCGCGCTCGTGCTCGATCTCGCGCGCGAGCTCACGCGGCAGGGCTTCGCGGCCCTCGCGGTCGCGAGCGCGCACCTCGATCCTGCACACCGGGAGTCGCTCGGCGCCGCATCGAAGGCGGCCGAGGAGGAGGGGCTCCTGCCGGTCGTGTGGCCCGACCTGGCGCGCAAGCCGTGGGCGCTCATGCTGACGCCGGAATTCCAGAGCGGCGCATGTCATGCGGGACGCTTCGAGGGTTCGGTCGTTCTCGCCGTGCGCCCCGAGTGGGTGCGCGAGGAAGTTCGCGTCGTTCTTCCGCCGAACGAACGATCGCTCTCGAAGGCGATTCGGGACGGCGCGCGCACGTTCGAGGAGGCCGGAGGTCCACGGGCGTATTTCGGAACTCCGGGAGACGCCACGGCGGAGGAGGGACGCGCGACGATCGAAACGCTGGGCGCGATCCTGGCCGACGCGGTGCGCGCGGCACTTCCCGCCGCGAGGGAATCATGATCGGGGGCCCGCGCGAGGAGAGAGGTGTGGTCGTCACCGGCGGGGGTCGTGGCATCGGAGCCGCCGCCGCACGACGGCTCGCCCGCGACGGGCGTGCCGTGGTCGTCGCCGCGCGCTCGGCGCACGAGGTCGAGGCGGTTGCCGCGGGCCTGCGCGCGGAGGGTGCGCGTGTCGCTGCGATCGAATGCGACGTCGCGGACGAAGCGGGTGTCCGGAAGCTCGGGGAAGCAGCCCGGGGATTCCTTGGCAGCGCGGACATTCTCGTGCACAGTGCAGGGGCTTCCGCGTCGGCTCCGTTCCACCGCATCGCGCTCGAAGACTGGAATCGGATGCTCTCGATGAACGCCACGAGCGCCTTTCTGTGTGTGCGCGAGTTCCTCCCGGCCATGATCGAGCGCGGATGGGGCCGGATCGTGATCGTCGCTTCGATCGCGGGGCTCGAGGGAGCGCGCTACATCACGCACTACAGCGCGTCGAAGCACGCGGTCGTGGGACTCGTGCGCTCGCTCGCCGCGGAGCTCGCCGGCACGGGCGTCGCCGTGAGCGCCCTCTGTCCCGGCTACGTGGATACGCCGATGACCGAGCGCACGATCGAGAACGTCGAGCGGAAAGCCGGGCTCGACCGAAGCGGAGCCCTTGCGGCCGTGCTCAAGGCGGCCGGCCAGGAGCGTCTGCTCCTGCCCGACGAGGTCGCCGCCCAGGTCGCGGTCCTGTGCGGAAACGAAGCGCGGGACGTGAACGGACGCGTGATCGTCGTCAAACCGGAGGCCGCAGCATCGTGACGTTTCGCACCGTGAACCCCGAGTCGCTCGGAGCTCCGAAGGGATTCAGTCACGGCGTTCTCGCGTCCGGCCGCGGGAGGCTTCTCTTCGTCGCGGGCCAGCCGGGCTGGGACGCTTCGGCGGGCGCGGCAAGCGCGGCGCCGGAATTTGCGGAACAATTCGCGCTCGCGCTCGATCGCGTGCTCGCCGTCGTGCGCACGGCCGGGGGGAGCGCCAACGACGTCGCGCGGCTCACCGTGTACGTCGTCGACCTCGAAGCGTACCGGGCGGCCCGGCCGAAGCTCGCGGACGCGTGGCGGCAGCGCTTCGGCACGTACTATCCGGCGATGGCGCTCCTCGAGGTAAAGGGGCTCGTCGACGCCGGCGCGCTGGTCGAGATCGAAGCCACGGCCGTCCTGGAAGGGGAGTCCTCGCATGCCGATTGAGCCCACCTCGTTTCTGTTCCGCATCGATCCCGAGACCGCCGTCGCGACCATCACGCTCAACCGTCCGGAGCGATTGAACGCGCTCACGTTCGACGTGTACGCGGAGCTCCGCGACACGTTCATCGCGCTCGATCGCGAACCCTCCGTGCGCGCGGTCGTCATCACCGGCGCCGGCCGCGCGTTCTGCTCGGGCGGCGACGTCGAGGACATCATCGGCGCCCTGTTCGGGCGCGACTCGGCCGGTCTCCTCGAATTCACCCGCATGACCTGCGATCTCGTGCTCGCGATCCGCCGCTGCCGGAAGCCCGTGGTCGCCGCGTTGAACGGTACGGTCGCCGGTGCGGGGGCCGTGATCGCGGCCGCCTGCGATCTGCGCGTGGCGTCCGAGTCCGCGAAGATCGCGTTCCTGTTCGTGCGCGTCGGTCTCTCGGGGGCGGACATGGGCGCGTCGTGGCTCCTTCCGCGGCTCGTTGGCCTCGGCCAGGCGACCGATCTCCTCATGACCGGGGATTTCATCGACGCACGGCGCGCGTACGAGATCGGTCTCTATCAAAGGGTCGTCCCGCAGGAGTCGCTCCTGCCGGCCGCGATGGCGCTCGCCGAGAAGCTCGCGCGCGGACCGGCGGACGCCCTTGCGGTCACGAAGCTCGCCCTCGAGGAAGAGGCACACATGACGCTCAAAGAGGCGCTCCAGTACGAGGCGCGCGTCCAGGCCGAGCTCATGGAGCACCCGAACTACCGCGAAGCCTACGAAGCGTTCAAGGCGAAGCGCGAGGCCCGGTTCGTCTGATGCGCGCGGTCACGGCCGCCGCGGCCACTCCCGACACGAGGCCGATCCGCGCGTTCCTCGACGACTCCCACATCGAGTTTGCGGGGAAGATCGGCGACTACGCTTCCCGCGACATTTCGGCAAGACCGGAGCCCGAGAGCGACGCCGGCGCGCGGGCGGAAGCGCGGGCGCTCGTCGAGAGGCTCGGGCAGGACGGATGGTTTGCGCCGATCGGAGACCGGGACTGGCGCGCCTGCTGTCTCGCGCGCGAGGCGCTCGCTGCCGCGTCGCCGCTCGCCGATGCGGTGTTCGCGCTCCAGGCGCTCGGGCTCGTTCCGATTCTGTTCGCGGGGAGCGACCCCGTGCGGCGGCGCTGGGTCGCGGATGCGCTCGCGGGGCGCGCGATGGCGGCGTTCGCGATGACCGAGCGCGAGGCTGGCTCCGACGTCGGCGCGCTCAAGACGACCGCCCGGCGCGACGGCCGCGAGTACGTTCTCAACGGCACCAAGACCTTCATTTCGAACGCGGGCATCGCGGATTTCTACACGGTGTTCGCCGCGACTTCTCCGGACGCGGGAAGACGCGGCATCACCTGTTTCGTCGTTCCCGCCGATACGAAGGGCGTGCGTTTCACGGGCGCACAGGTGCTCTCGGCTCCGCATCCGCTCGGCGAGCTCGCGTTCGAGGACTGCCGCGTGCCGTTGGACCATCGCGTCGGCGAAGAGGACCGCGGATTCATGCTCGGGCTCAAGACGCTCGATCGCCTGCGCCCGACGGTCGGAGCCGCGGCCTGCGGCATGGCCGCGCGCGCCCTCGCCGAAGCGCTGGCGCACGCGAAGTCCCGGCATCAGTTCGGCAAGCCCCTCGCCGAATTCCAGCTCGTCCAGGAGAAGCTCGCGCGCATGGCAACCGATCTCACGGCGGCACGACTCCTCGTCTATCGCGCAGCGTGGGAGGCCGACCAGGGTGCGGAGCGCATCACGCTCGAAGCCGCGATGGCGAAGGCGTTCGCGACCGAGGCCGCGCAGAGGATCGTCGACGATGCGGTTCAGATCCTGGGCGGCGCGGGAGTCCTGGCCACGCACCCGGTGGACCGGCTCTACCGCGCGGTGCGCGCGCTCCGCATCTATGAAGGGACGACCGAAATCCAGCACCTCGTGATCGCGGGCCGGCTGCTGGAGGAAGGCAAAGGCGACGCATGAAGGCCGCCGCGATCGGAGGCGGGCCCGCAGGCCTCTTCTTCGCCCTCCTTCTCAAACGTGCCGATCCGGCGCACGAAGTCGTCGTGTTCGAGCGCAACCGCCTCGACGACACGTTCGGCTTCGGCGTCGTGTTCTCCGACGCGACCGAGGAGGCGCTCGCGCACGCGGACCCGGAAGTGACGCGGGCGATGGCTCAGCGAAGTCACCGCTGGGACGACATCGAAGTGCATTACCGCGGCCAGGTCCTCACCTCGACGGGGCACGGCTTCTCGGGGCTCTCACGCCGCACGCTCCTTTCTCTCCTTGCCGACCGCTGTCGCGACGTCGGTGTGCGGTTGTGTTTCGAGCGCGACGTCACGGACCCGGCGACCCTTCGCGACTTCGATCTCATCGTCGCCGCTGACGGCGCCAACTCGGTCGTCCGCGAGCGCCTGAAGGATGCGTTTCGCCCGCAGGTCGACGTCCGGCCGAACCGGTTCGTATGGTTTGGCACAACCAAGCCGTTTCCCGCGTTCACGTTCTATTTCAAGCACGATCCGCACGGACTGTGGCGCGTGCACGCGTACCAGTACGAGCCCGACCGCTCGACGTTCATCGTCGAAGCGCGCGAGGAGACCTGGCACGCCGCGGGGATGGACCGCGCGAACGAATCCGCGACAATCGCGTTCTGCGAGCGGCTGTTCGCCGAGGAGCTCGCCGGGCACCGGCTGCTGTCGAACCGCTCGATCTGGCGCGCGTTCCCGACCATCCGGAACGAACACTGGCACCACGGCAACGTCGTGCTCGCGGGCGACGCGGCGCACACGGCGCACTTCTCGGTCGGCTCGGGGACGAAGCTTGCGATGGAGGATGCCATCGCGCTCGTCGAGGCGCTCGGATCGGCCGGGCGACCGGGCGGGGCGGCCGCGCCGGCGTTGGCGGAGGCGCTCGAAGCTTACGAAGCGGCTCGAAGGCCCGCGGTCGAGAGCCTCCAGCGCGCGGCGCAGGCAAGTCTCCAGTGGTTCGAGGACACGGAGCGGTACTTCGAGCTCGAGCCGCTCCAGTTCGCGTTCACGCTGCTCACGCGGAGTCTGCGCGTGACCCATGAGAACCTGCGCGTGCGCGATCCTGCGTT
This sequence comes from Candidatus Eiseniibacteriota bacterium, assembly GCA_050733935.1. Classification (GTDB taxonomy): domain Bacteria; phylum Eisenbacteria; class RBG-16-71-46; order RBG-16-71-46; family DASYSL01; genus JBOHUC01. The sequence goes on along the minus strand of JBOHUC010000009.1, from coordinate 21,250 downwards.
CGTCGCGCGCGTGGATCGCTGGTACGCCGAGGAGGCCGCGAAGCAAGTGGGGATCCCGGCCGCCGCCCCGGCGATGGCGATCGCGCCGCCTCCCATGTTCACGCCGTTCAAGCTGCGCGAGCTCGTGCTCGAGAACCGGGTCGTCGTCTCGCCCATGTGCCAGTACTCGGCCGAGGACGGCACGCCCGACGACTGGCACCTCGTGCACCTGGGATCGCGCGCGATGGGGGGCGCCGGACTCGTGTACGCGGAAATGACCGACGTGAGTGCCGAGGCCCGCATCTCGACCGGCTGCACCGGGCTCTATCTGCCCGAGCACGCCACGGCATGGCGCCGCATCGTCGATTTCGTGCACGAGAACACGGCCGCGAAGATGGCGATCCAGCTCGGCCACGCGGGACGCAAAGCCGCGACCATGAAGCTCTGGGAAGGCGACAACGAGCCCCTCCCCGAGGGGCACTGGCCGATCCTCGCACCGTCGCCGATTCCGTACTATCCGCACAGCCAGACGCCGCGCGAGATGACGCGCGCCGACATGGATCGCGTCACCGCCGACTTCGTGCGCGCGGCCAAAATCGCCGAGCAGGCGGGATTCGATCTGCTCGAAATCCACATGGCGCACGGATACCTGCTCGCGAGCTTCATCTCACCGCTCACGAATCGCCGCACCGACGAGTACGGCGGCTCGCTCGAGAATCGCATGCGCTATCCGCTCGAGGTATTCGATGCCGTGCGCGCGGTGTGGCCGCGCGCGAAACCCATGTCCGTGCGCATCTCGGCCGTGGACTGGTATCCGGGCGGCATGGAGTCTCCGGATGCGGTCGGCGTCGCCCGTCTGCTCAAGGAGCACGATTGTGACGTGGTCGACGTCTCCGCCGGCCAGACCGTCGCGGACCAGCGCCCCGTGTACGGCCGGCTGTTCCAGACTCCGTTCGCGGACCGCATCCGCCACGAGGTCGGCATCGCCACGATGGCGGTCGGCAACATCTCGTCGTACGCGGACGTGAACACGATCCTGGCTGCCGGCAGAGCCGATTTGTGTTTGCTCGCGCGGGCGCATCTCTGGGACCCGTACTGGACCCGCCACGCGGCGTTCGAGCTCGGATACAAGCTGCCGTGGCCGGACCCGTACGAGACGCTGAATCGCTACCGGCCCCGTTTCACCTGAGATTCATCGAAACGCAAACGCCGCGCGGAGAGACCGAACATGGCCGTCACGTACACGAGCTATCTCAAGATCGAAGAGCTCCTGGCGCTCCAGCAACCACTGTCGGAGGGGCCCGAGCACGACGAGACGCTGTTCATCGTGATCCACCAGGTCTACGAGCTGTGGTTCAAGCAGCTCCTGCACGAGCTCGACTATCTCAGGACGCTGCTCGAGAAGGGTGATGCGCCGCGGTCCCTCGCGACGCTCAAGCGCGTGCTCACGATCCTCAAGGTCGTGGTCGCCCAGATCGACGTGCTCGAGACCATGACGCCGCTCGAGTTCCTGTCGTTTCGCGAGCGTCTCGAGTCGGGAAGCGGCTTCCAGTCGTTCCAGTTCCGGGAGCTCGAGTTCCTCCTCGGGCAGAAGAACAAGGCCGCGCTCGATCGCTATCCTCCGGGGAGCCTCGCGCGACAGCGCCTCGAGAAGCGCGTCGCTGCGCCCACGCTGTGGGATTCGTTCCTGCGCTTCCTCCTGAACGCGGGCTACGCGGTTTCGCCAGCGCTCCTCGAGCGCGATGTCACACAGTCCGTCACGTCGTCACCCGCGCTGCAGCCGCTCTTGATCGAGGCCTACCGGAAGAATCCGGAGGTCGGGATGATGTGCGAGCGGCTCGTCGATCTCGACGAGGGACTTCAGGAGTGGCGCTACCGCCACGTCAAGATGGTGCAGCGGACGATCGGCACGAAGCCGGGGACGGGAGGCTCCATGGGCGCGGCCTACCTCCTCACGACGCTCGACAAGCCGCTCTTTCCGGATCTCTGGGAAATCCGGACGCATCTGTGAGAGCGCTCACTCCCGAAGATCTTGCGAAGAGCCCGAATCCGCTCGCGCGGCACTATTCGCGCTTTCGCGTGGGGGAGCGACTCCTCCTCACCGGTCATTCGCACCAGGCGTGGCCGGACGTCGCGTTCGAGGGACAGGTCGAGGCGTGGAACGACGCGGCCGAGCTCGTGGACGACAAGTGGGAGAAAGCCGCGAACCGCGCCAATCGCATGCGTGCGGGTTTCGCGCGTCTCCTCGGCGACGGGGCCCGCCCTGAGGAGATCGCACTCGGCACGAACACGCACGAGCTCGTGCTCCGCGTGCTGTCCGCGCTTCCACTCGCCGAACGCCCGCGGCTCGTGACGACCGACGGCGAGTTCCACACGATCCGAAGGCAGCTCGACCGCCTCGCGGAGACACGCTGGATCGAGCTTCTCAAGGTTGCGGCCGAGCCGACCTCGACGCTCGCCGAACGGCTGATCGCCGCCGTCGACGGGCGCACCGCCGCAGTTCTCGCCTCGTCGGTCCTGTTCACGAACGCGCACATCGTGCCCGGGCTCGGCCGCGTTCTCGAGGCGTGCCGGCGCGCCGGCGCGGAGCTTCTCGTCGACGCGTACCATCATTTGAACGTGGTCCCGTTCTCGCTCGCGGGCAACGGACTCACGGACGCGTTCGTCGTCGGGGGCGGATACAAGTACTGCCAGCTCGGCGAGGGGAACTGCTTCCTGCGCGTGCCACCGGGGCGCGAGGGTTTGCGTCCGGTGCTCACCGGCTGGTTCGCGGAGTTCGATGAGCTTTCCGACAAGCCGCCTGCGACGCAGGAGGGCGTTCACTACGCGAGCGGCCCCGCGCAATGGGCGGGCGCGACCTACGATCCGGTGAGCCACCACCGAGGCGCGCGCGTGTTCGATTTCTTTGTGGAGCAGGGACTCACGGCTGACGTCTTGCGCGCCCTCAGCCGCCACCAGGTGGCCCTTCTCGCGCGCACGTTCGACGCGCTCGACCTCGATCCTGCGGTGCTCGACCGGGACCGGACGACACCGCTCGAACAGGTGGGCGGGTTCCTGGCACTCCGGAGCCCGAACGCCGGAGAGATCGCAGCGCGCCTCAGGACGCGCGGCGTGTGGGTCGACTTCCGGGGCGAGGTGATGCGGCTCGGCCCGGCCCCGTATCTCGAGGATCGTCAGCTCACGGACGCGATCGGGATTTTCGGCGCGTTGCTCGATCGCAAACGGGCCGGAGCCTGACCGCCTCGACTTCCCGGCTGCGGAGGGAAGGTCGCGGGTTTAGATTCCGCGCCGCCCCCAACTCATAGAGAAGTGGCTCCGGGATCCGACAGGTCAGCTCGACCTGCCGAAGCTCCGGAGCCAGGATCATTTCCCTGCATCAAGATGTACCACACGCCATACGGCGGGGCGGCATGATGCCGCCCCGACTGAGGCTACACGGTGACTAGAGTATCGAGCGTTCTGGCTTCGTTGATCCAGCCCTGCACCTCGGGAAGCTTGGGCGCCGTGTCGAACACCTTGCGGTTCCCGTGCGCCTGCTCGAGCGTACGAACGAGATCTTCGGGCTTGTGGCCACGCAGCTGCTCGAGCGAGGTCACCCCGGCGGCGAAGAGGAGCTCGCCATACTGTTTGCTGACGCCACTCACCCGCATGAGGTCGGCCATCTTCGTCCACTTGATGAGTTCGGGCTCGTTGACGCCGGTCTTCTGGGCTACGTCGCGGCGCACGTTCGGATCGTTGAGCTTCGCGATCAACTCGTCCGTCGTCTGGATGCCGAAGGTGCGGAGTTTCTCGAAAACTTCATTCGACATGCCCTGGAAATCATTGGCGTAGAGGTTGCGAATCATTGTGTTCTCCTTTTTCTATGAACCTTGTTTCGTCAAACCACGATCGTGGGGCAATCCCCTGACCGAGGCCATCCCGTACTCGAAGGGAGTGGACGGCCGCGTAGATTCCGAGAGCGTCGCTGCACTCGACGAAGTCTCGCTGGGAAGTCGCGCATGCGATGGCCGCACCAGGCCGAATCGGTCCACGGATGAGAATGGTTGCGGACGTCGCGTACCGGAGGATGCTCTGATCCTCTGGAGAACCGATGGAACGCCGCTGGGTCGCGGCCTTGTACCGTCGGCACCGCCGCGTCCCCGAACGGAGTGGATTTTTCCGTCGTGCGCGGCATCGAGGGAGAAGAAGTGCGTCACCTCGTTGATGACCTACTCATCTATGACGGCATTGGCTCGGAATGTCAATCGACTTCGTTTGATCGGGACGAGAAACTCATGGCCAAGCAGTCGAAGGCGAAGGGCACATGCAAATCACGGCCTTTGAGGCTCTCCTTTGCGCAACGAGGTCTGTTTGGCGCCGTTCAATTCGTCCATGGGTCGGGTAACGGATACGGTTCGTGGCCTTCCCTCAAAGAGAGACCGGGCCGGCACACGCCGACCCGGTTCGTACACAGCGATGTGCTCCACGGGGCCCGGCGAGCTCACCGTTCAAACTATGACGATCAAAAACAGTATGCCCCTACGGCCCCGCTCAGGAATTCGCGCGCGAAAATGCCGAAGTCCCCAAGGCCCGTGATGCCGTTGTCGTCGAAGTCCGTCTCCACGGCCGCGGGAGCGCCGATGAAGTTGCTCGCGAACAGGCCCAGGTCCGCGAGCCCGGTCGTGCCACCGAGCCCGTCCAGGTCCGTCGAAGTGACCCGAGCGTTCCCCAGGCAGACACCGGCCGCCATGACTGCCACGACTGCACCGTTGTTGAAGCTGCCGACTCTCGGCGAGAACACGGCGACGCCGCAGGCATTCGTCGGGACGGTGAGAGTAAAGACCAGGCAGGCCACGGCGGTGCCCGCGTTCTGCATGACGTGGAGTCGTGTCCCCGTAGCGAAGAAATTGAGCGTGACCGGAACTCCGACCACGGGGGCGCCCAGCGCATCGAACACCTGGACGACGTATCCGGGCACGGGCGCGATTCCGCATCCCGGAGGGACGGGCGCAGGCGAGCCGTTGATTGGAGCGCCCGAGTTGTCTCCGACAACGGCCGCCGGCACGATGGAGGTCGCCGCGCAGGGAAAGCCGGGCGGGCCGCAACCTGGGGGAGCGCACGGGACTGCAATGGAGTTCGAAGCAAATCCTGACGCGAGCGTGAGGCCCGCGAGGAGAGCGGAGAAGCGAGGGGCGATTTTCATGTGAGTAACCTCGGGGGAGGGTCGGTGCAGCCCTCTGAGGGATGTGGCTGTCGTTCGGGGGGGAGCTGAGTCTCGGAAGGGGAACGAGGGAAGGGCCCGAAACGGGGAAAAGCCTGACACAACTCTTAGGACACGGTCAAGAGTCAGACGCGGAACAGATCAGAGACGCGCGGGCTCCTCTGCCACGCCTGATAGACGCGTCCGGGAAGTGTGCGCCGGAGCGCCTGCTCCATTGAAGCCGAAGCCGCGACGAGCGCAGACGTGTCGACGCCCGTGCGCACGCCGAGGTTCTGGAGGAGATAGACGACGTCCTCGGTCGCGACGTTTCCGGTGGCTCCGGGAGCGAACGGGCAGCCGCCGAGCCCGCCGGCCGAGGAGTCGAATGCGCGGATCCCGAGCAGAAGCCCGGCCATCACGTTGACGAGCGCCGTGCCGCGCGTGTCGTGCATGTGGAGCGCGATCGACTCGCGCGGAATGCGCGCGCCGATGGCTCCAAGCACGTCGCCCACGCCGTTCGGCGTCGCAACGCCGATCGTGTCGCCGAGCGAAATCTCGTCCACGCCAAGGTTCCACAGACGCACTGCGATCTCGGCTGCGCGCACGGGATCGACGCGGCCTTCGTACGGGCATCCGAACACGGTCGAGAGATAGCCACGCACCCAGAGTCCCTTTTCGCGCGCCTCGCGCACCACGGGCTCGAACACCGAGAACGACTCGTCGACGCCCATGCCGATGTTCTTCTGATTGAACGTCTCGGACACTGCGGTGAAGACGGCGACCGACTTCGCGTTCGACGCAAATGCGCGCTCGAGGCCCTTCGCATTCGGCACGAGCACGATCCATCGCGTTTCAGCGGCACCGGGCTCCTTGCGGGCGATTGCCTCGCGAATGAGCTCGAGCACGCGCTCGGTGCCTGCCATTTGCGGCACGCGGTCCGGGCGAACGAATGCTCCAACTTCGATGTCCCTGAGTCCTGCGGCTGCGAGCGAAAGGGCGAAACGCGCGCGGGCTTCGGGATCGATCGGGGTCGCCTCGTTCTGGAGCCCGTCGCGCGGGCCAACTTCGACGATGCGGGCTGACTTCGGCCAGGGCGCGCTCGCGCCACCCGGCGCACCCGCGGCGCCCGGAGGCAGGCTCACGACGAGACCCGCTCGAGCTCGACGAGCTCGGTGCCGGCTGTGATGATCTGCCCAGCGGCAACGGCGACGCGCTTCACGGTTCCCGCGCGCGGCGAGGTCACCCCGAGCTCCATCTTCATCGATTCGAGCACGAGGAGTGCCTGACCCTCCTCGACCGCGTCGCCCGCAGCGACTTCGACCTTCACGACCTTCGCGGGCATCGGCGCGGTGAGGAGATCGTCGTCCCCCGGCGCAGCGCCACCGGCCGAACCGCCCCCCCCCGCGCGTCGCTCCTCTTCAATGATGTGCCGCTCGCCATCGAGCCAGATATCGAACCGTCCGGACCTCCCGCGCAGCACGTGGGCTTCGATCGTGCGGTCACCGCGGGCCTCCGCGATTCGAAGCGTGAGCCGTGCGCCTTCCCAGCGCCGCTCGGAAATGCGGATCGTTCGCTCACCCTCGCGAAGGGCGAGGCCGTCGCCGTCGACCGAGATCGTCACGTCGTGACGGCGTCCGTCCACGACCAGATGCTTGAGCACGTCAGCTGTCTCCTCGTGCATTCCCGCCCAGGCGGAAGCCCGAGAGGACGTCCCATGGGTTCGGAGGCACGGCCTGATTGTCGCGCGACTCGGCTCCGGCTCCGTGGCCTTGCCGCACGCGCGCGCCTTCCGTGATGGCGACCGCCGCAGCGGCAAGAACAGCATCGGGCAGCGCGCGGGTCTTTCGTTCCGAACGCCACGACGGGGCGATTGAATGCTCGATGCGTGACGTCGAGAGGTCGCCGCCTGCGAAATCCGGATGCGTGGCAAGCAACCGCAGGAACGGAAGGTTCGTCACGACGCCCGCGACGTCGGTCGCCGCGAGAGCGGCGCCCAGGCGGCGAACGGCCGCCGCTCGATCCGGGCCCCAGACGCTGATCTTTGCGATCATGGGATCGAAGTGCATGCCGATCTCGTCGCCTTCGCGCACGCCGGTGTCGACGCGCACGCCGGGTCCGGACGGAAGCCGCAGCGCTTCGATCGTTCCGCTCTGCGGCAGGAAGTCGTGCATGGCATCTTCGGCGTAGAGTCGCGCTTCGATCGCATGGCCGTTCGGCGCCGCACGCTCGAGGTCTGCGGGCAGCCCGCGGCCGAGGGCGACGTCGAGCTGGAGTCCGACGATGTCGACTCCCGTCACGAGCTCGGTTACGGGGTGCTCGACCTGAATGCGCGCGTTGATCTCGAGGAAGTGCGTGCCGCCCTCCGCATCGACCAGGAACTCGGCCGTGCCCGCACCGCGATAGCGGACCGCGGAGGCGAGCGCCTTCGTGGATTCGACGAGCTTCGCGCGGAGCCCGGCAGTCACGCGCGCGCCGGGAGCCTCTTCGATGACCTTCTGATGACGGCGCTGCAACGAGCACTCCCGCTCGAACAGATGCGCCACGTTCCCCGCGCCGTCGCCCACGAACTGGACCTCGATGTGACGCACGGGCTCGAGCTGTCGCTCGAGATACACGGCGGCACTGCCGAACGAAGCCTGTGCTTCGCGCGCGGTCGCGAGGAGCCCGTCCGCGAGCGCCTCGGCGGCTCGCACGACCCGCATGCCCTTTCCACCGCCGCCCGAGACCGCTTTGAGGAGAAGGGGATACCCGAGCGAGCGCGCAGCCGCGATCGCTTCGTCGGTGGGCCGTCCTTTTGCGTCGAGCGGCACGCCCTCCCAGCCGGGGGCGACGGTGAGTCCCGCCGCCCGTGCCGCGGCGCGCGCACTCGTCTTGTCGCCTACGGTCGCGAGCGTGTCGGCACGCGGACCGATGAAGACGACGCCCGCTTCTTCGCACGCGCGGGAGAAGCGCGCCTGCTCGGACAGGAATCCGTAGCCCGGATGGATTGCGCCCGCCCCCGACGCCTTCGCGGCCCGGATCAGAGCCTCGACGCCGAGATAGGCCGCGCGCGGATCGTCGGCGGTGAGCTCGACCGCGCGATCCGCCGCGAGGACGTGCAGGGACTCGCGGTCGACGGGATGGAACACTGCAACCGAGGTCAGGCCGCGCTCGCGCAGCGTGCGCGCGATGCGGACCGCGATTTCACCGCGGTTTGCGATCAGAACGGTGTCGAACGAACGGCTCATCGGGAATCGCCTGGGGTGAGCGGCTCGGGCCGCGGCACCCACGGCGGCGGCACCTTGTCGCGGAACGCCGAAAGCCCGGCCTGTCCTTCCTCGCTCTGACGTGCCTCGGCGATCTGCTGCGGCGTCGAGCGGCGGTACTCCTCCCACGTCTGGTTCGCGGACTCGCGGATCATCCGTTTGATGCGCGCCTGCGCTTCCGGGCCGGCGGCGAGCATCTCCTCAACGACCTGGACGACCGCGCCGTCGAGCTCCTCGATCCCGCAGGACTGCGAGATGAGCCCGATCCGCCGAGCCTCGACCGCGTCGAAGCGCTCCCCGCTCAGGAAGTACCGCCGCGCGTGCGAGGGCCCGATGCGCCGCAACGAATAGGGCGAGATCACGGCCGGAACGATGCCGAGACGCGTCTCGGAGAACGCGAACACGGTCTCCTCGCTCGCGATGGCGACGTCGCAGCAGGCAATGAGTCCCACGCCGCCGCCCAGGCAGTGCCCGTGAATGCGTGCGATCGTGGGGCGCGGCAGGGCATCGAGGGTGCGGAACACTTCGGCCAGCCGCTCGGCATCCGCGAGGTTCTGCGCGAACGTGGCCGAGCCCGAGGCCCGCATTTCCGCGATGTCCGCACCGGCGCAGAACGAGCGGCCTTCGCCCTCGAGGACGACCACGCGCGCGTCCGCGTCGGCCGTAAGGGTTTCGAGCGCGAGCAAAAGCTCTTCGCCCATCTGCTTCGAAATGGCGTTCCGCTCGGCGGGACGCGTCAGGCGAAGGCGCCGGACCGCGCCCGCCGCGCGGATGGCGACCGTACCCCACGTGTGATCATGCATCTCAATTCTCCGGAAGATCGAACGAAACCACGAGACCGATGCCGGATCCGACCGGTGCGATCCCGAAGCGAACGCTCCCCGGCGGGACGGTCTGCCAGCGCTCCGTGTGCGACCGGGAGCCGATCCAGGCGCCGGCGCCGGTGCCCACGAGCCCGCCCGCGAGGCCGATCGACGTGATCCACCCGACCGAATGATCCTCGTCGCTCGCGAGCGCCACTCCAACTCCGACCGCAGCACCGGCCAGGAATCCGTACAGCATTCCGCGCCCTGTGTTGGGCTGGGGCCCGAGGCTCCGCTCGACCGCACGCACCGAATCGAGGGGGACCGTGAGCACCTCCGCTCCCTTCTCCTCCTCGATCGTCATCGCCGACTCCGAGAGCTCGAGGAGAGTTCCGGTCACGCGCGCCGACGCAGGCTCGCTCTTCGTCACGCGAATCCGTTCTCCGTAGCTCAGCATTCCGACCGGTTCCGTCCGCAGGGTTGCGGAGCAGCCCGCGAACAGAAGGCCGGCGGCGAGGAGAGTCAGCGTACACCGGGCGGCGGGAGGACGCTCGGAAACGAGCCTCACATGCGGAAGACGCCGAAGCGCGTCGGGGCGACCGGGGCCTGGAGCGTGACCGCAAGCGCAAGCCCGAGCGCGTCGCGCGTCTCGGCGGGATCGAGGATGCCGTCGTCCCACAGCCGCGCCGTCGAAAAGTACGGGCTTCCTTCCTCCTCGTAGCGATCGCGGATCGGCTGCTTGAACGCTTCGGCCTCCGTGTCCGTGGGCTTCTTGCCCTGCGTCTTGAGGCCGTCGGCCTTGACGGCCCACAGGACGTCCGCGGCCTGATCGCCGCCCATCACGCTGATTCGGGCTGAAGGCCACATGAAGAGGAAGCGCGGATCGTACGCGCGCCCGCACATCCCGTAGTTCCCCGCGCCGAACGATCCGCCGACGATGAGCGTGATCTTGGGCACGGCGGCGTTCGCAACCGCGCTCACCATCTTGGCCCCGTCCTTCGCGATCCCGCCGGCTTCGTAGTCCTTGCCGACCATGAAGCCCGTGATGTTCTGGAGGAAAAGGAGCGGCGTGCCCCGCTGGCAACAGAGCTCGATGAAGTGCGTGGCCTTGAGAGCCGACTCCGAATACAGAACGCCGTTGTTCGCGAGAATGCCGACCGGGAGCCCATGCAGATGCGCGAAACCGGTGACCAGGGTCGGACCGTAGAGCGGCTTGAACTCGTGGAGGCGCGATCCGTCCACGAGCCGCGCGATCACCTCGCGCACGTCGAACGCCTCGCGCAGCGTGACCGGGAGGACGCCGTAGAGCTCCTCCGGGTCGTACGCGGGAGGCTCGGGCTCGAGCCGCTCGACGTTCGCGGCCGTGTTCGCCCGCCCGATCGCATCGCCGCGCCGCCCCAGGTTCGCGAAGACATCGCGCACGATCTGAAGCGCGTGCTCGTCGTTGTCCGCGAGATGGTCCGCGACGCCGCTCTTGGCAGCGTGCACGAGGCCGCCGCCCAGCTCCTCGGCCGTGACCTCCTCGCCCGTCGCGGCCTTCACGAGCGGCGGGCCCGCGAGGAAGATCGTGCCCTGGTTCTTGACGATCACCACTTCGTCGCTCATCGCGGGGACGTACGCACCGCCGGCCGTGCACGAGCCCAGGACCGCTGCGACCTGTGTGAGTCCAAGCGCCGACATCCGGGCCTGGTTGTAGAAGATGCGGCCAAAGTGCCAGCGATCGGGGAAGACGTCGGCCTGGAGGGGCAGGAACGCGCCGCCCGAGTCGACGAGATAGCAGCACGGCAGGCGATTCTCGAGCGCCACCTCCTGCGCCCTCAGGTGCTTCTTCACGGTCATCGGGAAGTAGGTGCCGCCCTTCACGGTCGCGTCGTTCGCGATCAGGAGCACCTCGCGCCCGGCGATGCGGCCGATGCCGGTCACGAGACCGGCCGACGGAGCCGCGTCGTCGTACAGGCCCCACGCGGCGAGCGGCATGAGCTCGAGAAAGGGCGAGCCGGGATCGAGCAGGCGCTCGATGCGCTCGCGCGGAAGGAGCTTGCCGCGGCTCTTGTGCTTCGCGAGGAGGTCGCCGCCGCCACCCGCCCTCACCTTCGCGAGGCGTTCGGCCAGCTCGGCCGCGCGCCCGCGATGGAACTCGGAGCGCGCACGGAACGTCGCGTCCTGCGTGCGGATCTTCGAAACGAGTTTCTGCACGGCGCGAAGGTAGCAGGTTTGGATGGGGGGCGGTAGCATGGGGCGCATGGCGAACACCATGCTGTGGGCATCGGCGGTCTCCGAACGCGCGGACGCGCGACATGCGGCGATGGAAGCGGCGGGCATCGTCGCGGAACGTTTGAACGGCGCACCGCCCGACGTCGCATTCGTGTTTCTCTCGCCGCACCACCGCGCCGACGCGGCCGCCGTGTCGACGGCAATCGCGGAGACGCTCGTGCCGCGGCACGTGGTCGGCTGTTCGGCGCGCGGCATCATCGGTGCGGGCCGCGAGATCGAGGAGCGCCCCGGGCTCTCGGTCACCGCCGCGCGACTGCCTGGCGTCGACGTGCACACGTTCCGGCTCGACGACCGCGATCTCCCGGACGAGGACGCTGCGCCGCGGGCCTGGGAGGCCGCGCTCGGGGTGCCCGCGTCGGAGGCGTCGGGACGGACCCCGCACTTCGTCGTGCTCGCGGATCCGTTCTCGTTCTCCGCGGACCGGCTCCTGCGAGGCCTCGACTACGCGTACCCGCAGAGTGCGAAGGTCGGCGGCCTTGCGAGCGCGTCCGACAAGGCCGGGGGCAACGCGCTGCTCGTGGACGGGGACACGCTGACCGCGGGCTGCGTCGGCGTCGCCCTGGGAGGAGCGATTGCGGTGGACACGGTCGTAGCGCAGGGATGCCGGGCGATCGGCGAGACGATGCGGGTGACGCGCGCGCGCCAGAATTTCGTGCTCGAGCTCGACGGCAAGCCGCCGCTCGAAGTGCTGCGCGGACTCGTGCCGCAGCTCTCCGAGCGCGATCAGAAGCTCGTGCGCACGTCCTTGTTCCTCGGCGTGAGCGCCGACGCGCTGACCGATACGCCCCGGTCCGGTGAGTACCTGATCCGCAACATCCTGGGGGTGAGCCCCGACAACGGAGCGCTCGCGATCGGCGAGCTGCCGCGTGTCGGTCAGGCCGTGCAGTTCCATCTCCGGGACGCGCTCGCGTCGGCCGAGGATCTCGATCAGCGGATCGATCACTACGTGGGCGGGCTCGAGACGCGCGAGGGTGCGCGCGCACCGGCGGGGGCGCTCCTGTTCTCGTGCCTCGGCCGGGGAATGCATCTCTACGGCCGGCCCGATCACGACACCGACGCGTTCCGCGAGCGCGTCGGGGACATTCCCCTCGGGGGGTTCTTCGCGAACGGGGAGATTGGCCCGGTCCACGGCGTCACCTACCTGCACGGGTTCACGAGCTCCTTCGCGGTCTTTCGGAGCCCCTGATCCCCAACCCCAATGGTGGGAATTCTTCGCGAGGGCGCTATAGGGAAACAACTGTTCCCATTCCGCACAGAGCGAGCTACACTGACGATCGCTGCGGCGACACTCGAATCGGAGAACCTTCCCTCACGCCAGGATTCCCCGTCTCGCCACCGCAGGAGCTTCACGCGCTTTCTATTTGAGTCTTCCAGTCCGCCGGCGACTCCCGTTCGGGATTCGCTGGCGTGCTGCCTGCACTCGCTAGGACGGAGGGACCGCCATGGCAGACGCAAGGAAGCCCAACATCCTCGTCATCTGGGGCGACGACATCGGGATCGCGAACCTGAGCTGCTACAGCGGCGGGCTCATGGGGTACCGGACGCCCAACATCGACCGGCTCGCGAACGAGGGGATGCGATTCACCGATTCGTACGGGGAGCAGAGCTGTACCGCGGGTCGGGCCTCGTTCATCACGGGCCAGAGCGGCTATCGCACCGGACTCACGAAAGTCGGCATTCCGGGCGCGCCCGTGGGGCTTCAGGCCGAGGATCCCACGATTGCCGAACTGCTCAAGAACCACGGCTATGCGACGGCGCAGTTCGGCAAGAACCATCTCGGCGACCAGAACAAGTACCTGCCGACCGTGCACGGCTTCGACGAGTTCTACGGAAACCTCTATCACCTGAACGCGGAAGAGGAGCCCGAGCTCCCCGACTGGCCGTCGAAGAAGGATTTCCCCGAGTTCAACAAGAACTACTCACCACGCGGAGTCCTCCACTCCTGGGCCATCGACATCGAGAACACGACGGAAGAGCCGCGATGGGGAAAGGTCGGCAAGCAGAAGATCGAGGACACCGGCCCGCTCACGAAGAAGCGCATGGAGACCTGCGACGACGACTTCGTCGAGAAGGCTTCGGATTTCATCCAGCGCCAGGTTTCGGACGGCAAGCCGTTCTTCTGCTGGGTCAACATGACCCACATGCATCTCCGGACCCATACGAAGCCCGAGAGCCTGGGCCAGGCCGGCCGCTGGCAGTCGCCGTATCACGACACGATGATCGATCACGACAAGAACGTCGGGCAGCTCCTCGAGCTCCTCGACAAGCTCGGCGTGGCCGACAACACGTTCGTGATGTACTCGACGGACAACGGGCCGCACATGAACACCTGGCCCGACGGGGCCATGACTCCGTTCCGGAGCGAGAAGAACACGAACTGGGAGGGTGCGTTCCGCGTTCCGATGGTCGTCCGCTGGCCGGGCAAGATCCCCGCCGGTGTCGTGTCGAACGAGATCATCTCGCATCACGACTGGCTGCCGACGTTCCTCGCGATGGCGGGGGAGGCGGACGTGAAGGACAAGCTCCTCCAGGGTCACAAGGCGGCGGGCAAGACGTTCAAGGTGCACCTCGATGGCTACAATCTCCTGCCGTTCCTCACCGTGAAGGGAGAGAAGAGTCCGCGCAACGGCTTCATCTACTTCAACGACGACGGAGACCTGGTCGCCCTGCGTTTCGACAACTGGAAGGTCGTCTTCATGGAGCAGCGGGCGCCCGGCACGCTCCTGGTCTGGGCCGAGCCGTTCGTCGCGTTGCGGGTCCCGAAGCTCTACAACCTCCGGACCGATCCGTTCGAGCGCGCCGACACGACGTCGAACACGTACTACGACTGGTTCATCGACCACGACTACATCGCCCTCGCGTCGCAGACGATCGTGGCCAGGTTCATGGCGACGTTCAAAGACTTCCCACCGCGCCAGAAGGCGGCGAGCTTCACGATCGAGCAGGCTTCGGAGAAGCTCGAGGCGGTCGGGGCGCATTGAGACCGCAGCCGGGAGAAGCTCCCGGTCGCGGGGAGGAAGCGCATCGGTGATCAGGCTGCACGCGGAATCGGCGAGCCCGGGGACGAGCGAGGGCGAACACGGCCCGAGCTCCGCCCCCGGGGACCCGCCGTTTCCTGACATGGTCTGGATCCCGGGCGGGACGTTCCGCATGGGGTCCGAGAACCACTACGACGAAGAGAAGCCCGTGCATCGCGTCACGGTGGACGGGTTCTGGATGGACCGTTATCCGGTGACGAACGACCGCTTCATACGCTTCGTCGAGGAGACGAAGCACGTGACGTTCGCCGAGATTCCGCCGAAAGCCGAGGACTACCCGGGCGCGCTGCCGGAGATGCTGTACGCCGGATCGCTCGTGTTCGTGAAACCCGCAGGCCCCGTGGATCGACGGAACATCGGCAACTGGTGGCAGTACATGCAGGCGGCGGACTGGCGTCACCCGCAGGGGCCATCGAGCTCGCTCGAGGGCCGCGAGCGCCATCCGGTCGTGCATGTCACGTTCGGCGACGCCGAAACGTTCGCGCGCTGGGAGGGGAAGGAGCTGCCGACGGAGGCCGAGTGGGAATTCGCCGCGCGCGGGGGCCTCGAGGGTGCGGCTTACGCGTGGGGCGAAGAGTTCACGCCCGGCGGGAAGCACATGGCGAACACGTGGCAAGGGATCTTTCCATGGGAGAACCACGTGTGGGACGGCCACGAAGGAACGTCGCCCGTCGGCGTGTTTCCGCCGAACGGCTACGGCCTCCACGACGTGATCGGAAATGCCTGGGAATGGACGACCGACTGGTACGTGCCGAAGCATCCGGCGGAAGAGGAGAAGGCCTGCTGCATCCCGCGCAATCCGCGTGGCGCGCCCGCCGAGCTGAGCTACGATCCGGCGCAGCCCGAGATCAGGATTCCGCGGAAGGTATTGAAGGGCGGCTCGCACCTGTGCGCGCCCAACTACTGCCGCCGCTATCGTCCGGCAGCGCGCTTCCCGGAGCCGGTCGATACGTCGGCCTGCCACGTGAGCTTCCGCTGCATCGTGCGTGTCCCGAGTAATCCCGCCTGATGGAAGAACTCCTTCAGAGCATCGCAAACGGAGCGGCGTTCGCGGCCGAGCTCGCGGCGGTTCTCGTCGTGGGTTACGGCGTGCTCGAGGCGTTCGTCCGCACGGTGGTCGGACTCGCCCGCCGTGGGACCGGTCACGGCCAGCGCAAAGCGATCTGGCGGAGCTTCGGGATGTGGCTCGTGCTCGGCCTCGAATTCGAGCTCGCGGCCGACATCGTACGAAGCGTGATCGCGCCGACGTGGGAGGATCTCTTGAAGCTCGGCGCGATCGCGGTCATCCGCACGTTCCTCAACTTCTTCCTCGAAAAGGACCTGGAGAAAGCGCCCGCAGAGACGATCGGGCCGGCCACGTCGGCCGGCTCGTCCGAGGCGTCGGGTCCGGGCGTGCTCCAGGCGCGCGCGTCCGCAACGCCGGACTGAGCGCCCGCCATGCGCCTCGCCGCCCTGGTCCTGATTACGCTCATCGTCGGAGCCTGCGGCCCCCGCGCCGAGAAAGGGAGCACGACCGCCATGTCGAAATCCGATCCGCTTGCATCCTGGAATGAAGGGCCGTCGAAGGCGGCGATCACCGAGTTCGTGGCGCGGGTGACGAAGGAAGGCGGGCCCGACTTCGTCGTGCCCGCAGAGCGGATCGCCGTGTTCGACAACGACGGCACGCTGTGGAGCGAACAGCCGATCTATTTTCAGTTCGCGTACGCCGTCGACCGGATCAAGGCCACGGCTTCCGATCACCCCGAATGGAAGGGCAAACAGCCGTTCGCCGGCATCCTGAGCGGTGATTTCAAGGCGGCGCTCGCGGGCGGGGAGCCCGCGATCGGGGAGCTCCTGGTCGCGACCCACGCGGGCATGACGACCGACGAGTTCGCGAAGGACATCCGCGACTGGCTCGCGACCGCGAAGCATCCGAAGACCGGGCTTCCGTACACGTCGATGGTGTACCAGCCGATGCTCGAGTTGCTCTCGTACCTCCGTGCGCATGGCTTCAAGACGTTCATCGTGTCCGGTGGCGGCGTCGAGTTCATGCGCGTCTGGGTCGAGGGCGTCTACGGGATTCCGCCGGAGCAGGTCGTGGGCAGCACGGGCGACCTGCGCTACGACCTGGGCGCCGACCAGCCCACCCTCATGAAGCTCCCGAAGATCGATCACGTGGATGACGGAGCAGGCAAGCCGGTCGGCATCCAGCGCTTCATCGGACGGCGGCCGATCCTCGCGTTCGGAAACTCGGACGGCGATCTCCAGATGCTCCAGTGGACGACACTCGCGTCCGGCCCGCGCCTCGGGCTCATCGTCCATCACACGGACGGAGAGCGAGAGTTCGCGTACGACCGCCAGTCGCACGTCGGAAAGCTCGACAGGGCGCTCGACGAAGCTCCCCGGCGTGGATGGATCCTCCTGGACATGAAGCGCGATTGGAAAGAGATCTACCCTTCCGTCTCCGTCGCCCACTGACCGAGTCGCGTTCGCCCGGTCGCCGGCACGCGCGCTCCCTGCCGACGGCGGTCGTGATCCTCGCGGCCGCCCTGACATCGAGCTGCGGGCCCGGGCCCGATCGATCCGCCGAGCGCACCGCCCCGAGCGGTTACGTGGGCGGGGCCGCCTGCGAGACGTGCCATCCCGCGGAGAGTGCTGCGTGGAAGGGCTCGCACCACGATCTCGCGATGCAGCGGGCCGACAGCACGACGATCCTCGGCGACTTCTCGAACGCGACCTTTACGAAGGACAATGTGACGTCGGTCTTCTTCCGGAGCGACGGGCGCTACGTGGTCCGCACGGAAGGCGCGGATGGTCGTCTCGCTCCGTACTCGATCGCGTACACGTTCGGCGTTGCCCCTCTTCAGCAGTACCTCGTGGGTTTTCCCGACGGGCGCCTGCAGGCGCTCTCGCTCCTCTGGGACACGCGCCCCGCGATCGAAGGCGGACAGCGCTGGTTTCACCTGTACGACGAAACGGTCCGGCCCGGCGACGCGCTCTTCTGGACCCGGCCCTCGCAGAACTGGAACTTCACCTGCGCGGAGTGCCATTCGACGAACCTTCGGAAGAACTACGACCCCACGAAGGACCGCTTTGCGACCACGTGGACCGACATCGACGTCGCGTGCGAATCGTGTCACGGGCCGGGGGCGAAGCACCTCGCGTGGGCGATTCGCGAGCGCCGGCCGGGGGAGCCGGAGAGCGACTCCTCACGCGGGCTCGCGATCCGCTTCGAGAAGGATCCGCGCACGCCCTGGACGTTCGCCGAAGGACAGACGATCGCGCGTCGCGCGGCCCCGCCCGCGCGCGATCCGCTCGAGACCTGCGCGCTCTGTCACTCGCGCCGGTCGCAGATCTGGCGCGATGTCTACCCCCACGAGCCGCTCGCGCAATCCCACCGGGTGGCCCTCCTCGATGCCGGGCTCTACCACGCCGACGGACAGATCGAAGGCGAGGTCTACGAATACGGCTCGTTCCTCCAGAGCAAGATGCACGCAGCGGGGGTCACGTGCACGAACTGCCACGATCCGCACACGGCCCGGCTGCGCGCGGAGGGAAACGCAGTCTGCGCACCGTGTCATGAGCCTTCGCGCTACGACGATCCCGTGCATCACGGTCACCGGAAGGAGTCCGCCGGCGGCGCCTGCATCTCGTGTCACATGATCGAGCGGACGTACATGGGGATCGATCGCAGGCGGGATCACAGCTTCCGCGTTCCGCGGCCCGACCTTTCGCGCCGCATCGGGACGCCGAACGCGTGCAACGACTGCCACACCGACCGCGGGGCGGATTGGGCGGAACGCGCGATCGTGCGCTGGCGCGGGGGAGCCTGGCGTCCGGGCCGGCACCCCGGTGAGACGATCCACGCCCTGCGCACGGGCGCTGCGGATGCAGCAGCGCGTCTCCTCGGAATCCTGGGCGACGAGACCCAGCCTGCGATCGTGCGCGCGACCGCCGTTTCGCTCGCCGCCCCGTACTACACGGATCACCTGCGCGTCGCGCTTGCGCGGGCGGTGCGAGATCCGGACGCGCTCGTCCGGCGCGCGGCCGCAGGCGTCCTCGGAAGTCTGCCGGTGGCGACGCGCCTCGAGCTCGTGCCCGCGCTGCTCTCCGACTCGATCCGCACGGTGCGGCTCGAAGCGCTCTCGAGTCTCTTTGGCGATCCGCATGCGAACCTGCCGGCTCCCCTGCGGGAGGTCGCGGACCCGGTCGTCGCGGAGTACCGTTTCGTCCAGGCGTTCAACGCCGACCGTGCGGAGGCGTGGGCGAACGTCGCCGTGCTCGAATCCTGGCTCGGCCGGCACGACCTCGCGGAAGCGAGCAACCGGAACGCGATCGGGCGCGATTCGAGCTACGCGCCGGCCTGGATCAATCTCGCGGACCTCGTCGCCTTCGCCGGACGTGCGCCGGAAGCGGACGCCCTCCTAGGACAGGCTCTGGTGCGGGATTCGACGCAGGCGCAGACGCAGTATGCGATCGGACTCTCGCTCCTCCGGCGGGGCCGTTTCGCGGACGGGCTTGTGCGGCTCG
The DNA here is from genome assembly GCA_050733935.1 of Candidatus Eiseniibacteriota bacterium. Classification (GTDB taxonomy): domain Bacteria; phylum Eisenbacteria; class RBG-16-71-46; order RBG-16-71-46; family DASYSL01; genus JBOHUC01. The sequence continues at coordinate 2,223 of JBOHUC010000009.1, read as the reverse complement.
AGCGGGCGTGTGCGCTCGAGCCCGACAACCCGGGCTACGCGTACGTCCGCGCGATCGCGCTCTACGATCTCGGACGCAAGGACGGTGCGATCGAAGTCCTGCGGGCGGTCCACACGCGCCGTCCCGGAGATCGGGACTTTCTCACCTCGCTCGTGCGCTACGAGTCCGAGCAGGGAAATCGGGACGCCGCGCTCCGGTGGGCGAAGGCACTCCTGCGGCTCGATCCTACCGATCGACCGACGCGGGCCCTCGTTGCGGGGCTCGGCAAAGCACCTTGAGCCGCCGGGCCCGCTCGACTATGCTCGCGACCGGGCGAAGTTCACCACCCGGCGCACGCCACCCGGACGCTTCGAATTCAACGATGCCCCCCCGATGCCTGCACTCGTTTCCCGAACCAGGAGGAATCTCGTGAACCTTCGTCGCAGCATTGCTGCTTCGCTCGGCTCGGCCTTTGCTCTCGCGCTCGCTCTCGCCCCGGCAGCGTCCGCGCAGACTGGTGCCAATCTCACGGACGCCGTCGAGCTGACCCGCAAGCAGATCGAAATGGAACGCCAGGCGATCGTGGCCGAGAACCTCAACCTGACCGACGCCGAGAGCGCGAAGTTCTGGCCGCTCTACAAGGAATACATGGCCGAGCGGGGCGCGGTCAGCACGCGCCGGATGAATCTCATCGGCGACTACGCGAAGAACTACAAGACGATGACGGATCAGAAGGCGAGCGACCTGCTCAAGGAGGCCTTCGCGACCGACGAGGCGATGCTCAAGCTCAAGAAGTCGTGGGCCAAGAAGATGGGCAAGGAGGTTTCGCCGATCACGACCGCGCGCTTCTTCCAGATCGAGAATCAGCTCGACCTGATCGTGAACTCGAGCATCGCGGACGAAGTTCCGCTCATGATCAAGGGCAAGCCCGCGGTGGCGGAGCCCGTGTCCGCGGCCGACTCGAAGTAGGGCCAGGGGCCCGGCGGGAGCCGGACCGCAGTCGTCGTCTAGTTCGCCCGTTCTCCCGGCGCCGTCGCGCCCGGGGGGACGGGCGCGTTGCTGACGATCGTATTGAACCGCTCGCTCGCCACGAGCGAAGCGAAATCCGGATCCCTCCGAACCGCGTCCCGGTCGCGAAACGCGCCGGTCGCGAGCGCGCGCTCGAGGAGTGCGAGCGCCTTCTCTCCGTTCCCCGCGAGAGAGTAACTGCACGCCCCGTTGTACAGGGAAAGCGCCGTCATCATGTTGAGCGAAGCCGTCCTCTCGTATTCCGCGCCCGCATCGTCGAAGCGCCGGAGCTGATACAGGACGCCCGCGAGCGCGTAGTGCGCGTGGCCGTTGTCGGGGTCGTCCGCGAGCCAGAGCCGAAGCGCGCGATCCGCCGCCACGTACTGCCGCGCGGCGACGAGACGCCGGGCCTCGAGCTCGACCGACCGCGCCGCCCGGGCGCGCTCGACGCCGGGGGAGAGCTGGGCGGCCATCCAGTCGAGCGTGGCCTGAACGGCCGCGCGCGACTGATCGTCCGCATCGATCAGGTCGAACGCGTGATGTCCGTTGTGCACGTTGAGCAGCGTGACCGGCGCGTTCACCTGAAGCGCGCGGGCGACGAAACGATCGAGCGCTCCGTTCGTGCCCGGATTGTCGAGCCCGCCGCGCCCGACGAGAACCGGCAGGTCCGGCCGCGGGACGAGCGAATCGGTGTTGCCGTAATAGAACACGGCTGCTTTGACGAACGTGTTCGCGGGATCGTAGGCCAGCGGATGCCCGACGCGGACGTTGGCCGAGCAGGACCAGAGGCAGATCTCCTCCCCAGCGATCCCGAGCGTCTTCGCCTCGCGGTGCACGTGCGCGAGGAGGTCCGCCGCGTCTTCGGCCGCGTGCTCGGGCCTCACGTCATGGACGATCGCCGCCAGGCCGCTCACCGCGCACAGCCGGGCCCACGAGCGGTAGATGCCCCACTCGCGCATCGGGACGTCCGGGTTGCGCGAGCCTCCGACTCCGTTCACGAAAAGGACGACGGGCGGAGCGGACGGGCCGCCGCTTCCTGAGGGTGGCAGATAGAGATCGAAGCGCAGCGCGGTTCGGGCTAAGCTCAACAGGTGTGTACAAGGCTGAAGGCGACGTACCCTTCTGGTTCCACCAAGAACCCGGGCCGAGTGCCCGCCAAGAAGGAGCGTCGCCGTGAAGAAGAAGACACCCGCGGCCCCGGTCGCGTCAATGCCCACGGGGGAGACTCTCGAGGCG
>JBOHUC010000008.1:0-83242 GCA_050733935.1 Candidatus Eiseniibacteriota bacterium | reverse complement strand
GTCGCGACACGACGGCCGGCGCCGACACGACGGCGGCGCCTCCTGGCCCGGGCCCGCGCCCCGGCGAGCGGAGCCTCCTCACCGCACGGCTCATGGACGTCTACTTCACCGATCAGGAGATCGACAGCCTGATCGCCGAGGGCGACGCCGCGAACCAGTACCTCGGCATCACGCGCCCCGGACGCACGCCCGAGACGAATCGCACCGAAGGCCAGCAGATGCGTCTCTACTTCGAGGACGAGGAGCTGCAGCGTGCCGTGGTCACGACCGGGGCGAAGGGCGTCTATCGCGCCGAAGTGTCCGAGAGCGATTCGTCCGCGCTCCGCACCGAACAGGTCGAGTACGAGGCTGCGCGTATCACGTTCGAAGTGCCGAAGAATCGCATCATCCTCGAGCAGAACGCGCGCCTCCGCTACCAGGACATCGGTCTCCGCTCACCCGAGGTGATCTTCGACGCGCGCAAGCAGGTGCTCGAAGCCCGCGGGAATCCGATCCTCGAAGACCGCGCCGACACGCTCCGCGGACGCGCGCTGGCGTACGACCTCGAGCATCGGAAGGGGACGGTCTACGGCGCGCGCACGCGCTACGAGACCGGCTGGTATTCCGGGGAGCGCATCCGAAGGCTCGGCGACGACGTCGTGGACGTGCGTGGGGCGAGCTACTCGACGTGCGACCTCGAGTCCCCGCACTACGCGTTCGAGTCGGATCGGATGAAGATCTACTTGAAGGACAAGGTGATCGCGCGCCCGATCGTCTTTGCGATCAAGCACGTGCCGGTGCTCGCGTTCCCGTTCTACATCTTTCCGATCCGCCAGGAGCGCCACTCGGGGCTGCTCGTCCCGCAGGTCCAGTTCGGCTTCACGTCGCGCTCGGGCGGGTTCATTCGAAACGCCGGCTACTACTGGGCGCCGAACGAATACACGGATTTCACGCTCGCGGCCGACTACTACCCGGTCATTCCGTCCTGGCTCCTGCGCGGCGAGGCGCGCTACAAGTGGCTCTACAAGCTCGAAGGCCAGTTCGACGGGTCGTATTCGCGGCGGCTCTCCCAGACCGGGGAGACGAGCTGGACGCTGCGCGGCAACCATCTCCAGACGATCGACGACAACACCTCGCTCACCGCGCAGGCGGACTTCACGTCGAGCGAGGACTTCCTGCGCGATCCGATCACCGGAAATCCGCTCGCGAACCGGATCGATCGCTTCCTCATCTCGAACCTCACGCTCAACCACCGCCGCCCGTGGGCGTCGTTCAACCTGTTCCTGAGCCGGCGCGAGGATCTCGACGCGAACCCGCTCACGTCGCCCTTGCCGCGGCTCGAGGAGTTCCTGCCGCAGCTCACGGTCGGTTTCCCGACGAGGACGATTGGAAAGACAGCCCAGTCCGGGCGAAGCACGTTCCTCCCGTTCCTGTCGACGACGTACTTCTCGTTCAACGCGCGGCTCGTGAACCAGCGGACGGTGAGCACATTCCTCCGGGCCGACACGAGCGGCACGTTCGCAACGGTGGACACGAGCGTCTCCCGGCAGGCCTACCAGCACCGGCTCGCGCTGTCCGACAACCGGCGCATGTTCAACTTCATCACGTTCGGTCCGAATTTCCGCTACGACCAGGTGATCTACGCGGAAGACGCGACCGGGAAGAGCCCGTCCGCGGGGGCGACCTGGGGTCTCGGAGCCGCCGCGTCGATGACGCTCTACGGCACCTCGCGCGGCGGCGCGGGACCGGTACGCGCGCTCCGCCACGTGTTCAGCCCGCAAATCTCCTATGCCTATCAGCCCGAGTTCCCGTCCCTGCGCGCGCAGATACCCGTGACGGACTCGACGTTCGTGACCGTGAATCGCTTTCCGCCGGTCGGCGGGATCACGCTCTCGTCGTTCGAGCAGAGTCTTCTCTCGTTCAACGTGACGAACCGCTTCGAGGCCAAGGTGCGAAGCCACGGCGGCGAGAAGACGCTCTCGAACCTGCTCACGCTCAACATCGGGACGTCCTACGACTTCCTGCACGAGCGGAGCGGGCGGCCCACGCCCTGGCAGCCGATCCGGACGACCCTCCGCATCCAGCCCCCGGGCTACGTCACGGGAGACGTCGCGATTGCCAACGATCCGGTCTTCGAAAAGTCGCTCCGGCAGGTGTCGGGTTCGCTCGCCCTTCGCTTCGCGGGCGGCGGCCCACCTCCGGCGATCGCGGACATTCCGCTCGCGGGCAACGAGGCGCAGACGCGTCCGCCGGGCGATCCGCTCGTGCCGTGGTCCTTGTCCGTGTCCTTCTCGTATTCGGGCGGGCGTTCGGGGGACGGACCGTGGTCGCACCGCGAATTTTCGAATCTCGTGGGACAGGTGCAGCCGACGCGCAACTGGTTCCTCAACTACTACAACCAGATCGATCTCAACGAGCGGCGGATCGTGGCGCAGGAGTGGTCCGTCACCCGTCAGCTCCACTGCTGGCGCGCGCAGTTCGTGCGGCGCTTCTCGGGCGGAACGTCCGATTACTACTTCCGGATCGGGATCATCAACCGGCCCGAGATCTTCATCGACCGCGGCACGACCGGGATCGGGACGGTCGGTGGCCTCGGCGCCGTGTCCTCGATCTTCGGTCAGTAGGTCCGCCCGGGCCGTTTCGAGCCCCTTCGACTCGGGCTTTGCATGGCTTTGGCGCGCTTCGAGCGCCCGCTTTCCAAACCCGTGCAAAACCTCGCGTCCGGAAGGCCCTTGAGGGCGCTTCAGGGGGCTCCCGGCCTTGACCGCCCTCGAACGGGGCCCTAGAATCGAGTGCGAATTCACGCCTTGCGGGTCCTTCCGGACCCGTTTCCCATCGAGGAGGTGAGGGATCCTGAAGACGCACCGCGCTCGCGTTCTGCTGGCCGGACTCCTGGCCGTCGTGGTCCTCGGTTGGACCGCTTCGCTCGCCCGGACCCAGGGCACCCTGAAGGGGAAAGTCCTTCCGGTCGTCAGCACGTCCGACGTCATCGGTTACGTCGCACCCTGCGGCTGACACACGCCCAAGGGTGGACTGGCCCGGCGGGCCAGCTTTATCGACAGCACGAAGATCAAGTACGGCGATGCGGTTGTCGTCGACGCCGGCGACTGGGCGCCTGACGCGGCAAAGCCGGCGGAGGAGCCCAAGCTCGCCTTCATCATGGACATGATGGGGCTCACGGGCTACGACGCGATCGGCGTCGGCGAGCGCGAGCTCGGATTTGGCGTCGACAAGTTCCAGGCCCTCGCGGCCAAGTCGAAGGTGCCGGTTCTCTCGACGAACCTGATCGACAAGAAGACCGGGAAGCCGGCCTTCAAGCAGTGGGTGGTCGTCAAGAAGGGCAACCTCAAGGTCGGCATCTTCTCGGTGATCGGTCCGAAGATCGATTTGCCGCCCGACGCGAAAGAGAAGCTCTCGATCGAGGATCCGATCGCCGCCGCACAGAAGGCGGTCGAGGAGCTTCGCAAGCAGGCGGACGTGGTCGTCGCACTCGCGCACCTGGGACGTGTCGAAGGCGAGGATCTCGCCGCGCAAGTTCCGGGCATCGACGTGGTCGTGCTCGCGCACCACCCGGGCTTCGTCGCCCAGGGCCGGCGCGTGAACGACGCGATCACGGTGGCGAGCGGCGAGCAGGGCCAGAACATCGGCTACACGCTGCTCTCGATGGAGGGGAAGAAGGTCGCGGATCTCTCGTCCGAGAGCCGGATCCTCCTGCCCGAGGTCGGAGAGCGCGGCGACATCGCGAAGATCACGAAGGAGTTCGAGGACAAGCAGAACGAGGCCGCGCGCAAGGTGCAGCAGGAAGCGCAGGTCAAGGCGTCGAGCGCGAAGCCGGGCGGGGATCAGTATCTCGGCACCGATGCCTGTCAGAGCTGTCACGTCGAGCAGTACCAGCAGTGGAAGTCGACACAGCACGCGCACGCCTTCGCGACGCTCGAACGCGTGCAGAAGGACGCGACCGCGGAATGCGTCCAGTGCCACGTCGTCGGCTTCGACCGGCCGGGTGGTTACGTGAACGCGCAAACCACGGCCAAGCTCAAGGACGTGGGCTGCGAGTCGTGCCATGGCTACGGCACGCGGCACGAGATGTTCAAGAACACCGGGGGCAAGGTGGCGGAAGCCGTCTGCCTCACCTGCCACACCCCGGCGAACGATCAGGGCTGGAACTACGCTGCCAAGCTGCCGCGCGTTTCGCACTAGACCGCGCTGCTTCGGCAGCGCGGTTCCGGCCCGGGAGACACGAGCTCCCGGGCCTTTCGTTTGGGCCCGGGGACGACCGATCTCCGGGCCCTCTCACTAGAACGGCGGACGCGGAGGCAGGACCATGACCGGGGAATTCGTGCGAAGCAAGAAGGGCGGGGCGAGTGGCGCGGTGCGAGCGAAGGGGCGAGCGATGGGGTGGGCGCGGCAATGGTTCCCGCTCCTCGGAGTCGGAGTCGTGCTCCTCGTTGCCACGGTGTCGAACGGGCGGGCCGACAATCTGAAGCGCAAAGTTCTGCCCGTGCTCAGCACGTCCGACGCCGTCGGGTCGGTCAAGCCGTGCGGGTGTCACACGCCGAAGGGGGGGCTCGCACGCATCGCGAGCCTCGTCGACAGCACGAAAATCCAGTACGGCGATGCGCTGGTCGTGGAAGCGGGGGACTTCGCGCCCGATGCGAGCAAGCCGCACGAGGCGTCGCGCCTCGACTTCCAGTTCGGAATGATGAACCTGATCGGCTACGACGCGATCGGAGTGGGCGAGCGTGAGCTCGCGTTCGGTTACGAGCGGCTTGCGGGAATTGCGGCGAAGTCGAAGACGCCCGTGATCAGCACGAACCTGATCGACAAGGCGACTGGCAAGCCCGCATTCCGTCCCTACGTGATCGTCCCCAAGGGGAACCTCAAGGTCGGCGTCTTCTCGCTCCTCTCGCCCAAGATCGATCTCGGCGCTTCCGCCACGCCGCTTCTGGTCGAGGATCCGGTCGCGACCGCGCAGAAGACAGTCGCGGAGCTCCGGAAGAAGGCCGACGTGGTCGTGCTGCTCGCGCACGTCGGGCGCGTCGAAGGCGAGGACCTCGCGGCCCAGGTGCCGGGAATCGACGTCGTCATCCTCGCGCACCACCCCGGGTTCGTCGCGCAGGGCCGGAAGGTGAACGAGGCCATCACGGTGGCGAGCGGAGAGCAGATCCAGAACATGGGCGTCACGCTTGTCCAGCTCGACGGGAAGAAGGTCGCGAATCTCTCCTCGGAGACGAAGATCCTCCTCCCCGAGGTCGGCGAGCGCGGCGACATTGCCCGGCTCGTCAAGGATTTCGAGGACAGGCAGAACGAGGAGCTCAAGCGCGAGCAGGCGAATGCTCTGAAGAGCAGCAACGTGTCGCAATAGGTAGGGGCCGGGGCGGCGGGCGGGCTGATCCCGGTCGACGGGTGGGGGGAGGAGGGATCTTCCCCCCAGCCCGAATCCTGCGAATCGCCGTCATCCCTCGAATCTGTTATTCTTCCTCCGCTCTGCGCGGGTTCTTACCGCGCACCCGCCACCCGCCTTTGCGAACGACTCGCGATTGACGCGAAAGACGTCGCGGAAGATCAAAGCCCGGTTCCATCATGACTCGAATCCATTCCGCGCTCCGTCACCCTCAGGCCTGGCGTCGCTCGGTCGTCCTGGTCACGATCGGCTTCGGGCTCGCGTCCTTCGGGTGCGGGGAAGACGAGCCCACAGGGCCTTCGGAGGGCCGGGACGACACACCCGTGAACTCCTCCCCCCAGGGTGCGCTCGGTCGGATGGCGTGGGCGCTCGAGAACGAGGATGACGTGGCATACGCGGATCTCTTCACGAGGGACTTCACGTTCCGGTTCTCGGCCGACACCGATCCGTCCCTCGTCCTGCAATACGGCCTCGCCTTCCGCCGAGGGAGCGAGATCGCATTCGCCCGGCACCTGTTCGACGGCTTCACGAACGTGAACGGGGACTCGCTCGGCGGGTCGGTCGCGATGTCGGTGGATCTGAACCAGGTCATCATGATGGACGATCCCGAGTATCCGGATTCGACCGCGCACTACCGCTTCGCCTCCGCCCCCGCCGTGGTTGCCGCCATCCAGGTCCCGCGGTCCTCCCAGGTCGTCACCGTGAATCTCACTGGGAGGCAGGACTTCTTTCTCGTGCGGGGCGACGCGGCGGCCCTGACAGCGGGACAGGAGGCGCGGAGCGATCGCTGGTACGTTCGCGGCTGGGACGATCGGTCGCTTGCCGTCGCCAAGCGTGGCGGTCGCGACGGGCGCGGTTCGCTCGTCGAGCCGTTCAGCACCTGGGGCCGCCTCAAGCACGAGTATCTCCGATGAAGGGACTCCGGCAATCGGGGCGCGCTCGTGCGCGCGGGCTGGCCGCGCAGACGCTCGCGGTCATCCTTGCGCTGCTGCCCGGATTGAGCGGGTGTGGCTCCGACGAACCGCTCGCCCCGGCCGGAGGGCCCACGGGCCAGGTCTCCGGGCAGGTGTATCGCGACGACGAGCCGTACACCGGCATGACCGTCACGCTGACCGACGTTCGGGGCGGAACGCGCACCACCACGACGAACGCGAACGGCTATCAGTTCCTCGAAGTCCCGGCCGGCCCGGCGCGGGTGCGTCTCACGGTTCCGACCGGACTCGTGCTCGCTTCGCCGGATTCCGCGGAGAAATCCGTCATCGTGCCCGCGGGAAGCGGCGTCATCGGTCCGTTCTTCATGCTCGAGGAGGAGGTCGTTCCGCCGCCGGAGCTGGTCGGGACGCTCGTTGTGAACGTGCTTTCGTCGGGAGCTGGCGTCCCGAACGTCTTCGTCGGCCTCGAACAGGGTGCTCCCCCCGTACTCGTCTTGCAGGACAAGCTCACCGACGCGGAGGGCAGAGCTGAATTCGCGATCCAGCTCGAGTACGGGACCGAGATCACAACGAGGATCATTGCGCCGGCCGGGTTCGGGATCGTGGATCCACCGGGCTCGCCGCAGCTCGTTCACGTGGCCGACGATTCGACGAGCACGCTGACCTTCCAGCTTGCGCCGACCGGAGGGCTCCCCGGGGACACCCCGCTCAACGACACGCCGCAGAACACGATGATTCGTTTCGAGCGGGCCTACGAGTACCAGGTGCACGAGGAATACGACAAGCTGTTCGCGGGCAACTTCGTCTTCCACTTCTCAGCGCAATCGGATCCCGACCTCGTCACACAGTACGGAAACAACTGGGGGGCGAAGTTCGAGAGCGACGCCGCGGTTCATCTGTTCGACGGATTCGTGAACGACGACGGGGATCCGATTCCGGGAGCGACCCGGATCGACATGAGCTTCGCCATCCCTCCGACGTACGGGGATCACCCGGATTTCGATCTTGACTCGCTGGTGGTCTACGAATGGGCCGTAGCTGCGCGGCTCGTGCTCGACATCGAAGTCGCGGGATCCCCGGAGCCGATCGTCTACTCCGTAGACGCGCGCCAGGAATTCTATCTCGTGCGCGGAGATGTGGCCGCGCTTCGTCCCGGGCAGGAAGCTCGCGCGGATCGCTGGTACATCTACCGGTGGGACGACATGAGTGCGCCGCTGCCGGGTCGGAGCCGGGCTCTGGCTCGGTGGATGCCGGCTTCCCCGGTGACCTGGGGCTCGGTCAAAGCTTTGTATCTCCGCTGACCCGCGACGCACATACCGACCGAGGACCCGCTCTGATACGATGCCGACCATGACCGACCACGATGGCATGCAGTACTACGACAACATCCTCGAGACCGTAGGCCGCACTCCGCTCGTCCGCCTCTCACGCCTGGCCCCGGACCTTCCCGGCATCCTCCTAGGGAAGGTCGAGTCGTTCAATCCCGGCGGTAGCGTCAAGGACCGGATCGGTGAATCCATGATCCTTGCGGCCGAGAAAGCCGGCCAGCTCAAGCCCGGTGGCACGATCGTCGAGTGCACGTCCGGCAACACGGGCGTCGGTCTTGCGATGGCGGCCGTCGTCATGGGCTACAAGGCCGTCTTCTGTATGCCGGACAAGGTCTCGAAGGAGAAGATCAACCTCCTCAAGGCCTACGGCGCCGAAGTCGTCGTCTGCCCGACCGCGGTCGCGCCCGATTCGCCCGAGTCGTACTACCAGGTCGCCCGCCGCATCGCGCGCGAGCGCCCGAACGCGTTCCTCACGAACCAGTACGACAATCCGGCGAATCCCGCCGCACACTACGCGACGACCGGTCCCGAGATCTGGGAGCAGACGGCGGGAAAGATCGACGTGTTCGTCGCCTCGCTCGGTACCGGCGGAACGATCAGCGGCACGGCGAAGTACCTGAAGGAGAAGAACCCGAAGGTGCGCGTCGTGGGCGCCGACCCCGTAGGGTCGATTCTCAAGCAGTATTTCTATGAGCGCACGATCGGCGAAGCCCACACCTACAAGGTCGAAGGCATCGGCGAGGACTTTCTGCCCGAGGCCTACGACTGGAACGTGATCGACGACGTCTACCAGGTGAACGATCGCCACTCGCTCAACACGGCACGCCACCTCGCGCGTGCCGAGGGGATCCTGTGCGGCGGATCGTGCGGGACGGCTCTGCACGTCGCAATCGACGAGGCGCGCAAGATCAGGAAGGGCGGCGTCGTGGTCGTGATCCTGCCCGACACCGGCGAGCGCTACCTCTCGAAGGTCCACAGCGACGAGTGGATGCGCGACAACCACCTGCTCGATCCGACGGAGACCAAAGTGGCGGATCTTCTGCTCGGAAAAGCACAGGGCGGAAAAGCACTCCATGCGGTCGCGCCGTCCGACCCGGTGCGCGAAGCGCTCGAGCTCGTCCGCCGCTTCGACATCTCGCAGCTTCCCGTCGTCGAGGGCGGGCGCATCGTGGGCACGGTGTTCGACGCCGAGATCATGAAGCGCGTGCTCGATGACGCAGGCGTGCTCGAGCGGCCGGTTCGTGAGATCATGGATGCGCCGCTCCCGGTCGTGGGGCGCGACGAGCCGGTGTCGCGCGTCGCCCAGCTCCTGAAGCAGAAGCATTCCGCGGTTCTCGTGGCCGAGAACGGCGGGGGACCGGTCGGGATTCTCACGCGGCTCGACGTGATCACGGCCGTGGCCGAGTAGCCCGTCCGCCCGGCGCGTCTCACCGAAGGAGGCAACACAAGTGTCATCCGATTCGAAGGGCGGCTTCTCGACCCGCGCGATCCACGCCGGAAACGCGCCCGATCCGCGCACCGGTGCCGTGGCCGTGCCTGTCTATCAGACCTCGACCTACGCACAGGAAGGGCTGGGCCGGCACAAGGGCTACGAGTACGCCCGCTCGCAGAACCCCACGCGTGAAGCGCTCGAAGCGAACCTGGCCTCGCTCGAAAACGGCAAGCACGGCCTCGCGTTCGCCTCCGGTCTGGCGGCGACCAGCACGCTCCTCCAGCTCTTTTCGGCGGGCGATCACGTGGTCGCGTCGAACAACATGTACGGTGGCACGTTCCGCCTGTTCGACCAGGTCTACTCGCGGCTCGGCCTCACGTTCACGTACGTGAACACGGCGGACCTCTCGGCGATCGAAGCCGCGTGCCAGCCCGAGACGAAGCTCCTGTTCGTCGAGACTCCTACCAATCCGCTCCTCACGATCACCGATCTCGCGGGCGTGGCCGCGATCGCGAAACGACGGAATCTCGTAACGGCGGTCGACAACACGTTTGCCACGCCGTACCTGCAGCGTCCGCTCGAGCTCGGCATCGATCTCGCGCTCCACTCGACGACCAAGTACCTGAACGGCCACAGCGACATGGTCGGCGGGATCCTCGTCACGCGCAGTGACGATCTCGGCGCCCGCCTGCGATTCCTCCAGAACGCGGCCGGTGCGGTCCCGGGGCCCTGGGATTGCTGGCTCGCCCTGCGCGGAACGAAAACGCTCGCTCTCCGCATGGAGCGCCACGAGCGGAACGCGGGCGAGCTCGCGCGCTGGCTCGCCGGGCGGAAGGAAGTGCAGAAGCTCTTCTATCCCGGGCTGCCGGACCATCCCGGCCACGAGCTCGCGAAGCGGCAGATGTCGGGCTTCGGCGGCATCATCTCGCTCGAGGTCGGCGATCTCGAAGCGGGACGCCGCTTCTGCGAAGCGCTTCGACTGTTCACGCTCGCCGAGTCCCTGGGCGGCGTCGAAAGTCTCGTGACGCACCCCGCGTCCATGACACACGCGTCGGTGCCGAAAGCCCAGCGCGAGGAAACGGGCTTCACGGACGGGCTGATCCGGCTCTCGGTCGGGTGCGAGGACGTCGAGGACCTCAAGGCCGACCTGGAGCGGGGGCTTACCGCCATTCGCCAGCATCAAACTGTATAAATATTTGTCATATAATGGCTTAGGGCGGCGCTAAGTTCTTAGAATATCGAACGCCACGCTTGCCAGGTGCCCGAAACCCCGGGAATACGCTTGACACTCCGGGGCCCCGAACGTAGGTTCCGCGCGGATTGTCGCCCGGGGTGGGTCCCACTCTCTCGCACCCTGCTTCCCTCCCGGAAAATTCGGTCCGACCACGCCTGCGATGGGAGCACCCGACGGCACCGCTCTCGAAGTGGTGCCTTGCTGTAGGCGGGGCCGATTCGACACCCGGATCCAGGAACCGGAGGTTCCGGCCGGGCACCGAGTTCAAGACGGCGTTGCGGCGCTCCGGCGCCCGACGTGCCGAAGGAGGTGAACGCAGAGGATGCGGAAGCTCTACGCGCTTGCAGCAGTGGCGATGTTCGCGCTGACCCTGACGCTTGGCACGGTCGGTTGCGCTCCGAAGACGGAGGAGTCGTCGACCACGACCACCGAGACGACGCCCCCGCCGGCCGAGACGCCGGCAGCGGTGGATACGGCGGCGACCGACACGACGTCGCACATGTAATCGCGCGCGCGCTCCGCGCCGCTGCGATCGGTACGGGCAGGAGGGCTCGCGAGGGCCCTCTTTCCTTTTTCCCGGAACCCGCAGAGAACCAAAGAACCAGGGAGCCATGGCCGATTTCTCGTTCGACATCGTCTCCGAAGTGGACTGGATGGAGGTCCAGAACGCGGTGCAGCAGGCCGCGAAGGAGATCCAGACGCGCTTCGACTTCAAAGGCAGCTCCTCCGAAGTGAAGCTCGAGGGGAAGGACAAGATCGTGCTCGTCGGTGACGACGAGTTGAAGCTCAAGAACGTGCGCGACGTGCTCGACCAGAAGCTCGCTCGCCGCGGGGTCTCGCTCAAGGCCGTCGAAGCGGGGACCGTCGAGCCCGCGGCGAAGGGCACGCTGCGTCAGACGCTCACGCTCACGAGCGGTCTCGGGTCGGACCTCGCGAAGGACATTTCGAAGTTCATCCGCGGACTTCCGGTGCGCGTCCAGTCCACGATCCAGGGCGACCAGGTCCGCGTCTCGAGCAAGAAGAAGGACGATCTCCAAAGCGTGATGGCGGCGGTCAAGGCTCAGGAGTGGCCGCGGGCAATGCAATTCACGAACTACCGCTAGACTCGCCGGGGAATCGCCGCAGAATGAACGGGGAATCGCCCGAAACCGCGCAACCCAAGGGCCCGGGCCGCCGTAGGGGGGGCCGAAGGTGACCCGAAGGAGGCCGGCCGTGCCGAAGAAACCGCTCCTGCTCTCGATCGCCCCGGTGTCCGGGGCCCTGCTGCTGGTCCTCCTCGTGGGGGGCTGCCGGAGCAACGATTCCCACGTCCGTGAGTCGCGCCAGGCGAGCGCCGTTCCCCTTCTGCCTCAGACCAAAGTCCGGGTCGAAGCCCGCACCGCCGACGTCCATCTGGTCCCGAGCCCGGACGACACGCTCCGTATCGTCACGTACCGGCGCGTCCAATCCATGAGCGAGCGCTCGACGGAAGCGCTCGACAATCAGATCCGGGTGACGATGGAGCGCGCGGGCGACGAGCTCATCCTGCGGGTTCGCGAGCCCGAGCGCGGGCGCTCGCGGGTCACGGTTTCGGCCGGGCCCTGGCGGCTCCGGCGCAGCGTCGAGATCGAGCTCACGGTCGCCGTCCCGGCGCGCGCGACGGTCCACGTCGAAATCGAGCGCGGGGACATCGAAGCGCGCGACCTGACTCAGGCCGTCACGCTCAAGACCACGACCGGCGACATGGACCTCGCTTCGCTCTCCGGCGAAGTGCGGTGCGAGTCGACGTCGGGTGACATCGTCATCAAGCAGGTTCGCGCGCCGGTCACGGTGCGCGTCACTTCGGGCGACGTGGATGCCGACGAGATCGACTCGCCGCTCACGGTCCGCGCGACGAGCGGGGACGTGAAGGCGACGCGGGTCCGGGGCACGGTCCGCATCGAGACCTCGACCGGCGACGTGGAAGTGAACGAAGCGAGCGGAACCGTCACCGTGTGGACCAGCTCCGGGGATGCGACCCTCGACGCCCGGCCCGACACGCTGAGCGCGCAGACCGCCTCGGGGGACATCGAGGCGCGCGCTTCGGGAACGCCCCGCTACGTGCTGCTCAAGTCGTCGTCCGGAACGGTGGGCCTCGAGCTCCCGCCGAACGTCGGCGGCAACCTCGACCTGCAGACCGCGACCGGGGCCATGTCGGTCACGAGTGCGATCGACGTGAAGAGCATGTCCCGGAATCGCCTGACCGGTAGCCTGGGTGGCACCGGTACCGTCGAAGTGCGCACGTCCTCGGGCGACATCTCGCTGTCCGTGGCCGGCGCCGAATAGAACGCCTGAGGGAGAATCCCGTGTCCAGTTCTCGTTCCCGTCCGCCGCTCGAGCTCCTCGCCGTCTGCGCGATCGTCCTGCTCGCGGTCGTCACCCTGCTCGTTGAGAGGCAGGGCACGACGACCGTGGTCGCGCAGGAGACCGAGCTGCCGTCCGTGCCCCTCGATTCGGTCGAAGGGGACTTCATTCCGCCGGTTCCGGCGCCCGGCACTCCCGGCGTCAGCGGCACGCACCCCACGCCTCCGGCGCCGCCCGCGCCGCGCGCTCCCGGAGCCGCGGGCATGTCGCGCGAGGAGCTCGAGCGCAAGTACCACATCAAGGCGGGTGCGAACGACGTGGTCCAGGTGGGCGAGGACATCGTGATCGAGCCCGGCCAGCATGTGCTCGGACACGTCTTCGCGATGGGCGGGAACATCACGGTCGCGGGCATGGTGGACGACGACGTGGTCGCCCTCGGCGGCGACGTGACGATCGAGCCGGGAGCCACGATCCGGGGCGACGCGGTGAGCGTCGGCGGGACCGTCCACAAGGATCCGAATGCGACCGTGCTCGGATCGTCGGTCTCGGTCGGCGCATTCCCGCGCGGGTGGGCGAACTGGGAGGCGCTCAACGTCGTGGGCCACGGGATGAAGTTCGTGGGCTCCATCCTCAAGTTCGCGTTCTGGCTCTTCATGGCCTGGATCGTGATCCTTCTCTCCTCGAGCCGCTCGGCCCGCGTGATCGCGCGGATCGAGGAGCGGCCCCTCCCCTCGATCGGATGGGGCTTCCTCGCGATGCTTGGAGTGGTGCCCGCCGTCATCGCGGTCGCGTTCGTCGCCGTCCTCCTGGTCGTGACGATCATCGGGATTCCGATCGCCGTCCTCGTCCTCCTCGGCTTCTGCGTCGGGCTCATGCTGCTCGTCCTGTGGGGCGGCATCCTGGGCGCGACCGCGGTCGGGGGCTGGCTCGTGCGCCGCCTCGCGCCGCGCCTCGGCGCGCCGAGCCTCATGCGAAACGCACTCATCGGCGTGGGGGCCTTCGGAGCCATCGGAGTGGTGGGGAATCTGTTCAATCTCCTCGGCACCCTCGTCCCGCCCGCCGAACTCGTGGGCGGAATGCTCGGCGTGTTAGGCTTCATCGTCCTGACCGGCGCCATCTGGGCCGGAATGGGAGGCATCCTGATGAGTCGGGCGGGCCAGCCTGCGCCGCTTCCTGGTTCGCTCGGCGGACCGGGCCCGACCTTCGCGCCCCCGATTCCGCCGGCCGGTCCCATTCCGCCCCCGATGCCGCCCGTGCCGGCGCCCGGGGCGGCGCAGCCCGCGCCCTAGGCGTTCTCGACCGGGATCGTCCGGGGCGCCTCCGCTTCCCCGGCATCGGAGGACGTCGCCGACATGTCGCTCGCTCTCTGGGGCGCCACCCTCTGCGTCTCGCTCGGCGCCCTCATCATCGCGCTCGGCATTGCGATCTTCCGTGAGGATCCGCGGCAGCGGCCGAACCGCTGGGCCGCGCTCATGCTGTCGTTCGGCGGCCTGGGCGCCTTGCTCGTCGGGTTCGGGCTCGCTGCCCGGGGCACAGCCGGTTCGGGCGTCGTCGCAACCACCGACGCGGCCCAGTACTTCTCGTATCTCTGGGAGTTCTTCTTCCCGTCGCTCCTCCTGTTCGTGCTCGTGTTCCCGCGCGAGCCCCGGTGGTACCGGCGGATCCCGTTCTTCGAAGTCCTCGTCTTCACGCCCTACATCTTCCACCTGCTCCTCACGTTCGCCGCCCGGCTCTCGAACGAGACGTTCTGGATCCCGGACGTCGCGTCGCGCTCCGGGTGGGCGTCGCCGTTCTTCGCGACGGTGCGGGTTGCGCTCGGGCTCCTCTACGAAGCGCACCAGGTCCTGTTCTCGCTCGTCAACCTCGCGTACGTCGTCGTCACGCTCCTCGTGCTCGGCGTACGTCTGCGCGAAGTCACGAGCCCGCGGTTGCGCGATCAGCTGCGCGCGATCTCGCTCGGCCTCGGGGCCTGCCTCGTCCTCTATTCGGCCGCGGTTCCGCTGCCCACCGTGTTCGGAGTGGGAGGAAACGCCGGGGAGGGCCTGCGCGCGGGGCTCCTCGTGTTCGCGCTCGCGTTGGGCTCCGGCTCGATCGCGTACGCGATCGTCCGCTATCGCTTCCTCGACGCGGGTGTTCTCGTGCGGCGCGGCATCCTGTTCCTGCTCCCCGCGCTCGGTCTCATCCTCGTCTACATGGGGCTTTCGAACGTCGTCACGTCGTTCATGCGGCGCTGGTCGGGGATCGATCCCAGGCTTGTCGAGCCGCTCCTCCTGCTCATGCTCGTCTCGACGCTGCCGCCGATCGTGTCGCGCCTCGAGGAGGTCGTCGAGGGCTACCTGTCGCGCGACCGGCGCGAGGGCCGGACCGTCATCCAGAACCTCTCGCGCGACATCGTGACACTGCTCGACCTCGAGACGCTCGCGGGCCGGCTGACTCATGCCGTGGGCGAATCTCTCCTGACCGAGCGCTGCGTTCTGCTCCAGCGGGCGGGCGACCGTTTCGAGCCGGTCGCCTCGTTCGACCGGGCGGGCGGCGTGCGTACGGGCGGCGAGCTCGCGCTCGACACGTCGCTCTGCGCCTGGGCGCACGCGCTGCCCGCAGAGGGGCTGGCGATCGGTCCGTCGCTCGCGACCCAGGTCGTGGACGGCTGGCCGCCCGAGCTCGTGCACGAGGCCGAGGTGTTCCTCGAGACAACCCGCAGTCTCGACATGGGGCTGCTCGTCCCCGTGCGCCATCGCGAGGAGGCGCTCGGCGTGATCGCGCTCGGGCGGAAGATCACAGGCGGCCGCTTCTCGCGCGAGGACCTGTTCCTGCTCGAAACGCTCGCGAACCAGACCGGGGCCGCAATGCGCACGGCGTCGCTCTACACGGAGAGCGTGCGCCGCGTCGCGCTCGAGGAGGAGCTCTCGCTCGCGCGTCAGATCCAGTTCGGATACCTGCCGACGACATTCCCGCGTCTCGAGAATCTCGACGTGTTCGGCATGAACCAGCCGTCGAAGGAGGTCGGCGGCGACTACTTCGACGTCATGGATACGGGCGACTCGTTCCTGACCGCGATCGCGGACGTCTCCGGCAAGGGCGTGCCGGCGGCACTTGTCATGAGCATGATGCAGGCCTCGCTGCGCACGCAGGCCAGCGAGGACCGCCCGGTGCGCGAGATCCTCGCTCGGATCAACACGCTCATGCTCGCGCGCGGCGAGAGCGGCATGTTCGCCACCTGCTTTCTGGGACGGCTCGACCCCAAATCCCTCGAGCTCGTCTACACGAACGCCGGACACAATCCGCCACTCCTCCTGCGCGCGGACGGCCGCATCGAGGTGCTGCATCACGGCGGGCTCCTGCTCGGCGTATTCGAGGATCCCCGTCTCGAGGAGGGTCGCGTCCGGCTCCAGGCCGGCGACCGGCTCCTTCTCTACACGGACGGTGTGACCGAGGCGCGCACGCCGAACGGGGAGTTCTTCGGCGAGGAGGGGCTCATGGACGTGCTCCGGAGCATGGATCGCTACCTGTCGGCGGAGGAGATCGTGGCCACCGTCAAGAACGCGGTGCGCGCGTTCGCGGGCAGCGATGACTTCGAGGACGACATGACGATGGTCGTGCTGCGCGTTCCGGAACGGCGGCCGTCGCCCGTGCCCGCCCCGGAAGACGAACCCTCGCGTGAGCCCGTTTTCGCCCCGACTCCGGCCGCATGAACGGGGCACCCCCGGGGCTGTTCGATCAGCTCTGGTTCTACTTCCTCTACCTGTTCGTGGACGCGCTTCTATTTCCTCTCGCGTCTACCGTCTATGTGGCCTACATGGGTCAAAAGCATGCCCCGATCCTGGTCGCCGTGCTCGGCGCGCTCGGCACGGCCGGAGGCTCGGTCGTCCAGTACCTGGGCGTGCGGGCGCTCCTTCGTCGCTCGGATCGCCTGCCCGGCTGGCTTCGCCGCTGGAAGGAGCGCATTGAGGCGACCGTTCAAACCTCGAGTCACGCGACGTTCTGGGCACTGTTCGTGATCTACGCCACGCCCCTCGGCGCGGGGCCGCTCCGCTTGATCGCGGCTGCCGGCGGGTACTCGCTGTGGCGTTTCGCGCTTGCGATCGGGCTCGGGTGTCTTCCTTACTACTTCGCGCTCGCGTGGTTCGGGCACGCCGTGAAGCTCCCGACGTGGGTCTATGTCGCGGCCGCGCTCGCGATCCTCGGTCTCGGGCTCGCGCAGTGGCTCTCCCGCCGCGCGCGCCCGAAGGAGCCGCACCCGTGAGGCGTGGTGTGCGAGGCCGACGGCGAGGCGGGATTCACGTCGGGATCGATACCGGCGGGACGTTCACGGACTTCCTGGTCGTTCACCCGGGTCCGGGCGGGTCGTTCCTGTTCAAGGTGCCGTCCACGCCGGACGATCCGTCGCGCGCGTTCCACCAGGGACTCGCGATCGCGGCACGCCGGCTGCTCGCGCTCGGCGTCGACGTTGCGCGCTCACGCCCGTGGGAGGTCGCGCACGGCTTTACAGTCGCGACGAACGCGCTCCTCGCACGCCGCGGGGCGCGGATTGCGCTCGTGACCACGGCGGGCTTCGAGGACTTTCTCGAGATCGCACGGCAGGATCGCCCCGAGCTCTACGCGCTCGCGCCGCGGCGGCCGCCGTCGCTCGTCCCGGCGGGGGCCGCGCTCGGACTCGACGAGCGAACGGGCCCGGGCGGCGAAGCCCTCGTGCCGCTTCGACCGGCCGCCCTGGCCGCCGTCGTGCGCCGCGCGCGGCGACTGCGTCCGGAGGCGGTCGCGGTGTGCCTGCTTCATTCCTATGCCAATCCTTCGAATGAGCGACGCGTGGGCCGTGCGCTCGCGCGTGCCTTTCCCGGCGTTCCTGTTTCGCTCTCGTCCGATGTCGTCCGCATGTATCGCGAAGTCGAGCGCGGCTCGACCACGACCGTGAACGCGTACGTCGGACCGCTCGTTCAGCGCTATCTCGCGCGACTCGATGCGCCGCGTGCGCACCGGCTCCGCATCATGCAATCGAACGGTGGCGTGGCGCGGGCGCGCGAGGCTGCGCGCACGCCGGTCCACACGGTTCTCTCGGGTCCCGCGGGCGGCGTGCTCGGCGCACACCGGATCGCGCGCGCGGCGGGTCTTTCGACGATTCTCACGCTCGACATCGGTGGCACTTCGACGGATGTCGCGCTCGTGCCAGGACGCTTGCTTGCGACGCGCGAATCCGAGATCGGCGGCGTGCCGCTTGCGATCCCGATTCTCGACGTCCACACCGTGGGGGCGGGAGGCGGCTCGATCGCGCGCGTCGATGCGGGCGGTGCGCTCGCGGTCGGGCCCTCGTCCGCCGGGGCGGATCCCGGTCCCGCGTGCTACGGACGCGGGGGACCGGCAACGGTGACGGACGCGCAGGTCGTCCTCGGACGGATCCTGCCCGGGCTTTTCCTGGATGGTGCAATGCCGCTCGACGTTGCCGCGGCAACGCGGGCTCTCGCTCGCCTGGGGCGCACGCTTGGGACCGATGTGATCACTGCCGCACGTGGCGTCCTCGGGGTTGCGAACGCGACCATCGAGCGCGCGCTGCGCGTGATCTCGGTCGAGCGCGGGCACGACGTGCGCGACGCCGCACTCGTCGCGTTCGGGGGAGCCGGGCCGCTCCATGCCTGCGAGCTCGCGGAATCGCTGGGCGTCGGGGAAGTGCTGGTCCCGCCGGGCGCGGGCGTGCTCTCGGCGTGGGGGCTTCTCGGCGCGGACGAGATGCACGATGTGACGCGCACGATTCTCCTGTCGGTCGCTCCTTCAGAGCGCTGGCCGGCGCCGCGCGTGCGCGAGACGTTCGCCTCCCTTCGTCGCGAAATCACGGGTCGACTCGTCGGCGCCGGCGCCGGGTGGGCTTTCGAAACGGCCTGCGCACTGCGCTATCGCGGACAGTCGTTCGAGCTGCTCGTGCCCGCAGGCTCACTCGCGCAAGCCGGGCGCGATCTTCGAAACGAGTTCCACCGCGCGCACGAGCGACGCTTCGGGTACGCGCGGCCGGGCGAGTCCATCGAGATCGTGCAGTGCGAGCTGACCGCTCGGCGACGGGGACCGAGCCTTCCGGTGCAGCGTGCGCCCGCACGCACGCGTGCCCGCGACGCCCGCCTGGGATCGACGCCGGTGTTCGCGCGCGCAGGGAGCGGCCGTCCGCAGCGCGTGCCCGTCCTCCGGCGCGAGGCGCTCGGACGCGACCTCGCCGCACGCGGCCCGCTCGTCATCGTCGAGTACGGTGCCACGACCTGGGTTCCGGCCGGCTGGCGGGTTCGCATGGATACGCTCGGGCACCTCCGCCTGACGTGGGGGAGGCGGTCATGAAACGGAGAGCGCGCGTGCCCGGCGCCCCGTTCGATCCGGTCCGGCTCGCGATCTACCAGCACCTGATCGCGGCCGCGGCCGAAGAGATGGGCGTCGTGCTCGGTCGCTCCGCCTCGTCGCCGAACATCAAGGAGCGGCGCGACTACTCGTGCGCGGTGTTCGATCACGAAGGCCGCATGATCGCGCAGGCCGCGCACATCCCGGTTCACCTGGGGTCGATGCCCCTCTCGGTTCAGGCGGCTCTCGCGCGCGGACCGCTCGAGCGCGGCGATGCCGTGCTGGTGAACGATCCCTACGAGGGGGGAACGCACCTCCCGGACATCACGCTCGTGTCCCCGGTGTTCCTGCCGCGGGAGAGACGCGCGCGCTTCTATGTCGCCAATCGCGCGCATCACGCGGACGTCGGGGGAATGAGCCCCGGATCCCTTCCGCTCGCGACCGAGATGGTGCAGGAAGGCGTGCGCATTCCGCCGGTCAAGATCGTGCGCGGCGGAGAAGTGCAACACGACCTGTGGCGGCTCATCACGGCAAACGTTCGGACGCCCGGCGAGCGGCAGGCCGACCTCGAAGCGCAGCTCGGCTCGAACGCGACCGGGGCGCGGAGGTTGGTCGAGCTCGCGGAGCGGAGCGGCCCGGAAGAGCTCACGCGCTACGCTGGGTATTTACTTGATTACGCGGAGCGGGGTGTGCGCGCCGTGCTCGCCCGGGTGCGTCCGGGACGTTACACGTTTAGTGACGCGCTCGATGATGACGGCCTCGGCGGTCCGTCCGCACGGCTTGCGGTCGCGATCACCGTGCGCGGCGGTCGCGCGACCGTGGACTTCGCGGGCAGCGCGCCGCAGGTCGCCGGCCCACTCAATGCCGTCTACTCGATCACGCTCTCGGCCGTGCTCTACGTGTTCCGATGCCTGGCCGGACGCGATCTCCCGACCAACGAAGGTTGCCTGAGGCCGCTCACAGTCCTTTGTCCCGAGGGCTCGATCGTTGCGGCACGCTATCCGGCGGCGGTCTCGAGCGGGAACGTGGAGACGTCTCAACGAATCACGGACACGTTATTTGGTGCCCTTTCGCGCGCGCTCCCCGACGAGATTCCCGCTGCGAGCTACGGGACCATGAACAACGTGATGGTCGGCGGAACGGCTCCCGACGGATCTCCGTTCGCCTACTACGAGACGCTCGGCGGGGGACACGGCGCCGGGCCGTCGTGGGACGGAGCCTCCGGGATGCAGGCGCACATGACGAACACGCTCAACACGCCGATCGAGGCGTTCGAGCATCTGTTCCCGATGCGGGTTCGGCGTTACGCGTTTCGCCGCGGAAGCGGGGGCCGCGGACGACACCGCGGCGGCGACGGCCTCGTACGGGAAATCGAGCTCCTCGTCCCCTCGACCGTGACCGTGATCTCGGATCGTCGGAAGATCGCGCCCTGGGGAGTCGCGGGCGGGGGCGACGGGAAGCGGGGTCGTAACCTGCGTGTTCCCGCCGGTCGTTCCGGTCGCGCGGGTCGTTCCGGTCGGACCGGACGCACCGAGGAGCTTCCGGGCAAGTTCGTGCGCACGTTCGCGGCGGGCGAGCGGCTGATCGTCGAGTCTCCAGGCGGGGGCGGGTACGGTCGGGCTTCGGGCAGGGCGGGCGCAGGGAGACGGCGCAAGTGAGAATCGGCATCGTCGGCGGCGGCATCTTCGGGCTCTCCGCGGCCCTCGAGCTCGCGCGCCGTCATCATTCGGTCACGGTGTTCGATCGCGCCGAGCCACCGGCCCCGGATGCCGCAAGCCACGACCACACGAAGGCACTTCGCTTCGAGTACGGCGCCGCGTGCCCGCTCTACGTGCCGCTCGTTGACGAAGCCCGCTCCCGCTATCGCGCACTCGAGCGCGGCTGGTCGCAGCCGCTCTACGTCGAAACCGGCGTGATCGCACTCGCCGGCTCATTCGACGAGTCTCGTCACGAGTGGCTCTCTTATAACTATTTGATCGAGCACGGCTGGCCGGTCGAGTTGTGGACCGTCGACCAGGCGCGCGCACGCTTCCCGCAGTTCTCGTACAAAGGGATCGAAGCCGTGACCTGGAATCCCCAGGGCGGCTACCTGCGCGCTGCCGAAGCCGTGCGCGCGACGGCCCGCGCGCTTCGCGAGGCTGGAGGGACGATCGTCGCCAGCGCGCGCGTCGCCGCCGTGGACGAGAGCGCGAAACACGCCGCCATCGCGCTCGGAGGCGGCGAGCGGTTCGAGTTCGATACGGTGATCGTCGCGACGGGGGCCTGGTTCCGCGCGCTGCTGCCGCAGCACGCCGGCGAGGTCTCGCCGACCCGCCAGTTCGTGACCTACTATCGCGCGCCCGCAGGGGAGGAGGCGCGTTTCACGCCGCCCGCGTTTCCCGTCTGGATGCATGACCTTGTCACGTCAGGGTGGTACGGGATGCCGCTCGAAGGCGGTTTACTCAAGGTGGCCCACCATGAGCCGGGGGATCCTGCGGATCCCGACGCTGCGCGGCGTGTGGATCCGGAGGACCGAAAGTCGAGTCGGGATTTCGTGCGCACGCATTTGCCTGGAATCGATCCGGACTGGTATGCCGAGGATCGCGGCTGTCTCTACGCGATGACCTATGACGGGAACTTCTTGATCGATCGCGTGCCGGGACACGCCCGCACGTTCGTCGCCGGAGGCGGCTCGGGCCACGGCATGAAGCTCGGGCCCGCGGTCGGACGTCTCGCGGCCGATCTCGTCGAAGGCGGCGAAGCGCCTGCGGCGTTTCGATTCGACGCAGTACGGAGCGGACGCGTGGCTTGAGCCGTTTGGTTGCCGGTCCGCCCCGAATCGAGTAAAGCTTCGACCGTTCGGCGCCGGCCGCGGCTCAGAGGGACGGTCGACACGTGTTCTCCCACACGGAGGTATCTCATGTCGCGAGCGCGATGGTTTGTCTTTGTGTCGGCCGTTCTCCTCTCGCTTGGAGCGTCCAGAGCCATCGCCCAGGAACACATGGACGCGACAGCGCTTGCGAAGCAGACCCAGAATCCGGTGGCCGATCTGACTTCCATTCCGTTTCAGTTCAACTGGAACACGGGAGGCGTATACGAGGACCGCGCGTTCTACAATATGAACTTCCAGCCCGTCTTCCCGATGTCCGTCGGCAAGGGTGCGAAGCTCATCGCGCGACCCATTGTTCCCTACCTGAACATCCCGACGGGAACTGATGAGCGCGAAACCGGGATCGGAGACATCCAGTTACAGCTCTACTTCACGGGCGCAAATCCCGGCGCGACCGTCCTTGGCCTGGGCCCGGTCTTCTCTTTCCCGACGGCGACCAATGACCTCGCGCGATCGGGCGAGTGGGCCGCCGGCCCCGGTGCGGTGATCGTGAAGACCGCAGGTCCCTGGGTCCTGGGCGGGCTCGCCAATCAGCTGTGGTCGTTCTCACACGACGGTCAGGGCGAGAAGATCAACCAGACGACCATTCAGCCGTTCATCAACTACAACATGGGGGACGGCTGGGCCCTCAGCACCGGACCGATCATCACGGCCAACTGGAGTGCGGCCGAAGGCGAGGAGTGGACCGTTCCGCTCGGAGCCGGAATCACGAAGACGACGATGATCGGCACGCGGCCCACGAATCTTGGAATCCAGTACTACAACTTCGTCGAGCGACCGACGGGAGCGGCCGAGAACCAGCTCCGCCTCGTGGTCGGGTTCCTGTTCCCGCAGAAGAAGGGCTGACGCGTCGGAAGAGCGCCCGGCGATCCAGAGCAGGCCGACAGATCACGAACCTTCTCGAACTCGTCCCCGACCTGCCCCGCTTCGTCGAAACGCGGTGGATGCTGCTCACGGGTCGCTGTGTTCTCTCCGGACCCTGTGACGAGCGCGGTTTCGTCGCCCGATCGACAGAACGTCCGCTGGTCTCGGTCTTCGGGGATCCTGGCGTCGAAGCCGTACGCGAGGCGATCGAAGGCCTCGAGGGGCCGCTCGATCTGCTCGCGTTCGATGCGATGGGTCCGCATCTCGCCGCCGGCCTCGATGACTTCACACTCGAGCGTGCCATCATTCACGAACCTTCGGATCCGGAGTGGTACCGGGCCGCCGCCGGCAGCGGGCGTCCCGGCAATGCCGGTGATGCCCGCGATGCCGGCGTCACCCTGCGCCCGGTCCATCGCGCGGAGATCGTGGCCCGCGACGATCTCGAGCCCGATGTGAAGGCCGACTTGATCGAAGCCTGCAGCTATTCGCCGGTCGTGGCGGCTTGCGTGGGGGATCGGGCGATCTCGTTCTGCTACGCGAGCGCCAGGACCGAACGCTGGTGGGACGTGTCCGTCGACACTCTCCCCGAAGCGCGGGGAAAGGGCCTTGCCGGAATCGCCGCACGGCATCTCGCGGCGGTCATGCGGGAACAGGGGAGAACCGCGACCTGGGGTGCGGTCGAATCGAACGCCGCTTCGCTCGCGGCGGCCTCGCGCCTTGGTTTCGTTCCGACATCGGAGCTGTGGCTCCTCATGCGCGAGGGACGTTGGCCGTCCTACCGCCGTGAGCCGGCATGAACGAGTGGTGTGCGAACGAGAATTTCTCTGTTCGGTGAATGATTTTTCTTGACGGCAATGAGCGGCGGTTCTGTGTGACGCCGCCGGTTCTTTCAAGGGACACACGCTAGCGCGCTCAGGATCGCTCAGTTTGAGAGATCCCGTGGAGGTTCGGCACAGCCGCTCATGAGGCCCTGAACGGCGCTTGGCGCGCGGCTGTCCGAGGGTGTCCGCGCGTCGTGATACAAAGTTAGCGAGCCCCCGCTCAAAGGTGCGCCCCCGGTGGAGTCGATGCCATGCGTACCTATGCCCTGACTCATCTGAGCGATGAAGTCTTGCTTCGCAATCTGAACGAGCTCGTTGCCCGGGATCGCCTGACCACGGCCGAGCTTTTGGCCTGCCTGGCGGAGGTCGACGCACGTCGGCTCTATGTCCCGGCGGGTTATGCGTCGATGCACGCCTTCTGCGTCGATGGCCTCCACCTGTCCGACGATGCGGCCTTCAAGCGCATCCAGGCGGCGCGTGCGGCCCGGCAGTTTCCGGCCCTGTTCGGGGCCCTGGCCGAGGGCCGCCTGCATTTGACCGCCGCACGGCTGCTCGCGCCTCATCTCACCGCCGAGAATGCCGACGAGCTGATCCAGGCCGTGTCGCATCGCCGGAAGGCCGAGATCGAAGAGTTCCTCGCCCGGCGGTTCCCGCTGTCCGACGGGGCGGCGATGGTTCAGACACTCCGTGCGCTTCCCGCGGTCCGGGCGTTGCCGAAGGTCGAACTTGCCCCGGGGCAAGTTGCCCCAGGGCAAGTTGCGGCGGCGACGGGCGGGCTGTTGGACAAGGTTGCCCCGGGGCAAGTTGAAGCCCGCGAGCAACAGCCGGTCGGTGAACTTGCCCCGGGGCAAGTTGACGCGGCTCCCGCGCGCTACCTCCTTCGCCTCGCCATCGCCAAGGGCACGCACGACAAGCTTCGATATGCCCAGGAGTTGCTGAGTCACTCCGTTCCGTCGGGCGACCTCGAGGCTGTGCTCGACCGCGCGCTCGACGCTCTCATCGGGAAACTCGAGTCTCGCAAGTTCGCGGCCACCAGGAAGGCGGTGCCGAACCATCGTCCGGTCGCGCGGCCCGCAGCGGCCACGCGGGAGCCCCGCGAAGTGAGTGGCTCGGCACAGAGTCGATACGTGTCGGCATCGGTCAAGCGTGCGGTCTGGAAACGCGATCAGGGTCGTTGCACGTTTGTAGGCGAAGGCGGACACCGCTGTGTGGCCCGCAAGTTTCTGGAATTCGACCACATTGACCCGGTGGCGAGGGGCGGGAGCGCGACTCGGGAGGGAATGCGACTCCGATGTCGCGCCCACAATCAGTACGAGGCCGAGCGAGTGTTCGGGGGCGCGTTCATGGCCAACAAACGCGAACAGGCTCGGGAGAGCGCCCGAAGTCGAACCTGACGTCAGGGCATGGGAGCTCGCGAGCCGTCGCCCGGAATGGCTCGGCTCACGAAACCTTGCTCAGGATCTCGGCAATCTCGAGCGCGATCGCGCGTCGCATCGCGGGGGTGGCGTCGCAGGCCGAAAGACGTCCAGCGGCTTCCGGGAAGTCGCCCAAGAAGGAATCCTGCTCGAGCGCGACGAGCAGGACGGGTCGCGCTCCGCAGAGCGCATGAAGCGCGTGCGCCTCATCCGGCAGGAGCTGTGTGCGGCGCGGCAAGGCAACCACGAGGGGATCGCTCGCGTTCGTGCCTCCACCGCCGGCTGCGCCGATGGGGAGCGCGGACGCGAAGTCCGGCGTGACGTCCGGCGTGCGACCGGGCGCGGCGCCGGGAGCGGCCTGTCTGAACGCGCGACCGCGCGACGGCACGCCCGCTTCGAGCAGGAGCTCGGCGATCGAAGGTCCGGCGCTCCAGGCCGGCTCGAGCACCTCGAGGCGCTCGTGCGCCGGCGGGGTCGGCGGACCGTCCCACGACAGCGAGCGCCGGCAAATCGAAAGCAGCATCGGGTCCCACGACGGCGGAACGAGGAGCGACAGGTTCGCGCGATCCGCAGGCTCTCCGTGCTCGCCGTGATCCGCGCGCTCGGACGCGATCGATGCCGCATACAGCGCTTCGATCGCACCGCGCGCGGCCTCCCACCGGGCGAGCGGGAGGATGCTCTCGCCCTCGTGCTCCCAGCGTCGGGCCGCTTGAGCAAACTGCTCGGTCACGCGCGCGTTCCACGCTCCAAGGAGGAGCAGGTCGCACCCGGCGGCCAGCGCAAGCAGGAGGGAGGCGCCCCCCGGGGCCTCGTCGGCAACCCCGGCCATCTCCATCGCATCCGTCACGACGACTCCGCGACCGTCGAGCGTTCCGCGCAGGAGCCCGGTCACGATCCGCGGCGAGAGCGTCGCCGGCCACCCCGGATCGAGAGCGGCGTAGCGCACGTGCGCGGTCATGACGAGCGGAGCCAGATGAAGCAGTTCGCGGAACGGTGCCACATCGCGTGCCATGAGCGTGGCTTCATCGGCCTCGCAATCCGGCAACGTGAGATGCGAATCGTACGAAGTGGCCCCGTGTCCTGGAAAATGCTTCACGGTCGACAGCACGCCGCCTTCGCGATAACCGCGGAGCGCGGCGGTTCCGAGCTGGATGACGCGCGCCGGGTCGGATCCGAACGAGCGCGGGCCGATGACCGGATTTGCGGACTCCGAGTCGACATCGAGTGAGGGAGCGAAATTCACGTCGACGCCGAGCGCCGAGAGCCAGGTGCCGACGGTGGCGGCAATGCGCTCGACCTCGGTCACGCTCGCGGCACGGCCGAGCACGCGCGCGTTCGGCGGCACAGGGAAGTCCGGGGCGAGTTGCGAAACGAACCCGCCCTCTTCGTCCACGGCAACGAGGATCCGTCGCGGTGCGGCCAGCGCACGCAGCTCCGCGATCAAACCGGGGAGTGCGGTCGCGGTCCGAAAGTGCCGCCGGAACAGGAGGACGCCGGCATAGGGGCGGGCCTGGAACTCTCTCCGGAAGGCCGCTGTGAGCCCCTCGTCGGGGAGCCCGACCAGCGTGACCGAGGCAAGACGGGAAGCCGCGTCGGCAATCATGGCGACCACGCTAGGGCCTGACCGTGCGTGCGTCAACCGCGCACCGGGTGTAAACTTATGGCCCATGAACCCGACGAACCCCCTGAGCCCTCAGAGCCCCGACCCGGGCCGGACCGTAACCCGGACGGCCACCCGAACCCACCATTTCACGGAGTCCGTGATCCGCGAGATGACGCGGCTCTGTGCCGATCACAATGGGGTGAACCTGGCCCAGGGCTTTCCCGACGACGCCTGTCCGCGCCCGCTCAAGGACGCCGCGATCAGAGCGATCGAGGCGGACGTGAATCAGTATGCAATTACATGGGGGGCAAAATCGTTACGGGATGCCCTGGTCGCGAAGACCAAAGCGCTCTATGGCCTCGAGTATGACCCCGAGCGCGAAGTCACCGTCACGTGTGGCTCGACCGAGGGCATGATCTCGACCCTGCTCGCGCTCGTGAATCCGGGCGACGAAGTGATCGTGTTCGAGCCGTTCTACGAGAACTACGGTCCGGACGCGATCCTCTCCGGGGCGACGCCGCGGTTCGTGCGCCTGCGTGAGCCCGACTGGGCGATCGATCCGGACGAGCTCGAGCGCGCGTTCAACGACCGCACCCGGGCGATCGTCGTCAACACGCCGAACAATCCCACCGGCAAGGTGTTCACGCGCGAGGAGCTCCTCGAGATCGCCCGGCTGTGCGAGCGCTGGAACGCGATCTGCGTCACCGACGAGATCTACGAGCACATGGTCTACGACGGGGGCACGCACGTGCCGATGGCGACTCTGCCCGGCATGCGCGACCGCACCGTGACGATCTCGGGGCTTTCCAAGTCATACAGCGTGACCGGCTGGCGGATCGGAACGGTCCTTGCGCCGCCCGACCTCACGGGCGCAATCCGGAAAGTTCACGATTTTCTGACCGTGGGCGCGCCCGCGCCCCTGCAGGAAGCGGGTGCAGTCGCGCTATCCTTGGACCAGGCGTATTACAGGAGCCTATGCGCCGAGTACGAGGCCCGTCGCGATTACCTCGTCCCGGCGCTCGAGGAGGCCGGGTTCCGGACCTACCGACCGCGTGGCGCGTACTACGTCATGACGGACATCACGGGCTTCGGGCACGAGGACGACGTCTCGTTCGCACGCTGGCTGGTCGCGAGCGTGGGCGTCGCCGCCGTCCCCGGCTCGAGCTTCTACGCCGATCCCGCCGCAGGCCGACAACGCCTGCGGTTCCATTTCGCCCGCCGCCGCTCGACGCTCGAGAAGGCGGTGGACAGGCTCCAGAGCCTGAAGACGAGAATTCCCGCGACCGCCCGCGGGGCGTGACCGACGCACCCGGAGGAGGCCCAACATGAATCGCACGTTTCGCACCTGGCATCGCTGGTGGATCGCGGGCGTTCTCGGAGTCGCACTGGTCGCAGGTCTGTCGTCCGGACTGTCCGCCCAGGACGATCTGAGGACGCAGCTCGACCTGTTCGGACAGGTCCTCTCGTACGTGCAGTCGCAGTACGTGGACCCCGTCGACAACGAGAAGCTCATCAAGGGTGCGATCGACGGGATGCTCACGACGCTCGATCCGCACTCGGTCTACATGCCCGCGGACCGCTACGAGCAGTTCAGCGAATCGTTCAAGGCGAACTACTCCGGGATCGGGATCAACTTCGACATCCGTGACGGGCAGCTCATCGTCATTTCACCGCTCGAGGGGACGCCGGCGTTCCGGCTCGGCATTCGTGCGGCCGACCGCATCGTCGCGATCGACGGTAACGACGTGCCTCACACCGTGACGAACAACGACGTGTTCAAGTCCCTGCGCGGTCCGGAAGGCTCGACCGTGCACGTCTCGATCGAGCGCGACGGCACCGCCGGACGGCTCGAGTTCGACATCATTCGTGCGCGCATTCCGCAGGAGTCCGTGCCCTACGCGTTCATGATCCGTCCGGGCGTCGGCTACATCCGCGTGACGCGATTCGCCTCGGCGACGGGCGCCGAGCTCGAGAAGAAGCTCGAAACCCTGAAGGCTCAGGGAATGAAGGAGCTGTTGCTCGATTTGCGATTTAATTCAGGCGGACTTCTCAATCAAGCCGTCGAAGTCTCCGATCACTTCCTGCCCTCGGGCCAGAAGATCGTCTACACGCGGGGGCGCGGACCAAATGCGGCGAGCGATTACTTCGCATCGGATCGCAACAAGTTCCTCGATTTCCCGATCGTCGTGCTCG
Source organism: Candidatus Eiseniibacteriota bacterium (assembly GCA_050733935.1). Classification (GTDB taxonomy): domain Bacteria; phylum Eisenbacteria; class RBG-16-71-46; order RBG-16-71-46; family DASYSL01; genus JBOHUC01. The sequence goes on along the minus strand of JBOHUC010000008.1, from coordinate 54,534 downwards.
TGGATCACGGCTCGGCGTCCGCGTCGGAGATCACGGCCGGAGCCATTCAGGACACGGACCGCGGACTCGTCGCGGGCGTGACGACGTTCGGAAAGGGTCTCGTCCAGAACCAGATGCGGCTCAAGAACGGATCGGCGCTGCTGCTCACGATCGCGAAGTACTACACGCCGAGCGGTCGGTTGATTCAAAGGGACTATTCGGAGACGGACAAACAGACCTATCAGGAAGAGGCGTTCATGCGCGACGCGGAGGATGACACCACGCTCGCGAAGCGCCCGAAGTTCCAGACCACCGCGGGCCGGACGGTGTACGGCGGCGGCGGAATCCGTCCCGACGTGATCGTGCCGTCCGAGAGCCTCACGGTGGCCGAGATGGAGCTCGAGCGCGCGAATGTGTTCTTCGACTTCGCCACGCGGCTCGTCGGCAACGACCGCGATCGCTTCCCGAAGAGCTTCGACGAGTTCGCGAAGACCTGGAACACGAGTGATGCCCAGGTCGCGGAGTTCAAGAAGTTCGCGGCCGACAAGAAGGTGAAGCCGACCGCGCTGCAGATCGACGAGGAGAGCGAGTACGTGCGGCGCCGGATCAAGGCCGAGGTGGCATCGAACCTGTTCGGTCTCGTGGCCCGCTACCGGATCGATGCCGAGGGCGACGGCCAGCTGCAGAAGGCGCTCGAGCTCATGCCGCAGGCCCGCCAGCTGCTGGCGGTCGCGAGCGAGGGCAAAAAGAAGATCTAGCGTTGGCTGGACTGCGAGCTTCGGCCCGCGGATGCGGTTTCGTCACGAACGGGGCACCCTCACGCGAGGGCGCCCCGTTCTCGTTCTTAGGGCGCGCCGCCAAACAGGTAGGCGTGGACGCCGAAGCCGAGCAGCGTCTGCCCCTGGCTGAAGAACTCACTCGTGTCCTCGCCTGACTCCTCGTAGTGCGTGAACCGGACCTGCGCGCCAACGGCGGCGGACACGCTGAAGTTCCGGATCAGGAAGAACTCAGGCTCGAGCGCGACGGAAACCGAGTAGGCATTGCTGGCCTCGTCCGAGATAAAACCGCCCAGAATGATCGACGTGAATTCGCGCCTCTGATACTTGAGACCGGGTCGAATCGCGACTCGCAGTCGGTCCCACGACGTGACCCGAACCGGGAAGGCGAGAGCTCCGGTGATGACGTCCGTACCTCCCCCCGGGGCCCCGACATCTCCCGAGAAGAAGCCGACGCCAAAGTCCAGCCCTACGGCGTGCGACTCACCGAGCCACCAGCGGACACCGAGCGGCGCCTCGAAATCGCTGAATCCGACTGCGGTCGAGCGGTGATCCTGTGCAAGCTCGGATTGTGCATGACAGGGGATCGCCGGGAGCACGAGCAGCATCAACAACAACAAGGCTTGAAACGAACGCATTCGGACCTTCCTCCGGAAGGGTCGGAGATCGCCCCTTACCGCTGGAAGAACGTCATTCGAGGAGCTTGCGGTCGGTTGCCCCGGGGCAAGTTTGACATAATGTAGTTGCCATCTTGCCTCCGGCCCCGGTCGCGTGCACACTCCTCGGCGCACCTCGCCCGGCCTCCCCCTCTGATTCTGCGGTTCCAGGGCCTGTGTTTCGGTCTCGCTCTCCGTGAGCCGTCCCGAGGAATCCTCATGCTCAAGCCCGATCCGCATTCCGAAGAACCGGAAGAGTCTCTCCGAACGGTCTCCCTGGATTCGACGTTGACCCTCTTGGAGCGGGCTCGTGCCGGCGATCGCATCGCCCAGGATCTCCTGCTCGCGCGCTACCGGCCGGTGCTCGAGCGGTGGGCCCACGGGCGCCTGCCGGCGGGGTGTCGCGATCTGAACGAGACGCCCGATCTCGTCCAGATGACGCTGATTCGGGCCTATCGCAATCTGGACCATTTCGTACCCCGGCACGAGGGAGCGTTCCTGGCCTACCTGCGGCAGATCCTGCACAACCAGGTGCGTGACGAGATCCGTCGCTTCCGGCGGCTCCCGACGAAGATCGAGATCCCGGAGGACCTTCCCGACGACGGTCCGCTGCCGCTCGAGGAGACGATCGGACGCGAAGCCGTGAAGCGCTACGAGGCGGCTCTCAAGAAGCTTCCGGAGGATTACCGGGAAGCCATCTTCCTACGTGTCGAAATGCGGCTTCCGTACGAGCAGGTGGCCGAGGCGATGCAGCGTCCCACGGCGAATGCGGCGCGACTGCTCGTCCGGCGGGCCGTTCTCAAACTGTCCGAGGAAATGGATGAGCGAGCAGGATGAAGATCTAACCCGCCTCACCGAAGCGATTCTCGAAGGGGAATTGATCGACTGGGAGGCGGAGCTCTCGCGCCGGCCCGACCTTCGTCCGGGGCTCGAGCGTCTGCGGCGAATCGAGCCTGTCCTTCAGGTGCAGGCCGGTGGGGGCGATCCCGACACGTCTTTTGGCATCCCCATTCTCAACGTGCCGGTCAGCCCGGAGACTTCCGCGATCGATCCGGGCTTCCTCGTCCGCGCCGCCTCCGCCTCGACGCACGGGGTGACCGGGACGGCTGCCGCAAGCGCCGCCGCCGCCACCGCGTCTGCCGCCGGGGGCGCGGTCTCCCGTCCGATCCATCCGCTTCCATTCGAGCGCTGGGGCGACCTCGAACTCCGGGACCTGATCGCGGTCGGCGGCTACAGCGAGGTGTACCGGGCCTGGGATCCCGGGCTCGCGCGCGAGGTCGCGCTCAAGCTCATGCGGGCCGATCGCCCGATCGGTGCGGTCGAGCAGGAACGCTATCTCGCCGAAGCGCGCCGCCTCGCGCGCGTGCGTCACGACAACGTGCTCGTCGTGTACGGAGCCGACGTGCACCACGATCGCCTCGGGCTGTGGACCGAGCTCATCGAAGGCGAGACGTACGAGGACATCCTTCGCGAGAAGGGGCCGCTTGGTCCGAGCGAAGCGGGACTCGTCGGTGTCCGCGTCTGCCGCGCGCTTGCGGCCGTGCACGCGGCGGGAATCCTTCACCGCGACGTGAAGGCCGCGAACGTCATGCGTGCGCGAGCCGGGCGCACGGTGCTGCTCGATTTCGGGGCCGGTGCGGAGATCAGCCCGGAGCAGAGCGGCATCCTGCCCGAGGGCGGAACGCCGCTCGTCATGGCCCCGGAGCAACTCAACGGCCGGCCGGCGACCCGGGCCTCGGATGTCTATTCGGTCGGCGCGCTTCTCTATCGCCTCCTCACCGGTCGCCATCCGATCGACGCGACGACGATCGAGGAGCTGCGCGAGCGCGCGACCCGCGGAGACTGGACGCCCCTGCGCGATCTGAGGCCGGATGCCTCCGGCCAGTGCGTGCGTGCAGTCGAGCGAGCGCTGTCTCCGGATCCCGCAAACCGGTTCGCGAGCGTCGGCGCCCTCGAGGGAGCGCTTCAGGGCGTGCTGACGGAGCTCAACATTCGGATTCAGGACGCGCCTCGCGAAAGCGCCGTGCCGTGGCGCGCGCTTGCGATCGGTGCCGCGGTCCTGGCCGGGCTCGCGCTCGTCTCCGAGCTCGTGCCGTGGCGCAACGTGCCGCCGCCCTTGCTCTCGACCAGTTCGACGGGCTCGGCGGTCACGGTTCCAAGCCCTCTCGACGTGCGGGCGATCTTCGTCCGCGAGCGGGACGGGCAGGGGATCTTCACGCTGGATGGTGACGTGATCGTCCCCGAGGACGGTCTCACGGTCGAGATCCTGGGCTCGGACTCGATGCACGTGTACGTCGTCGAGCGCAACACGGCCGGCGCGGCGTTCTTGCTCTTCCCCGCGCCCGATCTCGATCGCCGGAATCCGCTCGCGGGCGGCACGTCGCACCGGCTTCCGGGGTCACGAAGGGGCCGGGCGCATCAATGGTCGCTTACGGGCCGACCCGGAGAGGCGACGCTCATCGCGTACGCAAGCCGCACGCCGATCCCGGATCTCGAGGCCGCGCGTCTCAAGGCCGATGCCACCGGAAGCGCAGAGCTCGTGACCGATCAGCCGATCGCGGATCGAACGCTCGAGCACGTGGACAAAGCCGTCCGGCTCGGACCATCGGCCGCGAAGATCCGGTCAGCGACTCCTTCAGAGGCCGAGGGCGAGGCGATCTGGAGCGACCGGATTCGCGTGCGCTTGCGGGGACGAGAGGGGAGTTGAGAGGGACCGTGCACCCCGCGAGGTGGGCCTGAGGCTCAACGAGCGGGCGGCTCCTCGTATCGAACCTCGACCCGATCCCCGGGTGCGACTCCCAGCCGAAGGGCCGCGTGTCCGCCCGGAACGGCAAGCTCGATCAGGCCCGAGGATCCGACGAGCGCGATGAACTCCTGCGCTTCGTCCTGCGCGCTCCCATAGGTCACCGAGAGTCCGTGGATCGCGGTCGGAGGCGAGCCCGACGCGCCGAACACCGTGAAGACAGCACCCTGCGGATCACGCGCCGCGAGCCACGATTCGAAATCCGCCTTCGTCATTCCCGTGATCGCGTTTCCGAAGCGGTCCACGTGCAGGACCCGGGCTGCGAGGACGTCCTGGCCCGTGCGCTGTGCGCCGCCCGCGATTGCCGGCAGGCGCTGCGGCCGTTCGAGGACCGGGCCGACGGCCTCAAAGGCCGTCTCGCCACCGAGCGCAAGCCGCGCGGCGATGGGTGCGAAGAGATCGCGCCCGTGGAACGTCGCCGACGCGCGAGCCGCGAGCGACGGATCGGCGATGATGCGCGTCTCCGCGCCGGACACTTCGAGTGCCGCCTCGAGGACTCCGTTGTCCGGGCCGACGTAGTACCGCCCTCCGGCGCGGACGGCGATTGGATGGCGAGCGGTCCCCACGCCCGGATCGACGACGACCACGAAGACGGTGCCCTCCGGAAACGCCACGTGCCCGCGCGCGAGCAGGAACGCGGCCCGCACCACGTCGCCCGGCGGCACCTCGTGTGCGAAGTCCACCAGCGGAGCCATAGGCGCAAGCGACAGCAGCACGCCCTTCATTTCGGCAACGTACCAATCCGTCTCGCCGAAGTCCGTGAGCAGGACGATGGGTTTCGTGCTCACGTCGCGGTCGTGCTCACGTCGAGGTCGGGCTCAGGTCGCGGGCCGCGGGCGTGGCGCGCCGAGCACGACGTTCGGCACCGGCGCGAGCGGCGTCGGCGCGCGGCCTTCGCCCTTTTCGGCGTGCGCGAGCGTGCTCTCGAGCACTTCGCCGACCCAGTCGGGCGAAATCGCGCGCAGACAGGACAGGTGATCGCACTCGTTCCGGTGACAGGGGGAGCACCACACGCGGGCGTACACCGCGCGATGCCCGGCGGACTCGGGGTAGGGGAAGAACATTTCGGGCAGATTCCGTCCGAACACCCCGATCGTCGGCGTGCCCACGGCCACGCTCACGTGGATTGGACCCGAGTCGCCGCCGACGAACGCCTGACACAGCCGGACGAGGGCTGCGAAACGCCGGAGCGCAACGTGCGTGATCGCGATCGCGCGCGGGCTTCCGATGCCCGATGCGATCGTGCGCGCGAGCTCCTCCTCGCCGGGTCCTGCGAACACGAGGATCCAGGCGCGTGACCGTTTCGCGAGCACCGACTTCCCGAGCGCTATGAAGTCCTCCGGCGCCCAGCGACGGGTCGGCCAGCGGGCGCCCGGATGAAATCCGATGAGCGGCGTTCCGGCCGGGACACCGCGCTCGGTCAGGTGGTTCCACGCGGCCTTGAGCTCGCCGTCCGTGAGCCTGAGATCCGGGATCGCGTACTCGGTCTCCCATCCGAGCGCCTCGAGGGACGCGAGATGGAACCGGATCGCGCTCGTCGCATCGGTCTTGACCGCGATGTTGTACGCAGCGCTGCGAAGGCGCTTCCCCGGATAGCCGGCCCGCCAGCGGGCTCCGGTCGCGGCCGTCCACAGGGCGGTGCGTGGATTGCAGAAGAGATCGAGCACGAGGTCGAAGCGGGCCGCGTGGAGGTCGGCGTAGAGCCGGGCCTGGGCCAGGGCGCCCGCGCGCCGCGATGCGATCCAGACGCGCTTGAGCCGCGGGTCCTCGGCGAGCAGAGGTGCGGCTTCTTCTTCGACCAGGTAATGAATTGCCGCGTGGGGGACGATTCTTTGCAGATTCGTGAGAACCGGCAGGGTGAGACAGACGTCCCCGACGTACCGGGGCCGGATGACGAGCACGGTTCGGACGTCCTGGGGAGGGATCGGGCGCTGTCTTGACGGTTGGGACATGGGTTCCCTAGACTTGGCTTCGACTCTAACGAGTCCGACCCCGCTTGCCAAGGTCCCGGCCGATCCGGCCGCTCCGATTCTTCCACCGGAGGCTCCTATGTCGTCTGACCCGCGCCCGGGTCCGGCCACGCGTGCCGTGCATGCCGGTCACCTTGCAAACCCCTTCGGCGGGGTTTCGACACCGGTCTATCAGAGCGCGACGTTCCGCTTCCGCTCGCTCGCCGCGATGCTCGAGGCGTTCCACGAGGGCCCGGGCGCGATGGTGTACTCGCGCTACTCGAACCCCACGGTCGCCGCGTGCGAGCAGAAGCTCGCGAACATCGAAGGGTCGGAGGCCGCGCTTGCGTTCTCGTCCGGGATGGCCGCCATCACGTCCACGCTCTTCATGCTGCTCGGAGCCGGGGACCGGATCGCCTGCCAGCGCGAGATTTACGGCGGCACGTTCGAGTTTCTGAGCCACTGGGCGGACCGGCTCGGCTGGACCGTGGACTGGTTCTCGATCCGCGAGCTCGATTCGCTCGACGTCATGCTCGAGAGCCGGCCGAAGGTCGTCTACGCGGAGTCCCCGACCAATCCGACGCTCCGGCTCGTCGATCTCAGGCGGCTTGCCGAGCGGGCACGGGCGGTGGATGCAGCGCTCGTGATCGACAACACGTTCGCGACCGGGCTCCTTCAGCGGCCCCTCGAGCTCGGGGCGGACGTCGTCGTCCAGAGTGCCACGAAGTACCTGAGCGGCCACAGCGATCTCGTGGCGGGTGCCGCGATGGGATCGCGCGAGCGCATGGTCGCCCTGTGGAAGGTGCGGAAGCTCCTCGGCGGCTGCATGGACCCGAGTGCCGCCTGGCTGCTCGAGCGCTCGCTCAAGACCATGCCGCTTCGGGTCGAGCGCGCCTGCCAGAACGCCCACGAGGTGGCCGCGTTTCTCGCCAAGCATCCGCTCGTCGAGCGCGTGCACTACCCGGGGCTCACCTCGCACCCGGACCATGCGCTCGCGAAGTCGCAGATGAAGTACCCGGGCGCCATGGTCACGATCGAGCTCGCGGGTGACCTCCAGACGGCGGCCCGCTTCGTCGATTCGCTTCGCGTGTTTCAGCTCGCGGCGAGCCTCGGGAGCATCGAGTCTCTCGTGTCGGTGCCGGCCGCGTCGTCGCATTTCGCCCTCACGCCCGAAGAGCGCGCCGAAGCCGGCGTGACCGAGGGTATGGTTCGCCTGTCCGTGGGCATCGAGGATGCCCGCGACCTGATCGACGATCTCGCACAGGCGCTCGTTCACGTGTCGGCCGGAGCGGTTCCGGCCCGCGCTTAAGGAGAGTTCGCTCCATGCGTTCATTGCGTCCCGGTCCCATCTCGAATCTCGCCTGCGCGCTCGCCGTTGCGATCGTGGGTGCTGTCGTCGTTCGTCCCGCGCCCGCCGTGGCCCAGGCCGCGAGCAAGCCCGCGACCGCCGCCACGAAGCCCGCCCAGACCACGCCGACGCCGTCGAAGTCCGTGAAGCCCGCGGCCGCGGCCGTCGACTCGCTCCCGATTCTCGAGGCGGCGGTGAAGCGCGATTCGACGAACGCGCGCAATCTGTACAAGCTCGGCCTCGCGTATCTCGATCGCGATCGCCCGGCTGAGGCCGCGCGCATGTTCGAGAAGGCGACGAAGGTGAAGCCCGACTATCTCGAGGCATGGGTGAACCTGGGCGCCGCGGAGGACGCGAACGGACATGGTTACGCCGCCCGCCTCAATTACGAGAAGGCGCTCAAGATCCGGCCCGGCGACGAGATCGCGCTCTGCCGTCTCGCCGCTTCGTACTACGCGTCCGGACAGCGCGATTCGGCGATGACGATCCTGCGCCAGACGATCAAGCAGAACGAGCGCTCGCACTGCTCGTACTTCACGATGGGCGTCGCGTTCGCGGACGCGGGCATGTTCCGCGAGGCGATCCGCGTGTGGGAGAAGGTCGTCGAGTACGCGCCCGGGTCTCCCGAAGCGGAGAGCGCGCGCGAGAGCATCAAGCTCCTCAAGGAGTACCTGGGCCCGCAGCAGGACGCGACGGCCGCCGCGGCCGCCGGAAAGGGCGGGGCAGCCGCGAGTGCGATTCCTCTCGGCGCGGGCGGACCCGGTGAGCCGATCAAGGGCGGAGAGATGAAGCCCGCGAGCACCCCCGCCGACGGTCATGGACCCGGCGACGGCCACGATCACGGCGAAGCCACGAAGGGCGCGGACGGTAAGAAGAAGTGAGCCGCACCGTTCTCGTCGCCATGTCGGGCGGCGTGGATTCCTCGATCGCCGCCGCCCTCCTCGCCGAAGCCGGCGACGACGTCATCGGCGTGACCCTCAAGCTCTGGTGCTACGGAGAGACGGACGACGACGCGACCCCACGCTCGTGCTGCTCTCTCGATGCGATCGCTGACGCGCGCTCGGTGGCACTCGCGATGGGCTTCCCGCACCACGTGATCGACGAGACGAGCGCCTTCCGCGAGCGCGTTGTGGCCCCGTTCGTGCGCGACTATCTGGGCGGGGAGACTCCGTACCCGTGCGCGGAGTGCAACACCCACCTCAAGTTCGGATCCCTGTTCGATCACGGGCGGAAGGCCGGCGCGGACCTCCTCGCAACCGGTCACTACGTCCGGATCGAATCGTTCCCGACCCGTGCGGGCGGGACCGAGCCCGGCCTCCTCCGTGCGCACCACGCGGAAAAGGACCAGACCTACGCGCTCTGGGGAATTCGGCGCGAGGTCCTGCCGCGCCTGGTCTTTCCGCTCGGCGAGCTCACGAAGGACGAAGTGCGGGCGCACGGCGAGCGGCTCGGGCTCGCGCGTGTGGCGCGCAAGGTGGAGAGCCAGGATTTGTGCTTCGTGCCCGACCGGGACTACGCGGGATTCGTCGCACGCGAAGTGGGAGCGGGCGCCGTCGAGACGCCGGGCCCCATTCTCGACCCGGAAGGCGAAGTCGTCGGCGCCCACCGCGGGCTCGCCCATTACACGGTCGGCCAGCGGAAGGGACTCGGTCTTGCCTCGGCGGAGCCCCTGTACGTGACCGGCCTCGACCCGAATCGAAACGCGCTCCGGGTGGGGCCGGCCTCCTCGCTCTCCGCCCGGGAGGCCGCATTCCGCGACTTCAACTGGCTCTCGGTCGACCTTCCGGCCGAGGGGGAGCCGATCCTCGCGCAGATCCGCTACCGGCACGCGCCTGCTCCCGCCCGGCTCTGGGTCGGGGAGGGGGGAAGCGGCCGCCTCGAGTTCGACGAGCCCCAGCGGGCGATCACGCCCGGCCAGTCCGCGGTCTTCTATCGCGGGGCCCGCCTCCTGGGCGGCGCCCGGCTTGCGCGCCTCGACCGCCCGGCCTCGAAGGCCTTGCGGGCCTCCCGCGTAGGCTGATAGACTTCATCTCGATTCGAAGCCATTGGCAGACGGTTCCCCGCCCCGGGGCCTCTTGCGATTGTGCACCCCCAGTTCGAGCACCACAGAGTCCAGGGAGTCAGGAGAACCGATGCCACGTCGCGTGTCTTTGCTCGCCGCATTCACCTTTCTGATTGCGCTCCTATCGATCGCGCCTCGGCCGGCCGACGCACAGCCGAGCGGTGACTGCGCGCTCATCGACGTGACCGTGTCGGCCGCGATCTCGAACGATCCCGGCTTCATCGGCTACTACAAGTACACGGTCAGCGGCACCTGGGACGTGACACGGCTCGGTTTGAGCCATCTCGACATCTTCATCGAGATGCAGGAGTGCGTCTGCAAGTGCGACGGGAGTCTGTTCAAGTTCCCTGCCCCGGCCGGCACCTCGAACGGGCTCAGCCCGAGCGGCGGCCTGTGCCTCGTGCAGTACGAAGGGGAGTATCTCTGCCGGCAGGATCCTTCGATTCCGGATGAGTTTGCTTCACCGACGGTGAAGTTCGATGCCTTCGGTCCGTGCGAGCCGATGACGGTCGGATCGGGGACCTGGTATTTCTACTCGCTGTTCCCGCCGTCGCCGTTCTCGGTCTATCCGGATGCGGTCGCGATCAAGCACGGTGGCGGTACCTGCACCGGCGATCTCCGCGGCACGCTTCCGGTGTGCGATTGCTCGGTCCCCGCCGAGTCGCGGACCTGGGGCCAGATGAAGGTGCTGTACCGATAGGAACGGGAAAATTGGGACGTCCCCTGTCCCCCCGGCGCCCCGGAGCGGCCTCGCGCCCTCCGGGGCGCTTTCCATACCGGGGCTCGCCGCGATCAGCGCCTTTCATCCTCCTCGCTCGCGAGCAGTTCCAAGTGCAATTCCTCGATCTCCGCGCCGCGCGCGTTGGCAAACCCCTTCGTCTCGCCAATGACCTGGAACCCACACTTTTCCAAGACCCGGCGTGATCCCAGATTGTCTTTCGCCACGCGGGCGTAGATGGGGCGCGTCCCATTGGCCTGCGCCAGGAAGGCCGTGAGCGCCCGCGTGGCGATGCCCTTGCCCCAATGGGCTCTTCCAATCCAGTAAGTGACTTCGGGTTCGCCAGACGTTTCATAGCTCGAGACGCTGCCAACCACCTGCCCATCCCAGACGATGGTTCGGAAGATGCATGTCGGCTCGGCCAGGATCTTGTTCCAGTGTGCGGTAAAGGCTTCGCGGTCGGTTGGGTCCCTGGCCGTGAAAGCAGCCATGGAGTTGGCGTCCGGGTCGAGCTGGTAGTCGAAGAACAAGGGCAGGTCGTCCTCGACCACATCCCGCAGAAACAGGTTTTGAATCGAGAGGCTGTTCTGCATGAGGGTGATCATCGCACCGACTGGGGACGTTTCCTGACTGAGACATGTGGCCCCGGGGGTGGACCCGATGAGGGATCGAGCTTGCCCCGGGGCAAGTTGGGACCTGCGAAGACGCAAAAAAACAGGGCCTCCGGAATCCATCCCGGAGGCCCCTGTCGCCGCTCCCGGTCCGAGCGGCGCCCGGTCACTCAGCGCTGGCGAGGGGCGTCTCGCCCGGTTTGAGCTGGGCGTCGAGCAGGCGGACCTGAACGCGGCGGTTTTGCGAGCGGCCGTCGTTCGACTCGTTGTCTGCGACAGGCTGCTCTTCGCCGAACGAAAGGATCGCGACGCGCCCCGGGGGGACCATATGGCGCGTCGACAGGTACCTCTCGACGGACTCGGCGCGCTCGCGACCCAGCATGTAGTTGTAACGGTCGGGTCCGGTCGCGTCGGCGAAGCCACGAATCTCGAGCACGTAGCGCGGGTAGCTCGACAGGCGGGTCGCCATGTCGTCCAGCGCGGCACGAGCATCATCCGTGAGCTCGTACTGGTCGAAATCGAATCGCGCTTCGTGGATCGACACTTCGCGATAGTCGAGCGTTCCCGCAGCCAGACGCTCTGCCAGGGTCGCCTTGGCGAGAGCTTCGTCGGCCCGCGTCTGAGCGGCCTCGGCCTGCGTCTGGACGCCCGCGATGCGGGTTTCGGTCGTCACGTTGTTCGCGGCGATCTGTTTGTTCACGTATCCCTTGGTCGCGCAGCCCGTGAGCGCGACGATCGCTAGCCCGGCGAGGGCGGCCGGGATGCCCTTCGTAAGGTTCGACATACCCATTTCCTCCATGGCCAGAATGCCGGGAGCACGGAGCGACGCGGCCGAACTCCCGAAAGCGTCCGACGGAACCTTCTAATCCAAGATTCGTGCCGTTTCGTCTCAATGCCGGACAGAGCAGGATTCGCCTGTCGTTGCACGAGTTGCGCACATCGCAGGGCGTTTCGAACCGAAGCCATCGAGTGGGGAATCGCGTAATCCGTTCCAAAGCTCCAGTCGGGAGTGTCAGTTTTACGCGCGGGCGCGGAGCTTGCACGGTCCCCGGGCGCGCGTACAGTTTCCCTGTTCGGCACCGTTTCTCGCGGGTCCGTCCCGCGCTTCGTTCGCCTTAAGGAGGGGAGTCTTGTCCGTCCGTTCGCCGGCAAAGCCCGTGTCCACAAAACGCGCATCCGCCAATCCGACCCGCCCGAAGATCAGCGTCGTGCCCTTGACGGCCGAGCGCTGGCCCGACCTCGAGAAGCTGTTCGGTCCGCGGGGCGCCTATGGCGGATGCTGGTGCATGTTCTTCCGCCAGACGCGGGCGGAATACTCGGCGGGATGCGGCGAGCCCAACCGGCGTGCGTTCCGGCGGATCGTGAAGGAGGGCTCCGAGCCCGGCCTCCTCGCCTACGCCGGGAGCGAGCCTGTGGGATGGTGCGCACTCGCGCCGCGCGAGGAATACTCGACGCTCGCGCGCGCCCGGACGCTCAAGCCGGTGGACGACGAGCCGGTGTGGTCGATCGTCTGCTTCTACGTGGCCCGCGGATTCCGGGGGCGCGGCATTTCCGTCGCCCTCCTCGAAGCGGCCGCCGGCTACGTGAAGAAGCGCGGGGGCCGGGTCCTCGAGGGCTATCCGAACGATCCGAAGAGCGGGCCGTGGCCGGATGCGTACGCCTACCACGGAACGGTCTCCGCCTTTCGGAAGGCGGGTTTCACCGAGGTGAAGCGCGTCTCGCCGACGCGCGCGATCATGCGGCAGGTCGTCGGAGGGCGCGTGGGAGCGGCGTCGCGCAAGCGCTCGAATGTCGTACAATCGGCGCGCCGGAAGACGCAGGCGCGAGGCAGGAGCTCCCGCTCGCGGACCGGCGCGAAGTAGTCCCGATCGCCGGATCGCCCGCAAGATTCCCGTCCTGGAGCCGACCCGATTGTCCCCGATCCCGAGCGCCCCCCAGGCGGGGGACGAGCACGATGAGCGCCGCGCACAGTTCCTGGCCGCCAATCCGGTGGCCCTCGCCGACGCGGGAAACCTTGCCGAATTCGAGCGCGAGTGGTCGCGGATTGCGACGCTCGTTCCGCCCGCGCGTCCGCTGCACGTGCTCGACATTGGTGCGGGATCGGGGCGCTGGTCGATCCGCTGGGTGGAGCACGGCGCACGGGTCACGGCCGTGGACTTCGACTACGACCTGCTCGGGATCGCCCGCCGCAGGCCGGGCCTCGAGGGGAACGATCGCGACACGCAGCCGACGCAGCCGGCGCGACTGGCGCAACCGGCGGTCTTCCAGTGCGCCGTCGCGGATGCCACGCGCCTTCCGTTCGCGGCGGATCGTTTCGACATCGCGACGCTCAACTCGCTTCTCGAGCACGTGCCCGACTGGCACGCCTCGGTGGCCGAGGCGGCACGCGTGCTCGCGCCCGGGGGCGTCCTCGTCCTTCACACATCGAATCGCTGGCACCCGTTCCAGGGCGAGGTGAACAACTTCCCGTTCTATCCCTGGCTTCCCGAGCCCGTGAAGCAGCGCGTGCTCGCCTGGATCATGGAGCACCGGCGCGACCTCGTGAACTACACGGACTATCCGGCGATCCACTGGTTCTCGTATCCGGGGCTCAAGGTCGCGCTTCGCGGCGTCGGACTCGAGCCCTTCGACCGCCTCGATCTCACGGATCCGGCATCGCTCACGGGGGTGAAGGCGTTCGGCCGATTCATGCTGCGCTCGAACGGCCGCGAGCCGCGCGGCCGTTCGCTTTATTACTTTCTGGCAGGAACGGTGTCCCTCTACGCACGCAAGCCCCTTCGCTGAGCTCGTGAGCTTCAGTGAAAAGGGCCCGGCCGAAGCCGGGCCCCCTGGTTCTCTCTCCACGAAACATCTGAACGAAACAGCTCAACGCATGAGAATCGCCTTTGCGTGCGCGACCACGCCGTCGGCCGCGAACCGGACGACATAGACACCGGCTGCCACGCGCCGTCCCGCCTGGTCCTTTCCGTCCCAGCGGGCCGAGTGGGCGCCGGACTCCATCACGCCTTCGGTCACGGTCCGCACGCGCATCCCGCGCACGTCGAACACCTCGATTCGCACCGGTGCCGTCCGGCCGAGCTCGAAGAAGATCGTCGTGCCGCCCGAGGTCGGATTCGGCCGCAGCGCGCTGAAAGCCGTGACGCGCGCGGTCGCGGACTGCATTGACGGGTCGGCCGGCGAAGCCTCCGCCGCACCGGGATCCTGGATCTGCGCGGGCCTCGTCTCGGCCGGCGTCGCGAGCACTTCCGTGCGGCGCTCACGCTCGGCGGCCACGACCGCGGACGAAGTCGGCGGCAGTGAAACTCCCATCGGCCCGCTGTCGGGAACCGGACGCGCAGAAGCTGCGAGGAGATCGAGGTCGATCGCCATCGGCCCTCCGAGTCCGAGCACGTCGGGGACGAGGAAGCTCTCGTTGAGCCGCGTCACGTAGTGGAGACCGAGCGGACCGAATTCCACGATCCCGCCCTCGAGAATCGCGCGCGCGGCGTCGGCGGAATAGAAGAGCGCGAGGTCCTTCATCCCGTCGTTGTTCACGTCCACCGTGCCCATGCGCGAAGGAGCGACAACGCCCTTCACGTTTCCGAGCCAGGCGCGATCGGCCTGCACCCGGAGCGCGTCGAAACCGCTCGCACCCGGGGCCGGTTCCGTGCGGCCGCCGAACAGGTTCTGACCCACGATCGGGTCGTCGGCCGAATCGAATGGCGCACTCGGAATCACGAACACGACCTCGTCGGCGTTCGGGTCGATGAACGTGCCGTCGGGCGAGAGCCCGGCAACCGCCATCGCGGCACCATTCTGATCGTGGGCCACGCGGACGAACACTTCGGCGGACGCCGTGTTGCCGTCCGCGTCGCTCGCCGTGTACACGATCGTGTACCGGCGGCCGCTGCCCGTACCGGCGCGCTCCGAGCGCAGCATGAAGTCGACGTCGGGAGTTCCGAAGTCCGAGTCGGTCCAGTCGGGGGCCGTGTCGCCGTCCCCCGTCCCGTCGATCGGCTCGTTGCTCGTGATCGACGTCAGGACGAACGTCGGGTTCGGGTCGCAGATGTCCTCGACCACGACCGTCGCGTGGATGTCGGCGAGTTTGTGGTTCGGAGGCCACAGCGCGTCGCGATCGAGCGTGACCGTGATCGTCGGCGGCGTCGTGTCCACCACCTGGACCTTCGCCTGGCAGTTGCTCGCATTCAGGTCGTCGTCGGTCGCCGTGAACGTGACCGTCGTCTCCCCCTTCGGGAAGAACGGGGGCGCGTTGTCCGTGATCGTCGGCGTCGTGTCGCAGACGTCCGTTGCGGACACGCCGGCGAAAAACGGAGCGAGCTGCGGATCGGTCGCGGGCGTTCCGCCCGTCTCCGTGCACTCGACCACGATGTCCGCCGGACAGACGATGACCGGCGGCGTCGTGTCGACGACGGTGATCGACACCGTGTCGGTGTCGTCGTCGATCCCATCCGAGACCGTGAGCGTGACGACCGTCGTCCCCTCCGGGAACTGCCCGATCGGCGTCGCGGAGTTCGGATTGTCGAACACGATTCCCGGCGCGGTCCATGTGTAGGTCAGCGCATCCCCGTCCGGATCGGAGGATCCGAGGCCGTTGAGCGCGACGGATGTCGTCGTGGGCGACGTGCACTCGACGTTGGGCTGATCGGGACCGGCGTCAGCCACGGGCGGACGGTTCACGATGACCGCGTTGTTCGAGCCGAGATATGGCCCGGTCGCGGGCGAGCTCGAATTCCGGCCTTCGACCGCCCACAGGACGTTGTGAGTCGCTCCCGCGAGCGCCCCCACCTGGGCTTCCGAGATCGTCGTCGAGGTGGTTCCGATCCCGGGCACCGTGAGGAGAAGCGCGAACGTGGCCGCGTCGTAGAACTTGAGGTCGAACGAATTCCCCGCGAACGTTCCGCAGTTTACGCCGGCCGTCCAAGTGAAGTTCCGGTTCGACGGGCTCACGACGGCGCCGGCGGCGGGCGTCTGCGCGATCGGGCCCGAGAACTGGTCCGCCGCGATGCCGCCGTACGCGAGGTCCTCCTGGTTCGAGAGCGGCGAGCGGAGCGCCGACCATGCCTGCGACAGGAAGTCCGGGTCGGCTCCGTTCACGCGGTCGAAAAGCGTCTGGTCGCTCTCCGACATGTTGTCCCGGCCGTCGGCGACGTTGTCGAACAGATCCCAGAAGAGGCGCATGATCGCCCGTTCGTTGCCCTCGCCACCGATCGCGAGGTCGCCGGGCGTCTCGAGGCTGTAGTTCGGGCTCAGGGTCCCATCGGTCGCACGGTCGCTGTAGCTCGTGTCTCCGACCCGCGGCACGTTGAGCGTGGCCATGCCCATGGCCTGCTGGCCGGAGAGGCCGAAGTAGGTGGGCCAGCCCTCGCCCCACGCGAGCTTCAACCCTTCGTCCTTCGAGGGCCTGACGTCGGTCGCGCAGTTGGCACTGCTGTGGCCACCGCCCGGGTTGTCCTCGATGCTGAATTCGTCCATCACGTAGTGGCCGTACTCGTGATGGAGCACGTCCCAGTCCACGTCGTCGTCGGGCGAGAGATTGATCGTCGTCCCGTTGTCGAAGAACGAGCCCGGGTCGCCGGGCCACTCGACCGTGCACTGGCCCAGGAACGACCCGCCGTTGAGCCCCGCCGTGTAGGAGGCGATCCACGTGCCGCCCGTGAGGATGCCGCCCGCGGGACCCGTGCCGGTGTTCGTGGTCGTGAAGTTCTCGGTGATGGTCGAGCCGTCGGGGGCCTCGTCGGTCACTCCGCTCTCCGCCTCGTAGGCCGAGCTGAGCAAGCCCATGGGAGCGACCTCGATGGCCGAGTTTGCAGTGCGAATCCTCACGAAGATGTCGCGGTTCCCGGCACCCAGGCCGTCGTCGTTGTCCACGACGAATTCGTAGAAGCCGCTCTGGTCCGTGACACCGTCCGCGACCAGGACCGAGCCGATCAGCTCCTCGTCGCGCACCTCGACGGTCATGGCCCAGGCCGGATGCGTCGCACCGTTCTCGTCGGTCCACTGGATCGTGCCGCGCACGGTGACCGTGCCGCCGAGCGGCTCGAACGACTTGCGCACGGGTCGCTCGAGCTCGTTCCGTGCGGGCTTCAAGGCCGCGGAGAGCCGCTCCTGGTCGGCCGTGAGAGCCTGCGGAGCGTGCGGGGTCGAGTCCCAGACTCCGGGGAGACGGGTCGCCTCACGGCGTTTCGCCTCCGCTTCCTCTTCGGTCAGACGGCCTGCGAGCCGGTCGCGCTCGATGGCGCGCAGCGCGAGGTCCACGTGGCCGCTCATGTTCGCCGTCGCGAACCCGTCGTGGAAGAGGACGTACAGCATGCGGACGCGTACCAGAGGCTCGGGCACGGCCGTGCTCCCCGAGGCTGCGCGAACCATGATTGCGGTGGGATCGGAGCCCGTGAACTTCACGGGAATCTCGAAGTCGAAGCCCTGTCCGCGCGAGAGCGCGCCGGCGTCCTGCGTGGACGGGCCGGCGAGCTCGATTCCGCTCTGCGGCACGAACGTGAGACGCAGATCGGCGAGATAGTCGTCGGCGATCACGCGCCCCTTGATCCGGGTCGTGCCGCCCGGAGGAACGTTCGCGTCAGGCAGGCTCAGCTCGATCTCGATCGGGACGGATTCGCTCGTGAACTCGCGGCAACTCGTATTCCCGGGAGAGACCGAGCTCGTTGTGATTCCAGGCGGCTCCGCGGTCCCGGTCGGAACCGGCATGCCGAGCAAAAGTGCGAGCGCGAGCCCGAGGCTCGAAACGCTCGAGACGTGGGGGAAGGGACGCATGGTGTGCCTCCGGAGTACGGAGTGCGAATCAATCGGGGAGCTCTTCGGATGTTCGGCTGCAAACGCTTCACGCGATGCAGAGCGGCGAACGCCGGGCGAGATGGAAGGACACGAAGAGAGCGGTTCGCCGATTCGACATGTTTCTACAAGGGGGAGCAACGTGGGACCCGGGGGGGAGGGGGCGGGTCCACGCCCCTCGCAGGAAACTCCCGAGCACGCTTTCTGTCAACCCCTTAGCACGCGTTCCCGACGCCGTATTTCCCTGTGCCGTAACGAAATGGAACGCCTGATCCGGGGCAGGCGCGTTAGTTGACACATTTGTCTACTTTGGGGGACAATGGCCTCGTCATGAAGCTCACGTCGCAGGAAGAGTACGGGCTCCGCTGCCTCCTCCAGCTCGCCCAGGCCCCCGAAGGGTTCGGGACGATCCACACGATCGCCGAGCGCGAGGGCCTTACACCCGCGTATGTCGCGAAGCTGCTCGGGGTTTTGAAGCGCGCCCAACTGGTCCATGCGACCCGGGGACACAACGGCGGCTACCAGCTCGCCCGACCGGCCGAGGCGATCGACCTCTCCGAAGTGCTGACGGCACTCGGCGGGCGGATCTACTCGCCCGCGTTCTGCCAGGCGCACGCCGGGGGCGAGGCCGAGTGCCGGCACAACAATAACTGCTCCATCCGGCCGGTGCTCGTGGGCCTCGATCGTCTGGTTCACGAGGCGCTGTCCATGATCTCGCTCAAGTCGCTCGTCCGCTCCGAGCCCGCGATGCAGGGCTGGCTCAAGCTTCGCATCCACGGCCCGGAACAGGACGCGTTCCTCGCTCCCATCCCGGTGAAGGGAAAGGCATGACGGCCAAGAATCCCATCCAGGAGATCACCGATCGCGAGTACCCGTACGGGTTCGTCACGGATCTCGAGGCCGACGCGGCGCCGCGCGGACTCAACGAGGACATCATCCGGCTCATTTCGTCGAAGAAGGGCGAGCCGGAGTGGCTCCTCGAGTGGCGCCTGCGCGCGTACCGCCAGTGGCTCGAGATCGAGGATCCGGACTGGGCGAACGTGAAGCACCCGCCGATCGACTTCCAGGACATCATCTATTACTCGGCGCCGAAGTCGAAGGGCCCCGCGCCCAAGAGCCTCGACGAGGTGGATCCCGAGATGCGGGCGATGTTCGACAAGCTCGGGATCTCGCTCCGCGAGCAGGAGCGCCTCACGGGCGTGGCCGTGGACGCCGTCGTCGATTCGGTATCGGTCGCGACCACGTTCAAGGCGAAGCTCGCCGAGCTCGGCGTGATCTTCTGCTCGTTCTCGGAGGCGGTCCGCGAGCATCCCGAGCTCGTTCGCAAGTATCTCGGGTCGGTCGTTCCCATCGGCGACAACTTCTACGCGGCGCTCAACGCGGCCGTCTTCACGGACGGATCGTTCTGCTACGTGCCGAAGGGCGTGCGCTGCCCGATGGAGCTCTCGACCTACTTCCGCATCAACGCGGCCGACACCGGCCAGTTCGAGCGGACGCTCATCATCGCGGAGGAAGGCTCGTACGTCAGCTATCTCGAAGGTTGCACCGCTCCCATCCGCGACAAGAACCAGCTCCACGCGGCGGTGGTCGAGCTCATCGCGCTCGATGACGCCGAGATCAAGTACTCGACCGTCCAGAACTGGTATCCAGGCGACAAGGAAGGCCGCGGCGGCGTCTACAACTTCGTGACCAAGCGCGGAAAGTGCGCGGGGCGTCGCTCGAAGATCTCGTGGACGCAGGTCGAGACCGGATCGGCGATCACCTGGAAGTACCCGAGCTGTCTCCTCGTCGGGGACGACTCGGTCGGCGAGTTCTACTCGGTCGCCGTCGTCAACAACCGCCAGCAGGCGGACACCGGCACGAAGATGATCCACATCGGCAAGAACACGAAGTCGACGATCATCTCGAAGGGAATCTCCGCGGGCCACGGGCAGAACACCTACCGCGGGCTCGTCCGGATCGGGAAGGGTGCCGTCGGCGCGCGCAACTACTCGCAGTGCGACTCGCTGCTCATCGGGGACAAATGCGGCGCGCACACGTTCCCGTACATCGAGGCGAAGCACCCGTTCTCGCAGGTCGAGCACGAGGCGACGACCTCGAAGATCAGCGAGGACCAGCTCTTCTATTGCCGGAGCCGCGGCATCGGTCAGGAGGACGCCGTGGCGATGATCGTGAACGGATTCTGTCGCGAGGTCATGCGGAAGCTTCCGATGGAGTTCGCCGTCGAGGCGCAGAAGCTGCTCGGCGTGAGCCTCGAGGGCAGCGTCGGATAATGGAGAGGACGAACGGAATGCTGAAGATCGAAAACCTGCACGTCGCCGTGGGCGGGAAGCCCGTTCTCACCGGCCTCGACCTCGAGGTCAAGGCGGGCGAGGTCCACGCGATGATGGGACCGAACGGATCAGGAAAGAGCACGCTCGCCTACGTCCTCGCCGGGCGTCCCGGCTACGACGTGACCGAGGGCCGCGTGCTGTACGACGGCAAGGATCTCCTCGCGTTTGCCCCGGAGGATCGCGCACGCGAGGGCGTGTTCCTCGCGTTCCAGTATCCGACCGAGATTCCCGGCGTCGGAAACCTGTACTTCCTCCGCACGGCGGTCAACGCCACGCGCAAACACCGGGGGCTCGAGCAGCTCGACGCGGTCGACTTCCTCGCCCTCGCGCGCGAGAAGATGAAGCAGCTCGGGATGCCCTCGTCGCTCCTCGACCGCTCCGTCAACGAGGGCTTTTCGGGCGGCGAGAAGAAGCGGAACGAGATCTTCCAGATGTCCATGATCGAGCCCCGGCTCGCGATCCTCGACGAGACCGACTCGGGACTCGACATCGACGCGTTGCGTGTCGTCGCCGGAGGCGTGAACGCCCTGCGCTCGCCCGATCGGGCCATGGTCGTGATCACCCACTACCAGCGCCTGCTCGACTACATCGTGCCCGACGTCGTGCACGTCCTCTCCGGCGGCCGCATCGTCGAATCGGGCCCGAAGGAGCTCGCGCACGAGCTCGAGCGGAAGGGCTACGGCTGGGTGCTCGAGGAAGGACCGGCCGAGGAGGGGGCGACCACGCGATGACGGAACGCACCGGGACGCTCGATTCCTTCGCGCGCGAACAGGCTCGCCTCGAGCCCGCGCCGCGCTGGCTCGGATCGTTGCGCGAGGCCTCGCTCGAGCGCTTCCGTACGCTCGGCTTCCCGACGCCCCGGCAGGAGGAGTGGCGCTTCACGAACGTGGCGCCGATCGCGCGCCTCGAGTTCGCGCCCGCCGACCCCGGGCTTGCGGACGGCGCACGCGTGGTCCTTCCGTCGTGGGAGCGCGCCGAAGCCGTGTGCGTGAACGGGCGGTTCGTCGAGGCGCTTGCGCGTCGCGGCGGACTTCCTGCGGGCGTCCGGATCGAAAGCCTCGCCCGCCTGCTCGCGAACGAGCCGGCGGCGCTCGAGTCGCGCGTGGGATCGGTTGCGGACGCACGCGAGCATCCGTTCACCGCGCTCAACACGGCGTTCCTCGCGGACGGCGTGTTCGTGTACGTCCCGAAAGGGGTGAAGGTCGAGCTGCCGGTCCGCATCGCGTTCGCGACCGTCGCGCCGGAAGCACCCGACTCCCTGGCCGCGGCATCGCCGGCCGTGACCTCTCCGGCCGCACCCGTGACCCACCCGCGCGTTCTGGTCGTCGTGGAAGAGGGCGCGAGCGTCTCGCTGATCGAGGACTACGAAGCCGCAAGCCCCGGACAGGGGCTCGCGAACGCGGTGACCGAGATCCTGCTCGGTCCGGGCGCGTCGGCCGAGCACACGAGCGTCCTCGAAGGCTCGACCGGCGGATTCCACGTCGGAACCGTGTACGTGCGCCAGGCAGCGGCCAGCCGGTTCACCGCCCGGACGTTCGCGCTCGGCGGCCGGCTCGTCCGGCGTGACGTTCGCGTCGTGTTCGCGGGCGAAGAGGCGGAATCGTCCCTCGACGGGCTCTACGTCGTGACCGGCACCGAGCACGTGGACCATCACACGCTCGTGGACCACGCGGTCCCGCATTGCACGAGCCGCGAGCTCTACAAGGGCGTGGTCGGGGGCGAGTCGCGCGCGGTGTGGAACGGAGCGGTCGTGATCCGTCCGGACGCCCAGAAGAGCGATGCCGCGCAGTCAAACATGAATCTTCTCCTTTCGGCCGATGCGACCGTGAACACGAAGCCCGAGCTTCAGATCTTCGCCGACGACGTCAAGTGCAGCCACGGCGCGACCGTGGGCCAGCTCGACGACGATCAGCTGTTCTACCTGCGCGCGCGCGGGATTGGCGAAGCGTCCGCGCGTGCGCTCCTCACGCAGGCGTTCGCGCGCGAGATCGTCGAGCGCGTGTCGCACGACGCGCTGCGCGCCGATCTCGACGCCCGGGTCGCGCGCCGGATGGAAGCCGTGGCGAACGTGGGAGGCGCGCAATGACCCCCGCGACGGCAGCCACGAGCGCCGGCGCCACGTTCGACGTCGCGAGGGTGCGGGCCGACTTCCCGATCCTCTCGCGCACCATTCATGGCCGGCCGCTCGTGTACCTGGACAACGCAGCGACGTCCCAGAAGCCGAGGGCCGTCCTCGACGCGGAGCGCGTGTACTACGAGACGCGCAACGCCAATGTGCACCGCGGCGTGCATCGTCTGAGCGAGGAAGCCACGCAGGCGTACGAGGCCGCGCGCGCGAAGGTCGCCCGCTTCGTGGGCGCGACGTCCGAGGACGAGATCGTCTTCGTGCGCGGCACGACCGAGGGCGTGAATCTCGTTGCGTTCACGTTCGTCCGCCCGCGCGTGCAGGCCGGGGACGAGATCCTGATCACGCACCTGGAGCACCACTCGAACATCGTGCCCTGGCAGCTCCTGTGCGAAGCGACCGGAGCCGTCCTCAAAGTCGCGCCGATCGACGACCGCGGCGACGTCGTGGTCGAGGAGTTCGACCGGCTCCTGGGCTCGGGCCGCGTGCGTTTCGTGTCGATCGCGCACGTGTCGAACGCGCTCGGCACCGTGCTGCCGGTGCGCGATCTCATCGAGCGCGCGCATTCGAACGGAGCGCACGTCCTCGTGGACGGGGCGCAGGCGGTTCCACACCTGCCGGTCGACGTGCAGGCCCTGGGCTGCGATTTCTACACGTTCTCGAGTCACAAAATGTTCGGGCCGACGGGCATCGGAGCCCTCTGGGGACGCCGCTCGCTGCTCGAGGCGATGCCCCCGTGGCAGGGCGGCGGCGACATGATCGCGTCGGTGAGCTTCACGAAGACGACCTACAACCGCGTCCCGTACCGCTTCGAGGCGGGGACGCCGAACATCGCCGGTGCGGTCGGCTTCGGTGCCGCCGTCGACTATCTGGGTTCGGTCGGGCTTCCGGCGATCGCGGAGTACGAGCACGGCCTGCTCGCTTACGGGACCGCCGCGCTCGAAGCGATCCCGGGGCTCACGCTCGTGGGGACGGCGCGGGAGAAGGCGAGTGTTCTCTCGTTCACGTTCGAAGGTGTCCATCCGCACGACGTGGGGACGATCCTCGACCAGGAAGGCATCGCCGTCCGCACCGGTCATCACTGTGCGCAGCCGGTCATGGATCGGTTCAACATTCCGGCCACGTCGCGGGCGTCGCTCGCGCTCTACAACACGCGCGAGGAGATCGACGCGCTCGTCCGGGGCCTCGGCCGGGTTCGCGAGGTGTTCAGGAAGTGAGCGATCTGCGCGACTTGTATCAGGAGATCGTGCTCGATCACAGCAAGTCCCCGCGCAACGAGCGCGTGATCGAATCCGCGGACGCGGATGCCGAGGGGTTCAATCCGCTGTGCGGCGACCGCGTGCACGTCTATCTCGCGCTCGACGGGGACCGTCTCGAGGATGTGAGCTTCGAGGGGAGCGGCTGCGCGATCTCGAAGGCCTCGGCGTCCATGATGACCCAGGCCTTGAAGGGCCGGACGCGGACCGAGGCCGAGAAGCTGTTCGCGGCGTTTCATCGCCTCGTCACGGGCGTCGAGGCGGCACCGAACGGCGAGGCCCTGGGCAAGCTCGCCGTCTTTGCCGGCGTCTCCGAGTTCCCGGTGCGCGTCAAGTGCGCGAGCCTCGCCTGGCACACGATGCGGGCCGCGCTTTCCGGACAGCGCGACTCCGTCACCACCGAATGACCATGCGCGAAACCGAATCCTTGAGCCTGAGCCGCGAAGTCGAGGGCGTCCTCATTCCCGCCGGGACGCGCGAGAGGCTGCCCGCGGGCACGCACGTGCTCGTGACCCAGATCCTGGGCGGCAACTACACGGTCATGACCGTGGACGGCACGATGTATCGGGTGGACGGGAAGGATGCGGATGCTCTCGGACGCGAGGTGCGCGTCCCGGATCCGCGACTCGCCGCACCCGCGATCTCGGCCGACGGCACCGTCGATCCCGAGCTCGTGTGGGATCAGCTCAGGACCGTGTACGACCCCGAGATTCCGGTCAACATCGTGGACCTCGGGCTCGTGTACCGGTGCGAGCTCAAGCCGCACGCCGAAGGCGGCCAGCGCGTCGAGATCGACATGACGATGACCGCCCCGGGATGCGGAATGGGCGAGTTCCTGAAGCAGGACGTCGAGCAGAAGCTGCTTGCGATCCCGGGCCTTCGCGAAGTCGCAGTCGAGATCGTCTGGGAGCCGATGTGGAGTCTCGACATGATGTCGGACGCCGCACGCCTCCAGCTCGGGATGCTGTGATCGGCCGCGTGCGCCCCTACGTGCGCCCCTACTTGCGCCCCTAAGGCAGCCGGACCACCTTTCCGCCCGTGCTCTCTCCGCCGCTCTTCACCCGGTAGAGATAGATCCCCGCCGGGACGCGCGCTCCCGCATCGTCCGCGCCGTCCCATACGAACGTGTGCCGGCCCCCGCCGTACGGACCGCGCGCGAGCGTTCGCACCTTTCTCCCTGTGGCATCGAAGACGACGAGCTCGACGATTCCTGCCGAAGGAAGTGTCAGCGCAAGTTGCGTCGATCCGCGCGAAGGGTTGGGCCATGCGGGCTCGACCGCGAGACGGGCCGAGAGGGGCGCGCCGTCCTCGACGCCGACCGGCGTGACGAACTGGAGCTCCCAGGCGTCGTGCAGGATCCCCGTCGGATTGACTCCTCCGAAAAAGACCATGCGATCCCCTGACGATTCGTAGACGGCCTTGTGGTCGGAGCGCGGCGCGGGCGCGGCCCCGGGCAGCGAAAGTTTCGACCACGACGGTGTGCTGATCCCGAGCTGGAGCGCCCACGTGTCGGCGAAGTACATGTCGAAATCCGTCCCGCCCGAGATCACCATGCGTTCGCGCCCTGGATCGAAGATCGCCGCTCCGGCGAAGCTCGCCGGGGGAGCCAGGCCGGTCGGGGAGAGCGGTGTCCACGCACCGGCGCCCGCGAGAGACAGCGCCCACACGTCCGAGAGTGCGAAGAAGTTGCGGTCGTAGCCGCCGTGCACAATCAGCCGGTCACGCACCGAGTCGTAGACGACATGAGCCGCGGCGCGCCCGGCCGGGCGCGTGCCCGTCGGGGCCAGGAGAGTCCAGGCAGGAGTGCCGGAGAGCGAGAGCGCCCACACGTCGTTGTACATGCCTCCCGCATCCGCCCCGCCGAAGACGAGCATGCGGTGCCGCTGCGGGTCGTAGACCGCCGCGTGATCGAGGCGCGGAGCGGGCGGAGTGCCCGTCGGAACGATCTGGTGCCAGGCCAGCGTTCCCGAGAACGCGAGCTCCCACACGTCGTTCACCGGCGGTCCGCCCCGTCCCCCGAAGATGATCATGCGGTCGCGCTTCGGTTCGTAAATCGTCGAGTGGAGCGCACGGGGCGATGGCGGCGTCTCACCGGGATAGAGTCGCGCCCACGTCGGTGTCTCCTCGAGTCCGAGCTCCCAGGCGTCGTTGAGCTGGGTTCCGTTCTCGCCGCCGAAGACGACCATCCGGTGACGCGCCGGATCGAACAGGGCCGAGTGCCCCTTGCGGCGGGTCCCCGAGAGCGGGATCCAGTTCGTTCCCGGCGAGAGCGGAAGTGCCCACGTGTCGCCCAGGATGGGTCCGCTCGATCCGCCGAAGACGAGCATGCGGTCCCCGAGCGGATCGTACGCGGCCCTGTGGTACTGGCGTCCCTGCGGCGGGTTCGTCGGCGTGAGCTGGGTCCAGGCCGGCGTCCCACCCGAGAGGTCGAGTACCCAGGTTTCGCTCGTGTTCGGCGCGCCGACGCCGCCTCCGAAGAGATACATGCGTCTTCGCTGGCGGTCGAACAGGGCACTCGCTCCGAAGCGCGCGGACGGCGGCGTTCCCGTGGGAGTCAGGAGCGTCCACGCGGGAGTCCCGGCGAGCGACAACGACCACACGTCGTTCCGTGCACCGCCGGTGGCCACGCCACCGAAAATGACCATGCGATCGAGAACCGGATCGTAGACCGCCGTGTGGGAGTCGCGGGGCTGCGGCGGCGTACCCGTCGGGTTGAGCTTGGTCCACGCGGGGGCGCCGGTGAGCGAGAGCGCCCACACCTCGTTGTTCCGCCCGGCTCCGTTCGCGTACCCGCCGAACACGAGCATGCGATTGCGGACGCGATCGACGACGGCGGAATGCCAGTCGCGCGCGGACGGAGGCGTTCCACTCGGCGAGAGCTGGGTCCACGTCGGATTGCCGGAGAACGAGAGCTGCCAGACGTCGTTCCTCGACGAACCGTCATTGCCGCCAAAAACGATCATGCGGTCGCCGACCGAGTCGTAGACGGCGGCGTGATACGAGCGCGCGGAGGGCGAAGTTCCGTTCGGCAGGAGCTTGACCCAGTGCGGGATTCCCGTGAGCTCGAACGCCCAGAGCTCGTTGGTCGCCCCCGAGTATCCGGCGCCCCCGAACGCGATCAGGCGATCGCGATTCGGGTCGTAGAACATGGTGTGGGACCAGCGTGCGGGCGGGGGGATCGGAGCCCAACCGGGGCCCGCGGCAATCTCGAACGGTCCCGAGTGGGCGCCGGGGCCGGCGCCGGGGGCTCTCCGAGGATCGGCCCAGCCCGGGGGTGCTTCGAATCCGTCGACGAACGCGTCCAGGCCTTCGCCGGTCAGCCGGGAATGGATCGCGCGTACGCGCGCCGTGGCCGATGCGTCGCCGGCAACGGGGAAAGCGAAGGACTCCTGGCTCCGGGAGGCTCCCGGCACGCACAGCGTCAAAGCCGTCAGAACGCCGAGGGCCACGAGGGCACGGCGAAGTCGAATTGGGGGCATGGTCATCCCGGTCTTGAGAGCGTTGAAGTCACGCAATTCCAGCCAGTTTTCGGAGGGCAGCGCCAACAAGGGTAGAGCCGCGGGCCCCCCCGGTCAATGGGCGCGAGGAGCACCCTCTTCGAGGAGGGACCGGGCCGCGCTCTCCCCGCTTCGGACGCAGTCGGGGAGCCCGACCCCGTCGTAGGAGCTGCCGGCGAGCAAGAGCCCGGGCCATCGTGACGCCCGCGACCTGAGGTCGGCGACGCGACCGAGGTGCCCGATCCGGGGATGCGGCATGGCCTCGCGCCAGCGGGTCACATGAGCGAAGAGCGGGGCCTTCTCGACGCCGAGGAGTGGAACGATCTCTCGCCCGACGAGGGCCACGATCTCCGCGTCGTCGAGCTCGAGCGCGCGCGCGTCGAGGAAGATGCGGAGCAGGGCTTTCCCTTCCGGCGCGCGACCCTCGAATTTCCGGTGAACGAACGAGCCTCCGAGGATCGGGCGCCCTTCGATCGCGGGCACCACGAATCCCGCTCCGTCCATCGGGTGGCGAATGTCTCCTGCGTCGTAGGCGAGCGCCACGTTCACGGACGATCCGGACGCGCCGCCCGAGAGCGCCGACGCGATCGCGGGATCGAACGCCTCGACGAGTCGAGCGGCGATCGCGGCCGGAACGGCGAGCAGGACCGCATCGAACCGTTGCGCTCCGGCGGAGGTTTCGACTTCCCAGCCGCCCGCTCCCGCCGGGGAGGCGGGTCCGATGCGCTTGACCGGGGTCGAGACGCGAAGGACTCCCGGCGGAAGCGAGCCCGCGAGCGCATCGGTGAGGCTCTGCATTCCGCGCGCGAGGCTTGCGAACAGCGAGTAACGCGGACCGCTCGCGGCCTGGGCCGCCGCGCGCAGTCCGCGCACGACGCTTCCGTGCTCGGCCTCCATACGGAGAAAGCGCGGGAACGTCGCGGCGAGCGAGAGTGTTTCGGGATCGGCGCCGTAGATTCCGCCGACCATGGGCTGGGCGATTCGTTCGAACACTTCCCGGCCCATGCGCCGCGTGATGAACGAGGCCACGCTCTCGTCGGAGTTCCCCGCGCGGTCGCGCGTGCGGGGGGCGACGAACGGCTCGAACGCGAGGCGGAGCTTTCCGAGCGGGCTCAGGAGCGGGCTTCGAAGCGTCGGACCGAGACGCGCAGGGGCGAGAAGCTGAAAGCTCTCGGGTGTCCGAACGAGCCGGCCGCGATGGACGATGAAGCTCGTGCGCGAACCTGGTCTCACCTGGATCACCGAATCGGAAAGCCCGAGCTTCTCGCACAGCGCAAGCGCTTCGGGCTTGTCGGTGATGAACGAATCCGGTCCCTCTTCGATCACGAAGTCGTCTCGCTGGACGGTCGAGACGATTCCGCCAGGGCGGGATGCGGCCTCGAACAGGACGATGTCGGCGGGCGGCCGCCCCGCGCCGGCCTCGAGCAGCTGCCGCGCGGCCGCGAGCCCCGTCAGACCCGCGCCGACGACGGCAATGCGCCTCCGCGGGGGAGTGCTCACGAGTCGTGCGTCCGCACGTCCCCGGCGGCCGGCTCGGCCAGGCGTTCGACGATGCGCTCGCCCAGCATCGTGATGAACTCCGGATGGTCGTGCACGCAGGCTGCGCGCGTGAGCTCGATTCCCGATTCGGCGGCGGTCGCGCGTGCCTCGATGTCGAGGTCGAACAGCACTTCGACGTGGTCGGACAGGAACCCGATCGCCTGAGCGACGAGCTTCTGCGTGCCGGCCTTAGCGCGCCGGCGAATCACCTCGTTGATATCGGGCTCGAGCCACGGCGTGCGGGGATCCCCCGAGCGGCTCTGCCACGCGAGCTCCCAGTCGGCGGCGCCGAGGATCCGGGCGACGCCTTCGCACGCCGTGCGAAGGTCGCTCACGTACGGCGACGCGTCCGCCATGGCCGTCGGAATGGAGTGCGCGGTGAACACGATCGGCACATCGGCAGGCCACTGGCCGCGCCGGTAGCCGGACGCGCGCTCGATCTCCTGCGCGTTCGCCTCGTGGAAGCGCGGCTCGGCGAACCAGGCGTCGAGCCACGTGATGTGCGGGCCCACGCCTTCGTTTCCGGCAATCGCGCACGCGACGTCACCCTGGTAGCGGTCCCAGCTCGCTTCGGAGCGGAATCCGGCGAGGATCACGCCAATGGCGTGGCGGCGGCCGTCCCGGTTCATGGTCGCGATCGTGTCCTTGAGGAACGGACTCCAGTTCCGCATGCCGACGTAGACGGGAAGCGCGCGTCCGTGGTCG
Organism: Candidatus Eiseniibacteriota bacterium; assembly: GCA_050733935.1. GTDB lineage: Bacteria > Eisenbacteria > RBG-16-71-46 > RBG-16-71-46 > DASYSL01 > JBOHUC01. Next base: position 25,391 of record JBOHUC010000008.1, on the reverse strand, counting down.
GAGAGCCAGCGCCCGAGACGGTCGCGCTGCGCGGCCGTCTGCGCGTTGTACGGCGAGGAGCCTCCGACCTCGAGATAGTGATGCTCGACCGCTTTCAGACGCTCGTCGGGAACGCCGCGCCCGAACACCACGTTGCGAAGGAACGGCATGATTTCGTCGGGTGCCGTCGGGCCGCCGAAGCCGACGAACAGCACGGAATCGACGGGCGGGTTTGGGTCCGGCGGCGTCGAGGTCATCGCGGCGCGGTCCGCGCGGACCGTTCGTGCACCGTCTGGACGAGCCGAATCACGTGATCGACCGGAGTTTCGGGAAGGATGCCGTGGCCCAGGTTGAAGACATGCCCCGGGCGCCCCGCGGCCTGATCGAGGATGCGGCCGGCCTCGCGCTCAACGACGGCCGGCTCCGCGAGGAGCACGAGCGGATCGAGATTCCCCATGATCGCGCGGTCGTATCCCACTTCCGACCACGCGCGATCGAGATCGACGCGCCAGTCGAGGCCGATCACGCTGCCGCCCGCGTCCCGCATGTCCGCGAGCAGCGCCGCCGTGCCGGTTCCGAAGTGAAGGACGGGCACACCCGGCGTGACTCCGGCGAGGAGCGCCCGCACGTGCGGCTTCACGTAGCGCCGGTAGTCGGTGGGGGAGAGCGCTCCGACCCAGCTGTCGAACAACTGGACGGCCTGGCATCCGGCCTCGATCTGGCGGTTGAGATAGGCCGTCTGCGCGCGCACGAGTTTTTCCATGAGCGCGTTCCAGGCGCCTTCGTCTCCGTACATGAGGCGCTTCGTGTGCGCGTAGTGGCGGGAGCCTCGGCCTTCGATCAGGTACGAGGCGACCGTGAACGGTGCGCCCGCGAATCCGATGAGGGGAAGCCCCGCGTCGAGATCACGGCGCGTTGCGCGCACCGCGTCGAACACGTAAGCGAGGTCTTCGGGACGGACCTCGCGCAGGGAATCGACCCCCCGGCCGTCACGAACCGGCGGGTCGATCACCGGTCCTTCTCCCTGCGAGAACTCGAGACGAAGGCCGAGCGGCTCGACCACGAGGAGGAGATCGGCGAACAGGATCGCGGCGTCCACGCCGAGACGGCGGGCGGCCGTCACCGTGACTTCGCTCACGAGATCGGGGGACTTGCAGAGATCGAGCAGCGTGGTCTTCGCGCGGACCGCGCGATACTCCTCCATGTAGCGGCCGGCCTGGCGCATTAGCCAGATCGGCGTGTGCGGAACGGGCTCCCGGCGGCAGGCCCGCATGAAGACGGATTGGTCGGACGGATGGGGCGGGGGCGCGCTCATGGGGACGGGCGGCAGTGTAACAAAGAGAAGGGCGGGGAGGTTGCCCTCCCCGCCCGAGCTCACTGCGTGACCGGCGTCGGCCGCGCGTCAGGCATGCGTCAAGCGCGCTTCAGTTGCGATAGAGCGCCTTGACCTGGCCCCAGGTCTTCTCGGTCGCCGGAACCGTGCCGCAGTGCGGGGGTCCGGACAAGCCGTTGTTGTAGAGGTCGAGAGCGCCCGTGAGTGCGCTGACGTCGTCGGGATCGAGGAATCCGCCTCCAACCGGCGGGATGATGAGCGCGCCGATGAGCGCTTCCGCGGCCGCAATCGAGGCCGAGGCGGCCGTCGGATCAGCACCGTTCTCGATGTTGAGCTTCGCCGCGATCAGCTGATGGGCCAGGATGAGCAGTCCGTTTCCGCGGGCCGGCTCATTGAAAATGTCGAGGAGCTCCGATGCCGTGTAGAAGTGTCCGGCGATGGTGAGCCCGACGACCGGCCACACCTCTGGGTGGTTCTTCCAGAAGCCCTGCGTGAACGTGCAATTCTCGCGACGCAGGCCGGTGCGAATGGACAGCGTCTCGCCGTACGGGCTGTCGCTGTCCCCGCCCGCCCCGATCGCGCGCACGCGAACGACATAGTCGGTGAAGGACTCGAGCTCGTGCGTGTAGGTCGAAGCCACGCCCGTTTCGTCGAACAGCTGACCGAGCTCGACCATCTGGCTTTCGAGCGAACCCAGGACGTAGGATCCCGCTCCTTCGACCGTCCACGTGGGGATGCCCGAGAATTCGCACGTGACCACGGCATGGTCGTATTCGGTCGGCCAGCCGCCGCGTGCGTCGTAGTCGACTTTCTTCATCCACTGGACTTCGAATCCCCCGGATGCCCCGGTCTCGCCCGCGGTGACTTCGAGCCGTACCGTTGACGGCTTGTCGCTCCTCGCCACCCCCATGGACGGAGCATCGAGCGATCCGGCAAGCGCGGCTCCACCGGAAATCGCGAGTGCGGCGAGTGCGGCCACAGCGATCCTTTGATAACGCAGATTCATCGTGTCTCCTGACCGGCGCGTTAGAGGAACGCGCGGGAGTTTGTGTCGGGGCTCTTCCTGATGCTCCCCGGATACGACGACTCCTGCCTGGGGCGAGCCCGCGAGGACGCACGCCTGGCCGGGTCATGAACGATTCGTCTCGTCGCGGGGGGGCGCAACGCGGGGGAGAACTGGAGCCTGAGTTCCGTCTGCGAAAGTCCGCGCGCGTTTCAAAAATATCCGATGCGCTCGCAGGCCGAGAGAGTATCCGTCAGGAAAGCCCGGCCGTCAAACCCTTCGGGAGTGCTCCGAAAATTGAGGATGGGCCGAGACAAGTCCCGCGGCGACAGCCAGTTTGGCCCGGCCGCGGCCGAATTCGCCTAACACGTTGTCCCAAGATGAGATCGAACTCCCATCATCAATCTTCGGAGCACAACGGGTAGATTGCCCTTCCCGATTCTAGGAGGTGTCCATGGCTCAGCGCCCCAACCCGACCCGCCTCGAGGAGACCCTCGAATCCTGGCGGGGCGTCCGTGAGGGTCTCATGGCCGAGGTCCGGCTCGTCCCCGCCGACCGCTTCGACTTCCGTCCCGCCCCCGGAACAAGAAGCGTGCGCGAGCTCGTCCAGCACATCCTCGAATTCGCGAGCATCATGACGGGCGAGCTCACCCGCCCCGACGCGAACCTCATGCGCGCCCCGTGGCCGAAGATGATTCGAAAGTACGGCGGCAGCGTGGCGCGCGCGAAGACGAAGCGCGAGCTGCTCGCGCTTCTCGCTTCGCAGATCGAAGACGCGGAACGGAAGTTCCGCGAGCCCGGAGAGCTTTCGCTGCTCCAGCTCATGACCTATTTCAACGGCCGTCCCGGGACGCGTTACGAATGGTGGCACCACGGAATCGCGCACGAGGAGTACCATCGCGGACAGCTCGCGCTGTACGTGCGCATGCTCGGCCTCGTGCCCGCGCTCACGCGACTCATCGAAGGCTCGGATTGATTCCCGAACGCAGGAGATTCCCATGAAAGGACCGCAGGAGCTCGAGACCGACCTCCGCTATCCGATCGGACCGTTTCGCTACGAGGGGCCGGGCGATGCCGCGCGGCGCGAGACGTGGATCACAGAGATTGCCGACACTCCGGCGCGGCTTCGCGCCGTGGTCCGCGGTCTCGACGAAGCACAGCTCGACACGCCTTACCGCGAGGGCGGTTGGACGGTGCGGCAGGTTGCACACCACGTGCCCGACAGCCACGTGAACGCGTACGTGCGCTTCCGCCTCGCGCTCACCGAGGACCGTCCGACGGTCAAGACGTACGACGAATCGCTGTGGGCGGCACTTCTCGACGCCCGCACCGCGCCGGTCGAGCCTTCGCTCGGGTTTCTCGAGGGACTCCACGACCGCTGGGTGCGGCTTCTCCGCTCGATGAGCGCCGACGATTTCGCGACCACGTTCCGGCACCCGGATCTTCCCGGGGAGCTCCTTCCGCTCGAGCGACTTGTCGCACTCTATGCCTGGCACGGCTGTCACCACGTCGCGCACATCGAGAGTCTGCGTACGCGGATGGGCTGGACCGGCTGAGGCAGGAGGGAGGAACCGCTAACGTGAGCCGTCGGTGCTAAGCGCGCTCGATCCGGCCGTCCTCCGGCTCGCGGTCTCGCTCGGGATCGGCCTGCTGATCGGGGTCGAGCGCGAACGCCGCAAGGGCGAAGGTCCGTCGCGGGCTCCGGCCGGAATTCGCACGTTCACGCTCGCCGCGCTGCTCGGCGGCGTTAGCCTGCTCCTGCCATCCCCGGCGCATTTCTCGTGTCGGGGCTCTTCCTCGCGGGCCTCACGATCCTGTCCTATGCACGTGCGCGCTCCTCGGATCCCGGATTGACGACCGAGGTCGCTCTCCTCGTCACGTTCCTGCTCGGCGGGCTCGCGATCGAACGCCCCGCACTCGCGTCGGGTCTGGCCGTGACCGTGGCCGTTCTCCTGGCCTCGCGCACCTGGCTCCACAGATTCTCTTCGAACATCCTGAGCGAGCGCGAAGTGCACGATGCGCTCGTCTTCGCGGCGGCGGCGCTCGTCATCCTTCCGCTCGTGCCGAACCATCCCGTCGGTCCGTTCGGCGTGCTCAACCCGCACGTGCTGTGGCGCCTGGTCGTGCTCGTCATGGCGATCAGCGGTGCGGGCTACGTCGCCGTGCGCGTCCTCGGGCCGCGCCACGGACTTCCGATCGCCGGCTTTGCCTCGGGCTTCGTCTCGAGCACGGCGACGATCGCGACCCTGGGCGGGCGCGCGCGGAACGAGCCCGCTCTGTGCGGAGCCGCGGCCGCGGGAGCCGTGCTCTCGACGGTCGCGACCGTCGTTCAACTGGCGATCGTCCTGCTCGCGGTCCGGCTCTCCGTTCTCGAAGCGATGACCTGGCCGCTCGTGTTCGCGGGCTTGACCGCGGTCGCCTACGGCGCGGTCGTGGCCTGGAGGGCCGCCCGCGGAAGCCGCCCTTCGAAGACCGCCGGCGAAGCGGAGCGGTCGGGGAGGGCGTTCGACCTGCGCACGGCACTCCTCTTTCCGGCGGTGGTCTCGATCGTGCTGTTCGTCTCGGCGATCGCGACCGAGCGGCTCGGGAGGGCCGGCCTCGTGACCGCGACCGGACTCGCGGGCCTTGCGGATGCCCACGCGGGTGCGATCTCGGCCGCGTCGCTCGTGGTGAGTGGGCGGATCTCATCCGGAGAAGCGGTCGTTCCGATCCTCGCTGGGCTCTCGACGAACACGGCGAGCAAGATCCTGGTCGCGCTCACGACGGGGAGCCGTGCGTTCGCGCTCGTGACGATTCCCGGCATGGTGCTCGTCCTGCTCGCGGCGTGGAGCGGCTACTTCGTGGGCGCGCGATGACGCCGGCCCGCCAGGCCCTCGTGCTCACGCTCGCGCTCACCGCGCTCGCGTGGGCCGAGAAGGCGCTCGCACCGTGGGCGCCGTACTACGTCGTCTACGCCGGGCTCACGACGGCGCTTCCGTTCGTGTTCGGCGGGCTCAAGTTCGCTCCCATCTCGCGCGTCGGGTGGCGCGGCTGGCTCCTCGTCCTCGGCACCGCGATCGGACTCCAGGCGCTCGGCGCCGTGTGGGCGGGCGTCCTCTATCCGGCGCTCCTCTCGGCCGGAGGCGTTCCGGCGGCGGCGCAGACCGGGCCGATGTTCGAGTTCGGGGCGGCGTTCCAGCGCATGTTCGAGATCGTCGGCGCGCGCTGGCATACCGCTCCCGCTCCGCTGCTCGGGCTCTATCTGGGATTCATCTTCCTGTGGGCGGGGCTCGGTGAGGAAGTCTTCTACCGCGGCTACCTGCACGAACGGCTCGCGCGCTCCCGCGGCTTCGCGTTCGGCGCGGTCGTCTCCTCCGCTCTGTTCGCCGTCCGCCACGCGACCCAGTTCGCGCTCCTCGGGCCCGAGTACCCGTGGCCGGTCGTGGGCATGTGGCTCGTCCTCGGATTCGCGCTCGGCGTGTGGATGTGCTTCCTGTACGCGCGAACCGGTTCCCTCACGGTTCCGGTGCTCGCGCACTACGCGTTCAACGCGATCCCGACGCTGCTCTACTTCCTCGGGCCCGGCGCCGCGGCTGCGCGCAACGGCTAGGTCCGCCGGGCGCGCCCGCTCGGGTCCTCGAGCTTGTGTACCGCCTCGGCTGCCTCCGACACCGTCCATCCCTCGACCGTGTTCCACCGAACCAGAGGGCTCGACTGGCATGGCAGCCCTCCGGTTCAGCGAACAACATGCTGAGAATCCTCAAACTAGCGGGTCACGAAGACCACCCGGCTCACCTTGAGCTCGTGTCCGACCTGCGCCCGCAGGAAATAGACTCCGGCCGCCACACGACCTCCGCCGTCGGCCGTACCGTCCCAGCGCACGGTGTACTCGCCGGGGGATCGCGTGCCCGCGTCCAGCCGCTTCACCAGTCGGCCGCTGATCGAATAGATGCCCAGGTCCACAGCCTGCTCTTGGTCCGCGATCCGGTAGCTGTAGCTCATCGAGCCCGCGAACGGATTCGGGTACGGCCGGTGGAACTGGATTCCCGACGCTGCGGCCTCGGGGACGACGGACTCCACCCCGGTGACCAGCTCGTCGACGACCTTTGCCGTCACGGCAGGCGACGAGCCGTCGAGATCGGGCAGTTCGACGCAGAAGTCCTCCGGCACCGGATCTACGCGAATCACGAGGTCCCACTGGCTGGTGTCGCTCCCGGACTCGGGCAGCGTGCCGGGTGGAATGACGTCGAGAACCGTGAAGAAGAACAGCCCGAGCCGAGCGCCCTGCAGGTTTCCGTTCGTCGGCCCGTAATTCATGCTGATGTCACTGTCGTATACGACCGCGACGAACGAGTGCCCCTCGAGCAGCTGCAGCTCCGGAGTCTGGAGTGGGTTCACGTCACGAATCTTGTCGAGCTGGCTCTGTGGCACCGTTCCCGCGACAAAGTCTTCGAGGCTCCATGGTGTATCCGGAGGCAGGGCGAAGACGCCCTCGTCGAAGAGCTGCCCGCTCGGAAGCGTCACGATCCCGCCCGGGCACAGGGTGTTCCAGCGGAACGGCAGATTGCCGACCTCGCGCGGCCGGTCGTCGTTGATCAGACGGTCCGGCTGAAGACTGCAATCGTCGGCCGCGTCCTCGATCGAATGAATGTCGTTGTCGATTGTTTCCTCGTCGAGGATGAGAACCCCGAGGCAGCGTTGGCACTCATTGCAGAGCACGGATACCGAGGCCTCAGCCGAGTCGGAGCCACAGTCATTGCTTGCGGTCGCGGTAACCGTGAACACCACCGCCTGGCCGACCGTGCATTCGGGCATCGGGAAGGTGAACGCGAATCCCACGGTGGCCCCGGCCGCTACGTCGTTAAACGACTGCGCCGACTGGCCGGGAAGCTGGACGGAAATGTCGGCCGACTCGGTGGAGCAGTTCGTCGCGGTGCCGCTGATCGTGATCTCCTCTCCCGGGCAGGCCGAGGTCGGACCCACCGCGGTGACCTGCGCGCAGGGCGCGGCCCTGCACTCGACGGTGACCGTCTCCGAATCGGTGGCGGCCGGATCGCACGCCCCGGTCGCCGTCGCCGTGACCGTGTACGTGCGCGGCCCGGACACGCAGGTCAGATTGCCCGCAGGGATGGAGAAGTTCGAGACGCCGCCGGCCGGCACGGTGCCCAGATCTTGTGAAACGCCGCCCTGTACCGCGACGACGATCGTCTCAGGATCCTCCGAGCAGTTCCGGACCGAGCCCGTGATCGTGACCGGCGTGCCTTCGCACTGCGGCGCGAGCGGAATGACCGTCAGCTCGACGCACGGGAGGTCCCGGCAGGTCACGTCGAAGAGTGCCGTGCGCATCACCGACAAGGGACCCTTCCCGCCGGCCTCGAGGCAGGCCTCCGTGAATGTGCCCACCGCGGTCGCCGTGTTCCGCACCACGCCAAAGCACGATTCGCTCGCGAGGGCGCGGAAGCTCGCCGTGCGGGTCGCGCCCGGAGGAATCACGAGCGGAGTGAACGTGATGAGCCCTCCGACATGACTCTGGAATGTGAAGTCCCCGCTCACATTGTTGTCGAACGTGAGCCCTGCCGGCAGTTGGTCGGTCAGCGTCGTCGTGAGCGGTGCCTCGCCCGTGTTCTGCACCGCGATCGTGAAGATCGTCGTTTGACCCGGGCAAACTGTCGCCGGGTTCGCGCTTTTCGTGATATCGAGATCGATGTCCGGTGGGCCGCAGCGCACGCTCGGCGTGGCATCCTCCGAGAGGCCGTCCGTCGTGGAGCCGGAGAACGCGGACATTCCGAAGACGAAAGGCAGGGCGAGGTTCTCGATCCTGCCCTCGATATCGGCGCCGTTGAACGCCACCGTCTTCGGTCCGGACGCCGCTCCGAGGACGTCGAGAACCAGGTTGTTCCCTCCGTCCAAGTTCGTGCGGATCAGGATGTCACTCTTGCCATTGCAGTCGATGTCGAGGCCCCATGCGTAGCTCTCCTGGAAGCCGACCGCGGCCGGGTCCTGAATGCGCTGCTCGCCCGGATTGAGCGGCGGAGTGCATCCAATGCCGGCATTCGGCGTGCCGTCACCGTCCGAGTCGCCGACGATCCCGGCCACCCGAATGCCCACGTAGAGCGTCTGGTTCGCCCGGTCGTAGGCGACGACCACACGGGTCAAGTCGAATCCGTTCTGGAAGTACGTCCCGCCACCGACCAGACAGGCCACCTGCGGAGCGGTGCAGGGAATAAGGAGGGCGTTCGTCTTGCAGAGATCGCCCGGCCTCGGTCGAACATCCGGGGTCAGACTCTCGGTGTCTAGACACGACTGGCCAGTTGCGGCCGCGTAGTCTATGAGGTCCCCGATGTTGCCGTCTACGATGGGCGGAGCGCCACCGAATCCGCCGGATGAAATCGTCCCGGGAGCGGGATCCTGGCCGAGGTTCGCCGGCACTCGAGCGAGTGCAGGCGAGGCGAGCGCGAGGCCGAGACAGAACAGCGCAAGGGCTCCGGATAGCGCGCGCCACGGGCTTGTGCGGCAGGCGCGGCGAGCGCGCGTCGAGGAAGGGAGATTGGTCATGGCTTGCACCTCCAGCCAACGGTGAACCATTTCATCGTGATTCCCAAACGGGGCGCGTCCTGCGCCACCAGAGGGGGTCGGCTTCGAGCCGATTCGACGGACGATGACGAATGTCTGCCCCGTTCTCGGCAGGGGCCAATGGGGATCGAAGCGGCATTCATGATACATCGATCGGCATCTGCGCAGGAGGGGGGAAAGGGCCCCAGGTGGCCATCTCCCCGGACCTGGAAACAACCTAGTGAGAATCCACACCTAGCGCGCCCGCACCGCGCGTACGTCGGTCGCCGCTTCGAGGCCGATCTCGATCGGCACCGGTCGCGCCTGCCAGATGTCCTCGCAGTACTCGCGGACGGCGCGATCGGACGAGAAGTAACCCATCCGCGCGACGTTCAGGATTGCCTTCCGCGTCCACTCTTCGGGGTCCCGCCACAGCTCCTCGACCTTCGCCTGGCAGTCTACGTAGGAACGATAGTCCGCGAGCACCAGGAACTCGTCCCGGTGGAGCAGCGAATCGAGGAGCGGCCGAAACAGCTCCTTGTCGCCCTGCGAGAAGGCGCCCGCACCGATCATGTCGAGCGCCTCGCGGAGCTCGGGATCGCGGGCTGCGAACTCCTCGGGGGGCGTGCCCTTCTGCTTGAGGTCCGCGACCTGGCGCGCGTCGAGCCCGAACAGGAAGAAGTTCTCGTGGCCGACCGCGTCGCGAATCTCGATGTTCGCCCCGTCGAGCGTCCCGATCGTGAGCGCACCGTTCAGGGCGAGCTTCATGTTCCCGGTGCCGGAGGCCTCCTTGCCGGCGAGCGAGATCTGCTCCGATAGCTCGGCTGCGGGATAGATCGCCTGCGCGTTCTTGACGTTGAAGTTCGGGAAGAACACGAGTTTAAGCCGGTCGCCGATCGTCGCGTCGCGATGGATCACCTCCGCGACACCGTGCACGAGCTTGATGATGAGCCTCGCCATCGCGTATCCGGGCGCGGCCTTTCCGGCGATCAGGATCGTGCGCGGAACCGCGCGGTCGTCCGGATCCCGCCGGAGACGATTGTAGAGCGTGATCGCGTGCAGGACGTTCAGGTGCTGGCGCTTGTACTCGTGCATGCGCTTCACCTGGACGTCGAGCATCGCATCCGGCCGCGTGACCACCCCCGTGCGCTCGAACAGGATCCGGACGAGCCGCTCCTTCGAGGCCCGCTTCACCTTCCGCCACTCCTCGCGGAACTCCGGATCCTCCGCGTGAGGCTCGAGCTCGCGGAGCCGGTCGAGGTCGCGAATCCAGGCCGCCCCGATCCGGCTTGCGATCAGGCGAGAGAGGTCCGGGTTGCTGAGCAGCAGGAAGCGCCGCGGCGAGACGCCGTTCGTCCGATTCAGGAACCGGTCCGGCCACAGTTCCGCGAAGTCGCGCAGGACCTGAGTCTTCAAGAGCTCCGTGTGGAGCCGGGCCACGCCGTTCACGGCGTGGCTTCCGACGCACGCGAGGTGCGCCATACGCACGGAACGCTCCCCCGACTCGTCGATCAGCGACATGCGCGCGAGGCGATCCGGATCATTCGGAAAGCGCGTACGGACTTCCTCGAGGAACGGTTTATTGATGTCGAAAAGGATTTCGAGATGACGCGGAAGGAGGTTCCCGAAGAGCGGGAGGGACCAGGTCTCGAGCGCCTCCGGCAGCAGCGTGTGATTCGTGTACGCAAACGTCTGCTGGACGACCTTCCACGCCGCGGGCCACTCGAGGCCGTGCACGTCGACGAGCAGGCGCTGGAGCTCGGCGACGCCGATCGCCGGGTGCGTGTCGTTGAGCTGAACGGCGAAGTGGCGGTGGAACGTGTCGAGGGACCGCCCCTGCATGAGGTGCACGGCGATCATGTCCTGGAGGGACGCCGACACGAAGAAGTACTCCTGCTCGAGGCGGAGCTGCTTTCCCTGGATCGACCCGTCCGGCGGATACAGCACCTTCGTGATGTTCTCGGAGGCGACCTTGGCGTCCACGGCGCCGTAGTAATCGCCCACGTTGAAGGCCTGCAGGTCGAACAGCTCGTGCGCCTCCGCCTTCCACAGGCGGAGCAGGTTGCAGGTGTTCACGCGGTAGCCGAGGATCGGCATGTCGTGCGCGATGCCGCGCACCATGCGGTCGGGGATCCAGCGCATGCGCGGGCGCCCTTCGCCGTCGGTCCACCGCTCGGTGCGCCCTCCGAAGCCCACCTGATACGAAGTGTCCGGGCGCTGGATCTCCCACGGATTGCCGAGCTCGAGCCACTTGTCCGTCACTTCGGCCTGCCAGCCGTCGTGGATCTGCTGCTCGAAGATGCCGTACTCGTAGCGGATGCCGTATCCGACCGCGGGGATCTCGAGCGTGGCGAGCGAATCGAGGTAGCAGGCCGCGAGCCGGCCGAGGCCGCCGTTCCCGAGGCCGGGCTCCTGCTCCTCCGCGAGCAGCTCGTTGAGATCGAGGCCGGACGCGTCGACCGCGGCGCGCACCTGGTCCCAGATGTCGAGGTGGAGGATGTTCGATCCGAGCTGCGGGCCGATCAGGAATTCAGCGGACAGGTACGCGACGACCTTGACGTCCTTCTGATAGAGGGATTCGATGGTCGAGATCCACCGTCGCAAGAGTCGTTCGCGAACCGTGTACGCGAGCGCCTTGTAGTAATCGTTGGGCGTCGCCGTGATCGGAAGCGCGCCCTGGTTGTAGAACAGGTTGTCGGCGAAATCCCGCCGGATGGATTCCGCGTCCAGGTTCGCGCGGATGCCATCGGACGGTCTGAGGACGGCTGGGGGCTCGTCGGACCGGTGCAAGAACGTTTCCTCCAGGACCCTTCGGCATTGGTTCGACAAACGCACGCATTGTGCGCGAGCGGGGCGGGCGCGGCAAGGGGCCCGGCGGGCCGGGGGCCCGTGGCGAAGGGCTCGACCGCCGCAATCCGAGAGCGGAGGGGAAGATCGAGGCGAAAGGATACCCGCGGATTTACGACGTGGTGCGCCGGATCCCGCGCGGGCGTGTCGCGACCTACGGGCAGGTGGCGGTCCTCGCGGGCCTTCCCGGTCGGGCCCGTTTTGAGGGGTACGCGCTCTACGCGCTGCGTGCGGCGAGCGGTCTGCCCTGGCACCGCGTTCTCAACGCACAGGGACGGATCAGCCTGTTCGCGCTCGATCCGGATGCGGGCCTCACGCAACGACTGCGACTCGAGAAGGAAGGCGTGCGATTCGACGCGCGCGGGCGCGTCGATCTGAAACGCTACGGCTGGCGGACGACCCGCAAGTAGGCGCGCCACGGCCCGACCGCGTCGCCGTAGGCGCGCGCGAGCACGCGCGATCTGGGTCGAGGAGCCACGAGCGCAGAACGCCCGGAGTTCGTGCAAGAAACGCGCTTCCGGTCGCGACATCGAACTCCACGAATCCTCCCCGGTCGAAATCTTCGACAATTCCCGGGCGAATCGCCCGCGGCGCTTGGACGCGTCCCCGCGGTGGAGTAGGCTACGCGCGTTGAACGGGCGAGGCCGGTTGCCGCAACCGGTCGCGCGCTCGTGTCGCGCAACGCGTCGGATCCGACCGGGAGCCTCCCATGAAGCAACGTCTCGAGATCACGCGCACCGACGAAGCGATCATTCTGACACCGCCTTCGTATCTGCTCGGAGGGGACGAGACGCGCGAGCTCGAGCGCATCCTCCAGGAGGAGATCGAACAGGGCGGCCGGGATGTCGTGCTCGATTTCCGGCGGGTCGAGTTCATGGATTCCTCTGCACTCGCCGTCATCATCTCAGCACACGCCGCGAGCAAGACCCGCGGTTCCCGATTCTACCTGCAGAATTGCATGCCCCGCATCAAGAGCATCCTCCAGATCATGAAGCTCGATCTCCTGCTCGCGGAGAACGCGGGCGGCTGATCCGGCCGAGCGCGGCCGCCCCGTGTTCGCGCATCTCTGCTATTCTCGGCCCACGCCGATCACGTCACGCGATTCCCGGAGGTCGTTTCCATGTCCACGCTGATTCCCGCCGCCGCGGTTCTCGACCGCCTCGGCATCCGCGCCGTGAATTCCGGCGCCGCCCACGGCCGCTGGATCGAGACGCGCGGGGCCGAGATCGTCTCCACGAATCCCGCGACCGGGGAGCCGATCGCAAGCGTTCGGCAGGCGACCGCCGCCGACTACGAGGCCGTCGTCACGGCCGCGAGCCGCGCGTTCGCGACCTGGCGGCTCGTCCCCGCGCCACGGCGGGGCGAGGTGATCCGTGCCCTCGGAAACGCGTTGCGCGAGCACAAGCAGGACCTCGGCCGGCTCGTCTCGCTCGAGAACGGGAAGATCCTCTCCGAAGGGCTCGGCGAGGTGCAGGAGATGATCGACATCTGCGACTTCGCGGTCGGTCTCTCGCGCCAGCTCTACGGGCTCGCGATGCACAGCGAGCGTCCCTCGCACCGCATGTACGAGCAATGGCATCCCCTCGGGCCGGTCGGCGTGATCACGGCGTTCAACTTTCCGGTCGCAGTGTGGGCGTGGAATGCGGCGCTCGCCGTCGTGTGCGGCGATCCGGTCGTGTGGAAGCCGTCGCACAAGGTGCCGCTGTGTGCGATCGCAGTGCAGAACATCTGCCACCGGCTCATGGAGGAGTACGAGTGCCCGGGCGTTTTCGGTCTCGTCATGGGCTCGGTCGCAGAGGTCGGGGAGCGCATGCTGGCCGACCCGCGGCTGCCCCTCATTTCCGCGACGGGCTCGACCCGGATGGGCCGGCGCATCGCGGAGATCGTCGGTCCCCGCATGGGAAGGACGATCCTCGAGCTCGGCGGCAACAACGCGATCGCGGTGCTCGACGACGCGGATCTCGACCTTGCCGTCCGTGCGGTGACGTTCGCCGCCGTGGGAACGGCCGGGCAGCGCTGCACGACCAACCGGCGGCTCCTGGTTCAGAAGGGTGTGGCGAAGGAGGTCGTGGACCGGCTCAAGAGGATCTACGCGTCGGTCACGATCGGCGATCCGCTCGATTCCAACACGCTCATGGGTCCGCTCGTCGACGAGCAGGCGGTCACGGACTATCAGAAGGCGCTCGAGCAGGTGAAGGCCGAAGGAGGCGAGATCCTCTACGGCGGGAAGAAGCTCGGCCGGCCCGGTCACTACGTCGAGCCCACGCTCGTGCGCGCGCGTGCCGACATGAAGATCGTCCATGAGGAGACGTTCGCGCCGATCCTCTACGTGATCGAGGTCAAGGACGTGGACGAGGCGATCGCGGCGAACAACGGCGTGCCGCAGGGGCTTTCCTCGGCGATCTTCACGCGCGACGTGGTCGCGGCGGAGAAGTTCCTGTCCGCGGCCGGCAGCGACTGCGGGATCGCGAACGTGAACATCGGCACGTCGGGGGCCGAGATCGGCGGCGCGTTCGGCGGCGAGAAGGACACGGGCGGCGGCCGCGAAGCGGGGTCGGACAGCTGGAAGCTCTACATGCGCCGCCAGACGGTGACGATCAACTACGGGAAGGAGCTGCCGCTGTCGCAAGGCGTGCGCTTCGAAGTGTAATCGTTCGAGTGTTGTGCTAGGCTCCCTCGCTGCCACTTCGGCGTGACTGCGAGGAATCCACGAGGGGAGCCTGCGTGCGCCGGGCCGTCCTGCCGCACCTCATTCTCGTCTTCGCTTCGTCGCTCGGCGTTCTCGATCCCCGCCCCGCTCCCTGCCAGGAGCCTCCGCCCGCGGGTGGCATGGACGACCTCGGCCCCGCGCTCGGCCAGCCCGCGCGCAGGCGGCTGGGGCTCGGGCCCCTCGTCGGCTACGACTATCTTAATGACCGCACCGAAGCGCGATTCTTCCTGAACGCGGAGGGGCGCGTCGCGATGCCCCAGTTCGGTCTCCTCGACGTGAACCTCGAGGGGGCCCTCGACGTCGACAATCACGGTGTGGGCACGGCGCTCGGCACGTACCTCAAGCTGCCGTACGTGCGAGTGGGAGTAGAGCGGGACTTCGACGAGGGCCGCTACGATCTGGTGCTCTCGGCGCAGGGTTCCCTGCGCCGCGGGGGAATGTTCCATCACGGCGAGCGGCTTCGACTCGACTACTCGCCGACCCGGCCGCGAATCCAGCTCGGATTCGTGTTCCACACTCCCTGGACGCGCTATCGCTCCACCCGGCCCTTCCGCCGCCACCTCGATCTCCCGGAGGGGCAGCTCCCGGCGACGATCGCAGCCGACGCCTCGCGGGTCGCGACCGACGAGCTCGCGCGAGTCGAACACTCGATCGAGTGGCTCGACCGAATGCTGACGCCAAACCTGACTCCGAACGGCTACTCCTCGACCAAGAGCCGGCAGGAATTCGAACGCCAGCTCGATACGGTCGTCGGCCACCACCGTCTCCCGGGGCACAGTTTCAGCGCCGAAGACTCCACCTATCACGCCATGCTCGAAGTGGTGTTTGTGCGCGCTGCAGGCGGCGATGCGGAAGCCGGGCGTTCACTCGCGGATGCGGCACGCCTCGTCCTCTACCAGGAAATCGTCGTGCCTTTCAACCGGCAATTCGGACGTGCGCGCCGCCCGGAAGGGCTCGGCGGGCTCGGCCGCATCGCCCAGGATCGCTTCGACCAGATCGTCCGGACGTCGGATGCGATGCTCGACGAAAGCGGGCAGCTCGCAGCCCGGGAATCCTTTCGTCGCATCGTCGGGCGAATCGACCGCTCGATGCGTGCCGCCGCGAAGCGATGGGGGGACACCGCGCTGGCCTGGATGCCGCTCAACTACGGACTCCGCGCGGAGGATCGGGACTCGCAGGCGGAGATCGAAACGATCACCGGCCGGCTCGTCGGCGGCCCGTTCACGTCGGGCAACTCGGTGAACTACGTGCTCAACGATCAGTTCCACCCGCTGCTCCGACAGACGATCCGTGACACGCGCGAATTCCACGTGCTCTGGATCCACGACTTTCGCGGCCTGAACTCGCTCCGCGAGGAGGACCGGGTCGCCTGGACGCAGGTCGCGAGGGGCTACATCGACGCCATGACCGCGGCGATCGGGGCGCTCGACCGCGGCGAGCGTCGGGATCTCCCGGTTTTCGTCGTGTTCCTCGACGAGCACTACTACCAGGTCAACGCCTCGCGACGGCTGATCACCCTCCTCGAGCGACTGTCGACCGCCGAGACGCCCGAGCTCAAGAATCCGGCTCTGCGCGAGGAGATCGCCACCGCGCTCGAACGTCTTCGCGAAGCCATTCGATCGTCCCCGGAGCTCGCGCGTCGCGGCCCCGAATACGTGCAAAGGCGGGTGCGGGTGCAGATTCACATCACCTATCCCATGGACCCCGCTTTCGCAGGCGACATTCTGATGCGCGACCACCGGAAGATCGCGTTCTGTGATGTGACGGAGGAGGATCCCACGTCGGGATGCGGAGTCTTCACGGGGCAGGGGATTGGAGAGCACTACCAGGGTCCCGACTGGGAGGATCGGAGCCTCGTCCTCCGGGGTCCCGAGCTCGTGAAGCTCAAGATCGCGGCGCGCCGGTTGCTCCGGAGCCAGGGGTTCGACGAGGAGGAGATTCCGCGCTGCCTTCGCAGCCGGCCGTATCCCGCCAACGAGGACTCCGTCCGGGCGCAGCTCGACGAGCGGGGCTGGCTCTCCCAGGCGTTGATCGCGATGAACGAGACGGGGTGGGGGCCGAAGCCGGCCACGGTCCTCAAGGCCGTGCTCTACAACCTCATGCCTTCGGGCGGGACGCTGGTGGCCCCGGACTCGCTGTGGACGAGCGATTTCTGGGCGGGGATGTTCTTCGCGGCGGCGCTGCGGGGCTGCCGCGTCTATGTGATCGCGCCGGCGGCGGATCACGCGCCGAGCAGCTCGCTTCCCACGCTCGGCCTCATGCGCGAGACGCTCGCCTCACTTCTCGAAGCATCCCGACGCATCCACCCGGATCTGCTCGCGTCGGGCGGCGAGCTGCGTGTCGGGCTCTACACGCGAAAGAGCGATGTGAACGACATGCGCGCCATGCTCGGCTCACTGCTCGAGGTTTGTCGGAACCGGTCCGTTGCGTTTCCCGCTCTTCGCTTCCATCCGGATGTCTTGCGCGCGCTCGAGGCGGAGCACGACACGCTCACGACGAGCTATGCCGGGCCGGCGCACCCGTGGACCAGCGATGGGCCGAACCATCCGCAAATCCACCTCAAGGCGCAGTTTTTCGCCAGCCGCGAGGGGCTCGGAATCCTGTCGCGCCCCGAATGGGGCCCGATTCTCTCCCGCTACCTGGTCATTCGCCGACGTCAGACTTCCGATCCTCAGCAGGACATCGAGAGCATCACCGACGCTCTTATGATTCCCTCGGGGGCGGAGGGCCCGACGGCGCAGAACATCGTCGCTCTGCACGCCGATTCCCTGCGCGGGATCGAGAAAGGGGCGCAGGAGCGGATCCTGTATTTCGCCACGATTGGATCCCACAACCAGGATCGCCGCAGCATGATGTTGGACGGAGAGGTCCTGGTCGCCATCTCGGGAGGCGCCGCGCTCACGACGGCCATCGACTTCGCCTGCCTCGTTGCGACGGCCACGTGGCCGCGCAATGCCGCGGAACTCGAGGCCTATTTCCCCGAGTCCCCCGGCCTCATGGCCCGCGTCCAGCGATGGATTCAGAACCTCATCTGACGTGGTCGGCTACCAGCGGATCGAGGGCGTCAGAAAACTCTCCTGACTCGGCCGCGCCCAGTTCGTATTCGGCGGGCGCACCGGCGGCTGATCCCCCACGCGGTACGCGAGGATCATTTCGAGCGCCGGGTCCTTTCGCGCGAGATAGTCGGCGTACGAAACCGGCGCAGGAAGATCCGGTGCGATCCACGGACGGGCATCGCGCGGATCCGAGTGCTGCCAGTAGAGCGCCGAGATCCGCACCACGAGACCGCTCGCGGGAAGCGTGTCGCGCTTGCTGTCCCCGTAGCTGTTCGGGCCCGCACCGGTCGGCTCGCCGACGAAGAGCGCGTGCGTGTTCCTCTCGAGGTCGGCGACGAGGGAGACGGCGGCCGAGAACGTTCCGCGGTCCGTGATCACGAACAGGTGCCCGGGCTGATTCACGCGGCGACTCGCGATGAGTCCGTGGACGAGCGGTTGATTGAGATAGTTGTCCCCGCCACCGTTCCCTCGCACGTCGAGCACGAGCCGGTCCACGGCGGCCGAGTCCACGTAGGCAAGGAGGCGCTCCGCGAATTGCGCGAGCGTCGGCCCCTTCTCCGCATTCTGAATCTGCCGCAGGCGGACGTAGAGGATGCGGGGCGATCCGCCCAGGTCCGCGATCGAATAGTTGTCCTCGAGGCTTCGATAGAGCGGAACCGGCCGGGCCGTGTCCTCTCCCGGCAGGCGCGAACCGCTCGCGACCCCGCCGCGGGCGACGGCCGGAACGCGCACTTCCTCTTTGCGGCCGGGAGCGCGCTCGATCGTGAGCGCGAGCGGGGAGGCGATGTCGGCCGAAACGCCGGCCGCGTGCAGGTACTCCGGCGAGCGCAGGAACTGAGGCAGGAGATGAAGCCGCCACATGGAATTGTCGGACGGAATGAAGGGCTCGAGCGCCCGCACGACGTCCACGACCGGCTTCCCCTCGACCGCCACGATGCGCGCTCCGCGAAGACTCGCGCGCGCCGTATCCGAATCGAGAATGTAGAGACCGTCCGCGAACGCGTGACACTGGATCGGGAATTCCCGCTCGAACCCGAGTCCCGGCGGGGGCTCGAGCTCCGGGCGCGTGTGCGCGCGCAGGCGAACCTGCTGGAGCCGCGTGTGACCGTCGGCGGCGAGTGCGACGAATCGCGAAAGTTCGCAAACGGCATCCGGCGCCGCGAGCCCGGGCAAACGCCGCTCGAGCGCGCCGGCCGCAGAATCCCACTCCGCTCGCGAATGAACGCGATAGGGCGACGGATGGATCGAGTCGATCGCCGCCCGCAGGAACCGCGCGTCGCCCTGGAAGGTGGCGGACCCGGCGGGGGCAGGGGCGCTCGCGATGGCCAGGACGCACAGCGACGCCGCGCACAGGGACACCGCGCGCCGGGACACAGTGCACCACCACGATCTTCGATGGATTCGGAACGTCACAGGTCCTCCGGGGTTCGAGGGTGTGGTTCCTACGCATGGCGGCCCTGCGAGGTTTCCGCTATGATTCCGCCGTTCACCATCCCAATCGCTCCCTCCGCATGAAAGCAATGGAGGCTCGCATGCGTCACCCCGCGACTTCCCGCGCAGCGTTCCCGGCCGTTCGGCCCCGATGGCTGCGGGCGGGCCTGGTCGTCCTTGCCGTTCTCGCTGCGTGCGGCATCGCGATCCCTCCGTCCCTGGCCGAGGACGCTCCGCCGAAGCTCTCCGCATCGCAGCTCGACAACCTGACCGCACCGATCGCGCTCTATCCTGATCCCATCCTCGCCCAGGTCATGAGCGCGGCCACGTTTCCCGACGAGGTGATGGAAGCGAACACCTGGGCGCAGGCGCACAAGGACCAGCACGGCGAGGCGCTCGCGACCGCGATGTCCGAAGCGAAATTCCCCTGGGACCCGAGCGTGCAGGCGCTCGTGCCGTTTCCGACCGTGCTCGAGACACTGTCGCGCAGCAGCACGAATCTCCAGCAACTCGGGAACGCGGTCCTGGCCCAGCGCGGCGACGTCATGGACTCGGTCCAGCGCATGCGCAAGAAGGCCAAGGACGCCGGCAACCTGAACAGCAACGACAAGCTCAAGGTCGAGACCAAGGACGGGGCGATCGAGATTCAGCCGACGGACCCGCAGGTCATCTACGTTCCGACGTACGATCCGGCCGTCATTTACGAGCCCGCGCCGGCCCCGAGCACCTCGTCCTCGTCCTCGTCCGGCGGGAGCGGCACCGGAGCGGCACTCCTCATGGGATTCGTGGCCGGAGTCGCGGTTGCCGAGATGTGCGACGACAACTGGTACGGCGGCTGCGGCTTCTACTGGGGCTCGAGCACGGTGGTCATCCACAACGGTGCGTGGGGCCGGACCTGGTACAACCGGGGCTACTACCATCCGCCGTATCCGCCGCCGGTCTACGTCAATCGCAACGTCAACGTGAACGTGAACAACATCAACGTGAACAACACGAACATCAACCGGAACAACGTCAACAACACGAACGTCAACCGGAACAACGTCGGCAGCACGGGGACCGGCGATCGCGCGACCGCTGGCACGACCGCCGGCACGACCGCCAATCGTGCGCCGGCCACGAACACGGCCCAAACCTCGGGAGCCACCCGGCAGAAGACCGACGCCGGATCGGCCGCGCGCGGCTACTCGAAGCCTGCGAGCTCGGCCTCGACCTCGACGGGCTTCAGCGGCTCGCAGAACGGCCGGAAGGAACAGTCGGCCGCAAACCGCGGCCGCGCGAGCGGCGCGACCAGTGCACAGACAGGCGGCGGCGCCCACCGGGCAGGAGGTCGGCGATGATCCGGGCCCGGGTTTTGGCCGCGGGTGCGATCGCGCTCGGCGCGATCCTTCCGGCTGTCACTTCGGCCGAGAAGTCGTTCGACACTCCCGAAGCGGCGGTCATCGCACTCGTCCAGGCGATCGAGAAGGGTGATCGGAAAGCGGTCGAGTCGATCGTCGGGAAGGATCTGCGCGCCGCGTTCGTCGAAGACGTGAAGAGGGCCGACGAAGGCGCCGTGCGGGCCGCGGCGGTGCGGGCCGCGAAGCGGCAGTCGACGATCGAGCCCGATCCGACCGTTCCCGGACACAAGATCTGGTACCTGGGCGAAGCCGAATGGCCGTTCCCCGCGCCGCTCGTTCCGCACGGGACCAAGTGGCGGTTCGACGGAAAGGCCGGTCTCGAAGAGCTTCACGCACGCCGCATTGGACGGAACGAGCTGTTCGCGATGGCCGCCTGCGTGGGGTACGTCGATGCGCAGCTCGAATACTCCTCGGACGACTACGACGACGATGGGATCCTCGAGTACTCGCCGAAGATCGTCTCCACAGCGGGAAAGCGCGACGGCCTCTACTGGAGCACGGACGACGGCGAGGAGGAGAGCCTCATCGGTCCGTTCGGAGCGCTGGCCGCGCGCGGCGAGGTGGTCCCCGGCGGGAAGCCCGAGCCGCTCGCCGGCTACTGGTTCCGCGTGCTCACTGCCCAGGGCTCGCACGCCCGCGGCGGCGCGCGCGACTACAGGGTCGGCAACGACGTGCTCGGAGGCTTCGCCCTCGTCGCGTATCCGGCGCAATACGGCGTCACCGGAATCAAGACGTTCATCGTCAATCAGCTGGGCGAGGTCTACGAGCGCGACCTCGGCCCGTCCACCGAATCCGTCGCGTCGGCGCTCACGGCCTACGATCCTGACTCGAGCTGGAATCGCGTGATCGACGACCTCCGCGTGGCACTGGAAGAAACCGAAGACGAAGTGGACTAGGTCCGGGATCACGGCTCGTCTCACGAGCCGAAAGGAGGGGCATGGGTCGCATCTTCGAAACGCGCAAGGCCACGATGTTCGCCCGCTGGGACAAGATGTCGAAGGCCTTCGCGCGCATCGGGAAGGAAATCACGATCGCCGTCAAGGCGGCCGGGCCGAATCCCGACAACAATCCCTCGCTCCGCCGCATCATCCAGAACGCGCGCGCCGTGAACATGCCGAAGGACAAGGTCGAGGCCGCGATCAAGCGCGCCTCGGGGCAGGATGTCGCCGACTACGCGGAGATCATCTACGAAGGCTACGGTCCGCACGGAGTGGCCGTCCTGGTCGAAGCCGCGACCGACAACCCCACACGCACGGTCGCGAACGTCCGCAACGCGTTCAACAAGGGCGGCGGCAACATGGGCGCGAGCGGAAGCGTCGGATTCATGTTCAAGCGGATGGGCGTGTTCCGCCTGAACCCCGACGGCGTCGATGCGGAAGCGCTCGAGCTCGACCTCATCGATCACGGCCTCGAGGAGATGGGGGAGAGCACCGGCGAGAAGGGCGAGGCGCAGCTCGTCATCCGGTGCACCTTCGCCGACTTCGGTCGCCTCCAGAAGGCGCTCGAGGATCGCGGGATCACGCCCCTCTCCGCAGAGTCCGAATACATCCCGCAGACCCCCGTCCAGCTCGCCGAGGACAGGGCGACCGAGGCGCTCAAGCTCGTGGATCTCCTCGAGCAGGACGAGGATGTCCAGAAGGTGTTCCACAACCTGACCTGACCCGTAGCCCAGGCTCAATCTCCCGCCCCCCCTGCCGATATCCCGAGCGGGGGGATGAAGGATGCGGAGAGACGGCAGGGGAACCTTCCACTCGCCATCGAAGAGCGGCGCGTTGGCGCGACGAGTCCTCGAGCTTTCGGGGATTGCGCTCGCGCTTGCGTTCGTCGCCGGATGCGCGAGCACGAGCTCGATCGAAGGACGGCTCCGGATTCCCTCGGAGCGCGGTCTCGCGAAAGCGAGCGCGGAGACCCCAGGCAGGGGCGGCGCACGCGACACGATGGATGCGGTCGTCATGGCCTGGCCGCAGGATGGGTCGCGCGGGTCGCGCGGAGAAGCGCGTGCGAGCATCGTTCAGGCGGGCGGGCGGTTCGTGCCGCGCGTGCTCGTGATCGAGCCGGGCACGATCGTCGAATTCGAGAACCACGACCACATCTTCCACAACGCGTTCTGCGTCTCGACGCCGCGCCCGTTCGACCTCGGCCGATACGCGCCCGGGCAGACGCGTGAGATGAAGTTCGAGGAGACCGGGATCTACCACATCTTCTGCGAGCTGCACGAGAAGGAGCTCGCGTTCGTCGTCGTGGCCCCCGACCGCTGGCACACGCGCCCGGATCCCGATGGCCGGTTCGTGCTCGATGACGTGCCGCCCGGCACGTATCTCGTGCGCGCTTGGCATCCCCTGATTGGAAATCGAACGCGGAAAGTGGAAGTGTCGAAGAAGGAGCCCGCGCAGATCGACTTCGGGCACTAGGCGCCGGAGGCCGCCCCGATCAGAACAGGTAGTTCATTCCCACCATGAGATGGGCCGGCGACGTGATCTGGATTCCGTTCACGTCCTCGTACAAGCGCATCTGGTAGTAGCCGTACGCGGCCGCGCGCCCGAACGCGACCCGGAGTCCCGGCGTCCCGTAAATCGCCGTTCCCCCCGTGTTGCCGGGCTCGTCTCCCGTCGTGCCCGGATCGTCCTCCCCGCGGATACGCAAGTTGACCTGCCCCAGAAACGTGACTGCAGGCGTCAAAGCCCAGCCGCCCGAGAGATTCGTGAGGAACTCGTGCCCGGCCTGGTAGTCCTGCGTGCCATGTCCGTTCAGGCGACCGGTGACCCCGATCGCGAACGGAACGGGCACGGTCTCGCCCGAGAACGTGCGCGTGTTGAAGGTGCGCCGGACCTGGACGCCGGCCATCACGTCGAACGACCCCGTGCTCGGGCGCGCCATGGGCTCGGGCTGCTCGCCGTCCACCTCGGGCACGTTCTTTCGTCCGGTCGGGAGCTTGACGCCCGCCTGGAGCGCGAGCGCGTACGGGTCCTTCACGAACGCACGCGGGGACCAGTAGCTCAGGAGCATGAGGTCCCCGAAGCCCGAGTAGTCCCACCGCACCTCCTCATAGACGCCCGGCGCGTGCTCGTGCTCGTGGCGGTGCATCCGGTTCATGTACGGCAGCGTCGCGCTCAGCGAAAGAAGAGGCGAGACGAATGCCCGACCGGTCACTGACCAGCCGTCCGTCTCGGTCTGGATCTCGTTGTGATGGGCGGGAATCTCGCCGACGAAGCCGGGCTCGGTTCCGACGCGCACGTCGTCCTGGTTGATGTGCTGATACGCAAAGTCGATCGAGTAGCGGCCCAGGCTCGCCTCGGGGCCCCTGAGGTCGAGCGTGCACATCTCCGCCCCGCACGCCGCCTCGGCCGAAGGCGCGGGAACCGCGATTCGAAGGAGCGTGAGCAGCGTGAACGCGAGCGCGATCCGGATCGACGAGGTGCGACAGCGCATCGGTGGGACCTTTCGAAATCGGGAAGCCAGCACGGTCTGGGGGCGGATCGATGGTGGCCCGACGTCCGGGCGCTTACGGAATCACGGCGGCCTTGCGAACGAGCGAGATTCCCGGCGCGGAGAGCCGGATCAGGTACAGGCCCGGGGCCACCGTTCCCCGCTCCGCGGCCGCGTCCCACGTGCGGAAGTACGGCCCCGGCTCGTGCACGGAATTCGCGAGCACGGCGACCTCGCGGCCGCGCGCGTCGAACACGCTCACCCGAACGGAGGTTCGCGTCGGGACGACGTACGAGATGGTCATGGAACGTCGCGTCGGATTCGGAGCCGGCGGGGCCATGTTGAAATCGGGCCCGGGCCGGTCGGGATCGCCGAGCAGCGTGGGACCGAGCACGACCACGCTGTCGAGCGTGGGCCCCGTGTCCCCCGCGTCGAGGCTCGTGAACAGGAGCGTGGTCGAGGTGCCCGACGCCGTGAAGGCGAACGTCTTCTCGAGCCATCCGAGCTCCCACGGCCACGAGTGTCCGGCGTCGAACTCGTAGTCCTGGGACTGGCCCGCGGCGGACACGCGCATGTGCTTGAGGATGGGATTCGAAAACGCGTCGCCCGCCATGAAGAAGTGCACCGTGTAGTTCGCGTCGGAAACGGTCGGGAACGTCTGCTGGATACCGGCGGGATTCGTGCCGTTGAGCGCGATGCTGCGTGTTCCGTGCACGGCGTTCCATTGCCCGCCGACGTAGTCGAGCGCGTCCACCATCACGACCCACCCCGGAATCGCGGTCGAGCCCATGGGAACGGGCATCGCCATCCCGGGATCGGGCCCGAGCTCGAAACTGCCGTTCGTGAGCAGGTTCTGCGCGTGGACGATCGGAGCCGGCAGGACGGCGATCGCAAGCGCGAGCACGGCGGCCATCACCGCGCGCATGCTTCGGCTCCGGAAATCGGGGGGCGACATGCCAAGGAGTATACTCCCGGTCCGACCTGCCGCAAGCGCACCGGAGACGACCATGAGCCGCCCGCGGTCCCCTCACGCAGACCCTCCGTCATCTTCCGGCCCGACACTCGGATACATCCTTCTGGGGCTCGTCCTCTCGGGGGCGGCGGGGCTGATCGACGAGATTGCCTGGATCCGCCGCTCCTCGCTCGTGTTCGGCTCCACCACCCACGCCTTGAGCACCGTGCTCATGGTGTTCTTTCTCGGGCTTGCGATCGGCGGTGCGGTGTCGGGCCGGCTTTCGGAACGGGTGCGCCGGCCGCTCCTCGTGTGCGCGCTGCTCGAGGTTGCGCTCGCGATTCTCGTCGTCCTCACTCCGCTTGCGTTCGACATGGTCGAGGGTCTCTACGGCGGGCTCTACCGATCGCTGCCGGCCGGGTCCCCACTCCTGTGGGGTGCGCGCGCGGGGTTGATCGCGATCCTCCTGCTTCCGCCCACGCTTCTCATGGGGGCCACGCTTCCGCTCTTCGCCCGGCAGTTCGTTCGGACCGCCGACCGGATCGGCTTTTCGATCGCGGGGCTCTACGCGCTCAACACGCTCGGCGCGGCACTCGGATGTGCGCTCGCGGGATTCGGGCTCCTGCCTGCGATCGGCGTGCGCGGGAGCCTCTGGGCTGCGGCCGCGCTCAATCTGATCGCCGCGGCGATCATGGTGAGTGCGCGAGCCGCGGCGGTGGAGCC
>JBOHUC010000007.1:0-26915 GCA_050733935.1 Candidatus Eiseniibacteriota bacterium | reverse complement strand
CCTCCTCGACCCGTGCCACGAGCGCGTCGAGTCCGGCCGCGCGCGCGAACGACACGATCGGCTCGAGATTGCGTTCGGTCGTCTTCCACATGAGGCAGCGACGCGTGAGCAGCGTTTCGAGATCCTCGGACGCCGGATGCGCGCGGCACGCCTGGGCGAGCCACCCGTCGGGCGCGAGGAGTGCCACGGACCGGGTGAGCGGCGTCCCCTCGACCACGGTCTCGAGCAGGTTCACGAGTCCGCGCACGGCCGCCCACGGATCGGCCGCGGCGAGCGACGGCACGGGCCTGCGCCTGGGATCGGCGTGCTCGATCGCGGTCAGGGTGCTCGCCGGCGTGTTCGCCGCGTCGAGCCAGAGCGTGGTCCAGAGCCGCGGCGCGTCCGCGCCGTGGCGCTCCTCGATCGCCTGGAATGCCGCTTCGCGCAGCTCCGCCTGACGCGACGAGAGCACGGAGCGGGCGGCCTTCTCCCACGCCGGTCCGCGCAGGCTCCAGTCGAGCGCGCGTCGCTGCTCCATCGGTCCGGGAAGCTCCGCCATGTCGAACGCGTGATCGAAGGCATGCGACAGGAGCTCGACTCCGCGCGCGTCGACGGCCTCGTCCGCGGGGTCGAGCTCAGCTGCCCAGCAGAGCGCCGCCACGCGGTCCGCGAGCTCGACCGAACCGGACTCCGCCCAGCGCACGAGGCCGGGGCTCCACGACCGCGCGAGCGCGGCGCGCGACTCGGCATGCTGGCCGAGCACGCGCTTGAGAAGCGCCATCGCCCGGCGGGGCGGCTCGTGACGCGGGAAGCCGGGCAGCGTGAGGCCCTGGCCTTCACTCGCGAGCCCGTAACGCTGCTCGAACGCGTGCGCCGCATCGACCCGCGGATCGTCGACGAGCTTCTTCTTCGCCGACGCCCAGAACGAGGTCCACGACGCCTGCGGCACGGCACCCCAACCGACGAGGAGCTTACGGATCTCCGGGGCGGCCGCCTCGCGCTTGAGCGCCGCGAGCACGCGCACGACGAGACTGACCGGATCCTCCTTGCGCAGCCGCTCGAGCTCGGCCGGCTGCCAGGAAGCGAGCACGCGCACGTCATCGGGCCCGAGGGGCGTGAGGGCCGTCTTCGCGGCCGTAAGCGACATGCGCTGTCCGGGGCGTTTCGGGAAATCGAGCGTCACCGCGTCAGGATCGAGGGCCACGACCCGGCCCACCCCCCAGGAGTTGTGCTCGTGATAGGTGCCGGGTGCCCGCACCGCAAGATCCTCGAGACGCGCGACGGCCTCGGCCGGTGGCCCGGCCTTGGGCTCGAGGCCCGACGCGGCGAGCAGGACCGGCGCCGCAGGGCCGAAGCGGGCGCGCGCGAGCCGGACGAGATGTCCGCGCAGCGCTTCGCCGCATGCGGGCGGCAATTCGCGGGCGGCGCGGGTGAGCTCGCGCCACGCAACGTCGCGGGCGTGCTCGTGGACGATCGTCTCCTGCGCGAGATCGAGAAACGGCAGGATGCGCTCGAGCTCGCCCTTCCTGAGGAGCCCGCCCAGCGTCGGCAGCGCAACCGCGAGCCGGTCCGGGTCGCCGGCCTCGAGCAACTTGACGAGGATCTCGTCCAGGGCTTTGTGATCGCTCGATTTGGCGAGGGCATCGAGCGCCTGTCCCACGACCGCGAGGGCCTCGGCCCGATCGCCCTCGACTTCGAGCTGCGCGGCATGGCGGAGCGCGATCGAGGCGTCGCGCGGCAGGAGCTGGTGCGCCGTCGCGAGCGCGCGCGAAAGGTCGTCGGAGTTTCCGCGCTCGTCCGCGGCACGCAGGAGAAAACGGGGCCAGCGGGGCGAGATCTCGGTCTCGGCGTCCGCGTCGGCGGAGCGATCGATCGCCACGCTCGCGACCGCGTGGAGCGCGTCCCACGCTCCGGCCTGGAACAGGCGATCCGCGAGCGCGAGTGCGGACTCGGGCACGGGAACGGCCGCGCGGCCGGTCAGAAAAGCCTGAACTTCGCGTTCGAGCTCGGGAGAAAGGTGCGCAGCGCCCGGGGAAGAGCCGGAAGCCATCTCCTCAGCGGCCACGGGCCCGCGCGGTGCCGGTGCCGGAGGGGTCCCGGTGTGCCGGCGATTCAGGCGGCGACGGCGAGCCGTTCGCCGCCGGCGGCACGGAGAATCCGGAAGCCCCGCTGCTCGAGGGCATGGGTGTGAGGTTCGTGGTGTCCTCCTCGAGGTACGTGTAGCCGGAGAGACCTTCCTCGAAGCGGCGCAGCAGGAGGGCCGACTCCTCGAACGAGATCTCGCGCCGCCGGAGCGCATCCTCGCTCGCCCGGCGCACGCGACGGACGAGGTCGGCGCGGTCGTACTGCACGTAGCCGAGCACCTCGGTGACCGAGTCGCCCTCGACCACGTGATCGATGAAGTAGCCGTCCTTCTCGACCCGCACGTGAATCGCGTTCGTGTCGCCGAAGAGATTGTGGAGGTCGCCCAGGATCTCCTGGTAGGCGCCGACGAGGAATACACCCATGTAGTAGGGCTGGCCGTTCCAGGGATGGAGCTCGAGCGAGGTCTTCACGTCGCGCAGGTCGATGAAGCGATCCATCTTTCCGTCGGAGTCGCACGTGAGGTCGGCGAACACGCCGCGCCGGGTCGGCCGCTCGTTCAGCCGATGGAGCGGCACGACGGGGAAGAGCTGCTTCACGGCCCAGTGATCGGGCGCGGATTGAAAGACCGAAAAGTTCCCGAAGTACGTATCCGCGAGACCCTTCTGCAATCCCTCGAGATCATCGGGCACGTACTCGAGCTCGCGAATGATCTTCACGATCGAGTCGCACGATCCCCAGAACAGCTGCTCGACGCGGGCGCGCTGCTGGAGATCGAGGTAGCCCAGGTTGAACAGGCTCGTGGCCTCGTCCTTGAGCTGGAGCGCGTCGTGATACGCCTCCTGGAAGTTCTTGCGGGTGATGCCGCGCCACGTCTCGGCGAGGCTCTGGATCACCGGGTGCTCGTCTTTGGCGACGGGCGGCGGGATCGCCTGTCCGCTCAGCACCTCGTTCACGTCGAGGATGTTGAACACGAGCACCGAGTGGTGCGCGACCAGGGCGCGCCCCGACTCGGACACGATGTGGGGGTGGGGCAGCCCGCGCTCATTGCAGGCGTCGAGCACGGCCGCGACGATGTCGTTCGCGTACTCCTGCACCGAGTAGTTGGTGGAGGACGCCCAGTTGGTCTGCGAGCCGTCGTAGTCGACCCCGAGTCCGCCGCCCACGTCGATGAAGCGCAGGCCCGCGCCGGCGCCTGCGAGCTCGACGTAGAACCGCATCGCCTCGCGCATCGACTCCTTGATCGCGCGAATCGCGCTGATCTGGGATCCGATGTGGAAGTGTACGAGCTCGAGACAATCGATCATCCCCTCCTCGCGCAGGCGCTCCGTGAGCTGGATGAGCTCGGTCGCGGTGAGCCCGAACTTCGAGCGGTCGCCGGTCGACTCGCTCCACTTGCCCGCGCCCTTCGCGTTGAGCTTGACGCGCACGCCGATGTGCGGCCGGATTCCGAGGCGCTTCGAGGTCTGGATGATGAGGTCGAGCTCGCGGAAGCGGTCGACCACGATGATTGGATAGCGGCCGAGCCGCTGCGCGAGCATCGCCGTCTCGACGTACTCCTCGTCCTTGTAGCCGTTCAGGATGAGCAGCGCGTCGGGATTGTCCTGGAGCGCGAGCGCGACCAGGAGCTCGGGCTTCGAGCCCGCTTCGAGACCCAGGTTGTACGGCCTCCCGTAGCGCACGAGCTCTTCGACCACGTGATGCTGCTGGTTCACCTTGATCGGGAACACGCCGCGGTACTGGCCATTGAAACCGTACTCACGGATCGCGTTGTTGAAGCACTCACAGAGTGTTTTTACCCGGCTATTGAGTATGTCCGAGAATCGAATCAACAGCGGCAGGCCGAGCCCGCGCTTCTCGAGGTCGAGCACGAGGTCGTAGAGATCGACGCCCGGCCCCTCGGGACCTTCGGGTGTGACTTGAATGTGCCCCGCGTCGTTGATCCGGAAGTATCCGCCCCCCCAGGCGTTCACGTTGTAGGTCTCAGCGGCGTCGCGAATCGTCCAGGCACGGATCTCGTTCACTCGGTTCTCCTGGGAGCGGAGGTCGGCAAGCAGGGCGGCAACGGCGATCGTGGGCGGTCGTGGGTGGCGCCCGCGCGATCATCGGATCAAAGCGCCTCTGATCAAACCGAAAAATCGATGCGAGTGGAGGGAAGTCACAAGCCGGCCGCGGGCGGGAAGCGGCCGGCCGGAAGCTAGCGCGAGTCCGACGATGCTTCTCCGAACGCGAACAGGAGTCGCTCGACGGTCACCGGAGGCGTGATGAACGCCGGGTCGAGCGGGATCGCCTCGGCCATGGCGACCGAGGTCGGCTGGGGCGCGAGCACGGCAACCGGACGGTCGGGCACGAGGCGTCGACCGGCGAGGAGCGCCTCGAGCAGCTCTCGCGGATTGCGGGGACGGGTCAGGATGAGGCCGACGACGGACTGGAGGTCGGGGTCGCCGGCGAGCACGCGGACGTCTTCCAGAGGGCAGACGGTCGCTCGGAGCTCGAGAGCAACGCGGTCGATGACCTGGCGGAGGCTCGGGTCGGGGTGGCCTTCGACGACCAGGAGAGGGGGCAGGGGTTCGCGGGCCGCCCGGGAG
The DNA here is from genome assembly GCA_050733935.1 of Candidatus Eiseniibacteriota bacterium. Lineage (GTDB taxonomy): Bacteria > Eisenbacteria > RBG-16-71-46 > RBG-16-71-46 > DASYSL01 > JBOHUC01. Next base: position 22,266 of record JBOHUC010000007.1, on the reverse strand, counting down.
CCTTCGGTGCGCCCCGGGGCGTCCTTCCCTCCTCCGGATCGCCTCAGCCTGAACCCGCCCAACGCAAGGATGGGAAGCGGAAGCTTGATGATGGCCACCAGGGGATCCTCCAAGCCGTCAGCACGTCTTCCTCACGGGGCGGGCGTCTCGGAAGGGGATACAACGCAAAGAGGATACCAGACGGGCCCTGCACCCGGGTGTGAATTTCCTACGCTCCAGTGGACAACTTCTCAACGGACCTGTGGGCAACACGCTACGGGGTACGCGGACAACGCCGGGTCGGCGGGTCGGCAGACCGGCCGGAACGCCCGCCGCCAGGGCGCCGCGAGGGCGCCTAGGGCGCCTTGGGTGCCGGCAGCTTCTCGATCTCGGCGCGCATCCCCTCGAGATCCGAATCCTTGAGGGCCGAGGCCCGGAGCTTGGGATTGAGCTGGATCGAGCGCTCGATCGCCGACACCGCACCCGGACGGTCACCGTCCGCGAGCCGGATCACGGCGAGGTCGTAGAGCACTTCGGGGAGCATGCCGGGAGTCTTCTCGGCCAGTGTGGCCGTCTTCTCCTGCCACGTGCGCGCGTCGTCGAAGCGCTTCGCCATGAACTCGTTCCAGCCCCGATTCCACAGGTCGTTCACGAGCGCGAGGTCGAGGATCCGTCGCAGCTCCTGAAACGGAGTCGCGTGATCGTCGACGCGAATGTCGATGGCGCGGTCGGTGAACCCGTTATAGCCCGCGCTGTCGCGCACCACCAGAAGGGCCGCCGACTGGCGTCCGCGGCTGTCCCCGCCCGCCGCGTCGCCGGCCTCGAGCGCGAGATACAGGCGCTCGGCGAGCGGCTTGCCGGATGTCGCCGTCGCGAGAAAGCTCTTCTCCATCGCGAGAACGACCGGCTCGCCGGTCAGGATGTTCCCCTGCACTGCGTAGTTCGGGCCCGAGCGTCCGCCCGCCCACGCATTACAACCCTTGCCCGTGTAGGTCACCGATCGCCCGTCCGCCGCGACGATGCCGACCTGACGGCGATCACGACCCTCGTCCGGACCGAGCAACGCCTCGAGCGTTTCTTTTGGATTCTTCCCGGCCGCGAGGAGCGCAAGTCCACGTGGACCATAAGTCGTGTTGGCGTACGACTGGGTTGCGACCGCGCCCACATCGGCCGTCGCATGCGGGACGACGGTGCCGACGGCGAAGAAGCGGCTTGCGACCGCGACTCCGACTTCGCCGGCCGCCGGATCCGCCGCCACGATCGAGAACGTCGACGGGTGCGGCGGATGCGCGAGTCCCGTCTCAGGAAGACCCATGAGCAACACTCCAAGGGCTGATAGGGCTGAAAGGACTGAAACGAGACTCGCGGTCGAGATCGTTCTCACGGTTCGCCTCCGGTGTCCGCTCTACTGCGCGGCCGTCGGACCCGCCGACGCATAGCCTTCCATCACGGCCCTGCGAAGGAGCCGCGGCGGCAGCATGCCCTGCGCGAGCACGAAGTCGTGGAACCTCTGACGGTCGAAGCGCGGGCCCATCGTGCGCTCCGTGTCGGCGCGCAGCTCCATGAGCCGCTGGTATCCGCAGAAGTACGACGTCGCCTGTCCCGGCGCGCGGAACGTGTAGCGCTCGACCTCCTGGAGGGCCATCGCAGGGGAGACCACGACCTCCTCGGTCAGAACGCGCGTCGCTTCCTCGCGTGTGACGAGGCCCTGCTGGAGGCCCGGATCGAGGATCGCGCGCGCCGCCCGCAGGAGGCGGTGCTGGAGCGCCACGAGCTGTCCCTCGAGCGGCTCGTAGGGCTTCATCTCGGCTTCGGCGTACAGTCCCCAGCCTTCTGCGTTCGTGCTGTTGAACGCGAACCACTGGCGCGCGAGCGAAACGCCGAGCTCGATGTTGGCGGCGAACTGGAGCTCGTGTCCGGGCCGGGCCTCATGGGCCGTGAGCGTCCACGAAGCGGCTTCGAAGGTGAAGTCGTCGAACTCGAGCTTTTTCTCGCCGGGCTTGCCGGGCACCACGAGCGGCAGCACGAACGCACCGCGCTCGCCGGTGTTCCCGACCGACCGCGGCGGCTCCATGTGGGGCGCGGGCAACGCTGCGCTCTCGGCCTCGTCGGCGAGCCGGATGATGGCCTCGCGCTCGGGCAGCGAAACGATCTTCTCGCGGCGGATGATGACCTCGATGTCCTTGAGCCTCTGCTGGTAGTGGGGGAGGATCGCCTCGCCCACGAGCTGCTGCTTCTTGAGCTCGCGCAGCACGGCCCGGTAGTCGGTCGCGGTCAGCCCCTTCTCGCGCGCGACCATCGGCGCGATCGTCTGCATCTCGTTCTGGATCTCGCGAAACGCCACACGCGCGCGGCTCGAGAGATCGTCCACCGTCATGTCCACGCCGTAGTTCTTGAGATTGAGCGCGTAGAGATCGGGCGGCAGACGGAAGTCGGTGCGCGCCCGCGGCAGGACGTTCGACCGCACGAAGGCGTCGTACTCGGTCATCTGCTTCTTGAGCGTGGCGTACGGCGCTTCGTAGCCCGCGATCTTGTACTTCTCGAACAGCGCACCAATCCCGTTGATCAGCGTCGGAGCGTTCGCGAGGTCTTTCTCGACTTCGTCTTTGACGGGACCGAGGAGCGCAGGATCGGAGGCCTTCTCCCTCCAGCGGTCCATCGCGAGCTCGGTCAAGGGCTTCGTGCCCGGCTCGACGCCCGCGTACCGGCGCAGGCGCGCGAGCGCCAGCTGGCGGCGCTCGGGCGGATTCCGGTCGTCGAGCAGGAGCTTGATCCCCTGGAACACGGCCTGCGGAATGCTTCCGTACGGAAGCACGCGGCGCTTGTAGACCTCGAGCTCTTCGAGATTCCGCTCGGCGGCGTCGAGCATGATCTCGAGGTCCTGCTTGACGAGCGGATCGGTCTCTGCGGCGAGACGCTGCTTGGTGTCCTCGACGGACTCCTTCGCCGAGGCGATCTTCCGGTCCTCGATGCCGGGTCCGAGGTCGTAGACCTTATCGTCGAATCCCGGAACGCCGATCATGCTCGCGAACTCGGGCTCGAAGGGCGCGCGCTTCTCGAGCGCGACCATCGCGTGCGCGTTGCTCTTCGCGATCCACGCCGGCTGGGCGGGGGCCGCAGGCTCTCCGGATGCATTCGAGGTCTGCGCTTGGGAGTCCAGGGTACCTCCGAAAGTGACGAAGGACGCGACGATCGCGGCGGCCGCAGCGCATCCAATCTGGAGCGCAAACGGACGCGCGACCCGAGAGCGACGAGTCATGATGTGACCTCCGTGATGCCGGGGAACGGCGAGGGTGCGACGGTGAGAGTCGGCCAACCCTACGGCGGGACCGCCCGTTGGTTTCACGGCGGAGGCTGGTGCCGGAGGTCGGGCTCGAACCGACACGGGGTGTAAGCCCCACCGGATTTTGAGTCCGGCGCGTCTGCCAGTTTCACCACTCCGGCGCGACCGGAGTCTAGCACGGCCGCGGGTCGCATTGGCGCGGTCTTGACGCTCGGCGGACAGCGCGGGTATTCTGCGGCGGTCGTTGCGCGTGGTCTCCACAACGTTCGCCTTGCGTGGGGCTGTAGCTCAGCTGGGAGAGTGCCTGACTGGCAGTCAGGAGGTCACGGGTTCGATCCCCGTCAGCTCCACCATTCACTCCGGCGGCGCACTGACGTGTCGCCGGTTCTGCCTACCAGAACTGCTCGCGCTTGATCTGCTTCTTGTCCATACCCATCCCGACCAGGATCTCGGTCACGTCTTTGAGCATTTCTTTCGAGCCGCACAGGTAGGCCGTCGTCCCCTCGACGTTCGGGAGAAGCTTCGGGATCACGGCCGTGACGCGTCCGGACTCGCCCGGCCAGTTCGATCCCTCGGGACGGCTGATCGACGGGTGATAGACGAACGTGTTCGCGTGCTTCTCGGCCATCGCGAGGAACTCCTCGTGGTACATGAGGTCGTCCACGTAGCGCGCGCCGAAAAACAGTGTGATGCGTCGCCCGCCGAGCCCCCGGTTCTCGAGATCCAGGATCATGGAACGCAGGGGCGCGATGCCCGTGCCCGTGCCGACGAAGAGCAAGTGCGGGAGAGCGTCGTCGCGCACGACGAACGCGCCGTACGGTCCCTGGAACTTGACGTCGGTGCCGGGTTGGAGCGTCTGGAAATAGCGCGATCCCGGTCCGCCCGGCTGAATGTCGACCGCGACCTTGAGCCAGCGCGGATCTTCCGGGGGAGACGCAATCGAGTAGGAGCGGAGCGTGGCCTCGGCGACCGGCACGGTGATGAACTGCCCGGCCTTGTAGGCGAAACGCGGTGGATCGACGAGCTCGAGGCGTGCTTCGTACACGCGCGGTGTGAGGAGGACGTTCTCGATACAACGCGCGGCGTAGGTTTCCTTTGCCATTCGTGCTCCGGAAAACGACCGGCGGCGAGCGCCGGCAGGGTGCCGGCGGCCGCCGCCACGGGGCAATCTATCGAATGGCGTCGGGGTTGTCCAGCGAGCTACCGGACGGAGGTGTCCCCGAGGTCTTTGCCGCCTTTGCTGCTCGAACTGCCGCCCGGGCCACTGCTCGTGCCATGGCTCGAGCCGCTGCTTGCGCCACCGCTCGGGCCACCACCGGCGCTCCCGCGCGAGCCCGTCGGTCCGTTCGACGAACCGCCATCCGAACTGCTCGACGTGCTCGTGCTCGAACTGGCCGGCGCCTTGCCGCTGCTCACGACCGGACCGGGAACGCGCCGGTCGCCGATCCCGCCCTCCTCGGGCGTCAAACGATCGTGGAACGCTCCCGCGGGCACGCCTCCGGGAATCGAGCCCGCCGTCGACGCGCCGAGCGAGGCGAGGGCCGCCGCTCCTGCGTGCAGGCGAGGATCGATGTAGGCCGGGCGCCCCTGATCGCGGTGCGCGCGGTTCGTCGTGCCGCAGAACGGGCAGTAGCCCCAGTGGCTGTTGAGCTTCCGGTGACACTGCACGCACGAGTCGCCGACGAAGTGTCCGCACGACGGGCAGTAGTCGAACTCGCCGGCGAGCACGCACGTGCAGAACGGGCACAGGCGGCGGTTCTCCTCCGCGAGATAGACGACGCGGTTCACTTCTTCGAGGGTCGTGATGCCGGCGAGCACCTTCTCGATGCCGTCCTCGGCGAGCGTGCGCATGCCCATGTCCACGGCCGCGATCCGGATCGTCGAGTCCGGCGCGCCCTGGTTGATGAGCTCGCGCAGCGCGTCGTTCGCCTCGAGCACTTCGAAGAGTCCGGTCCGGCCGTAGTAGCCCGAGCCGTGGCAGTGCGGGCAGCCCACACCTCGATAGACGATCATCGCATCCGTCCCGCTGACGGATAGCCCCAGGTTCCGCAGCTCCTCCGGATCAATCTCATGCGGCTCGCGACACTTGGGGCAGATCGTGCGCACCAGGCGCATCGAGAGCACGCACTGGAGCGCCGAAGCGACCATGAACGGCTGCAGGCCGACGTCGACCAGGCGGGTGATGGCCGACGGGGCGTCGTTCGTGTGCACGGTCGAGAGCACGAGGTGTCCGGTGATCGAGGCGCGGAACGCGATCTGGGCGGTCTCCGTGTCGCGGATCTCGCCGATCATGATCACGTCGGGGTCCTGGCGCAGGATGGCGCGCAGCGAGCCCGCGAACGTTTTCTTTGCTTTCTCGTCGACATGAACCTGGTTCACCCCGGCGAGTTGGTACTCCACGGGGTCTTCGACCGTGACCAGATTTAGAGTCTCGTTCTGGATGTATCTCAAGAACGAATAGAGCGTCGTGGACTTCCCTGAGCCGGTCGGGCCGGTCACGAGCACGATGCCCTGGGGTCGCGAAATGAGCTTCTGCACGGTCGCGAGGTCGCTCGCCTGGAGACCGAGCGTGTTGATGTCGGCCGGCTGGCGATACTGGTCGACGATGCGGATCACGACCTTCTCACCGTAGGTCGTGGGCAGCGTCGACACGCGCAGTTCGATCGGCCGCTGCGCGATCTCGACCTTGAAGCGGCCGTCCTGCGGCGCGCGCTTCTCCGCGATGTCGAGGTTCGAGAGCACCTTGATGCGCGAGACGACCGGTCCGTTCGCCCACTTCGGCAGACGCTCGATCTCGCGCAGCAGGCCGTCGACGCGGTAGCGGAGGATGATCTCCTTGTCCTGCGGCTCGAAGTGGATGTCGGAGGCACGCTCGTTCACGGCCTTGGTCAGGATCCAGTTCACGAGCCGGACGATCGGGCGTCCGGACGACTCCTTGATCAGCTCGTCGACCGCCTCGGGCATGTCCTGGTCGGCGATGTGCGTGACCGCGATTTCTTCGTCTTCGGAGACGATGGTCTCGAGAACTTCGCCCATCGATGCATCGAGATGATAGTAGCGAGTAATTGCCTCGGCGATTTCGGACGCCGGAGCCAGAGCAGGCTTAATAAAATATCCCGAGTGAAATCTAAGATCATCCGTCGCTTCACTATTCAATGGATCCGACATGGCGACCACGAGCTCGGTCGCGCGTCCCGGGATCTGCCCTTCGAGACGCAGCGGAAGCGCGTGGTACTTCTTCGCGAGATCCTCGCGCACGAGCGAGAGCACGCGGTCGTCGATCTCGTAGTCCTCGAGATTCACGACCGGAAGCCCGAGCTGCGAGTGGAGCGCCTGGCAGATCGCCTGTTCGCTCACGAGACCGCTCGCGACCAGGATCTCCCCGAGCAGGGAGCCGGTCTTCTTCTGCGTCTCGAGCGCCTCGACGAGCTGGATCTCGCTCACGAGTCCCGCGGCCACGAGGATGTCGCCAATTTTGCGGTGTTCTTTCGCCATGATCCCTCACGGACGAATGGCATAGACGGACGCCGCCCGACGGCGCCCTCCGGGTCCCCTCCAACATCGGCAGGTGAGCCCCTGGACTTGAGGCGCGCGTGGGGGCCCCGGAAGCCGGAACCCCGCGTCCCGCCCGCAATTGCCGCCCGTCCGGAGCGCGTGCTAGCTTGCGGCCATGGCCCCCTCGCCCCCCTCGCCGTCCTCACAGCCCGCGCGCCCCCCGCGCGGAAACCCCGCTTCCGGTGAAGTGCCCGCTCCTGCGGCCGGATCCGGGTCGGGCACCGCCTCGGCGACTGAGGCGCGTCCGCGCGAGGCCTGCGCCTGGCAGGAAGGGGAGTCGCCCCATCTCTGTCGGTTTCGGGGACTCACGGAGTTCTTCGTCTCGACGCTCGAGCTCGACGAGCTAATCCAGGCGGCTGCTGCCTTCGTGCACGGTCTCGTGCGCGCGGAGTCCGTCCGGCTGTGGCTCTTGCGCAGGGGCGGCCAGCGTCTGGTCGTTCGCGAATTCGATCCGGCTGCACCGGACGGAATCTCAGAAACAATTATTTCTGCGGACGAGGGCTTGCCCGGGCTTGCCGTCACGGGCCGGCGCTCGATCAACGTCGGTCCTTCGATCGACGATCCGCGCTTTCGTGACGCGAGCCCGCCGTTCTCGTCGGCGCTGCTCGTTCCGCTCGTGCGGCGGGGCGCCTGTCTCGGCGTCATCGAATGCCGCAACAAGGCCGGCGGAGAGCGTTTCTCGGCCGCCGACCAGTCGGCGCTCGAATCCGTGAGCGAGGACATGGCGGTCGCGATCGAGAACGCGCAGCTCTACTTCGACACGCGCCGAAAGTCGCTCGAGCGCGCCGTGCTGCTCGAAGTCGGGCGCGCGATCGCGCTGCCGCTTTCGCTTCCGCAGGTGCTCGAAGCGATCATGGACCAGCTGCGGAGGATCGTTCATTACGACGCGGCCGCGATCTACCTGCTTGATCGTGAGACTCATCAGGTTGTCGCCGAAGCGAGTCGCGGGTATCCACCGGAGCTCGACGCGGCGTTTAAGCTACTTGAAGGCGAGGGAGTCGTCGGGTGGGTCGCGAAGACCGGCGAATCGGTCATTGTTCCCGACGCGCGCAAGGATCGCCGCTATGTGACCGCGCGTCCTTCGACGTTCTCCGAGATGGCCTGCCCGATCGTGAGCCAGGGCCGGATTATTGGAGTCTTCAATCTCGAGAACGACGACCTCGATGCGTATCACGAGGGTCATCTGGAGTTCTTGAAAACCTTCGCTTCGCAGGCTGCGGCGGCCATTGAGCGCGCGCGGCTCCTCGATCAGGCGCTCGAAGCGCGCAATCTGGAGCGCGAGCTCGAGATCGCGCGTGGGATCCAGGCGTCGTTCCTGCCCGAGAAGTCGCCCGTCTTTCCGGGGCTCGACATCGCGGGCCTGAACATCAGCTACCGCGAAGTCGGCGGCGACTACTACGACTTCATCCCGATCGTCGACAACCAGATCGGGCTCGCGATCGGCGACGTGTCGGGAAAGGGCGTGGCCGCGGCGCTTTTGATGGCGGCGTTTCGAGCGAGCTTGCTTGCCGAGATTCGGAACCATTATGCGATCCGGCGCATTCTTCAGAAGGTGAACTCGTTGCTGTATGAGAGCACCGATCCAGGAAAATTCGTCACTGCGTTCTACGGCGTGCTCGATGTGAAGAACAAAGTCTTTACCTTCGCGAACGCCGGGCACAATCCACCTCTCCTTCTGCGCGCGAGCGGCGAGGCGGAGTGGCTCACCGAAGGCGGGCTCGCGCTCGGCGTGCTGTCGGATGCCGAGTACGAGGAGCGTCCGGTGCCGGTCTACGTGGGCGACATGCTGGTCCTCTACACGGACGGCGTGACCGAAGCGTCGAACACCTCGGGCGACCAGTACGGCACACGCCGGCTCGAGGACCTGGTGCGCAGCCTGCGCGACCGCCCCGCGGCCGAGATCGTGGCCACCCTGCGCGAGCGGGTCGAAGAATTCAGCGAAGACCACCATCTGAACGACGACCTCACCGTCGTCGTCGCCCGCCTCGTCTAGTCCCCGCTAGTCCCCGCACGCCCCAGGCGATTCCCGGTAAACCCGCGGGCACCGCCGGCCGATGATGGGGGACGGAGGCCACGGCTTCCGGCCAACGCCGGCCGATCCAATCGACTGAACCCGACGCCTGGAGCGTGTTCTGATCTCGTTCGTCATCCCCGCGCACAACGAAGAGGAGAACATCGCCGGGACCCTGCGCTCGGTGCGCGCCGCTGCGCGCTCCGCCCGCGTCCCGCACGAGATCCTCGTCGTCGACGACGACTCGAGCGACCGCACGGCCGCGATCGCCGCCGAGTACGGCGCCCAGGTCGTGCGTGTCCAGCACCGGCACATTGCGGCGACGCGCAACGCGGGCGCGCGCGCCGCGCAGGGGAACCGGTTCGTGTTCGTGGACGCGGACACCATCATCTCGGCCTCGGCGGTACGCGAGGCCGCGGCCGCGATGCGCGCCGGTGCGGTCGGTGGCGGCTCCCTCGTGCAGTTCGACGAGCCGCTCCCGCGCTGGGCAAAGATCCTCCTGCCGGTGATCCACGCGCTCATGCGGGCGCGCTATCTTGCGGCGGGCTGTTTCCTCTTCTGCACGCGCGAGGCGTTCGAGGCAGCCGGCGGCTTCGACGAAAAGCGCTTCGCCGGCGAAGAGGTCGCAATGACCCTCGCGCTCCGGAAGCAGGGACGCTTCGTCATGCTCGACGAGCGGATCGTGACGTCGGGCCGAAAGCTCCGCGCCTACTCCGGGCTCGAGATCCTCCGCATGTTCGCCGGCGTGCTCGCCCGCGGACCCCGCGCGGTCGCGAGTCGCGACGGTCTCGATCTGTGGTACGGCCCGCGTCGCGAAGATCCCGCCCTTCGAAAGTCCGCCTGACGCTGAACCCCCGGCGCGCCGGTGCGCCGGGCACCACGGGCGCCGCGGGTTCCCTCACTGTGAGTTGAGCGCGTTCCCGTTCGGATTCCCCCGGGAGTGGGGCGCGTGGCGTTTCCCGTTCATGAACTCAACCCCGAAGGCCCGCTCCGCTTCGAATTGGTTGTGCGCTCGACACAGCAGACGCATGTGGGTGACGGTGGTCTCGCCTCCGCGGGCGACCGGGTCGACGTGATCGAACTCCAGGGAGCGCCGCGCCGAGCATCGCTGACCCGTCTCGCCGACGAACGTGCAACGGCCCTGGTCGCGCTTCCAGACTTCGCGTCGCACCTCCGACGGGACATGAGGTCGCTGGTTGGGCGGTTCATCGACGCTTTCGGCAGGAGTGCGAGGTTGCGAGCCCCTGCGTGTCGTCTCCCGGCGCTCCGCAGCCCGGGGAGTCTTTGGCTTCGATGTGGCCCCGAACTTTTGCTTCTCGAGTTTGCCGATGAGGGAATCGAGCGCACGTTCGAGCACTTGCTCGACGTCTCCCGAGGGCACGGCGTGCCCGAGCAGGGCCTGCGCATAGCGGAGCTTGTCGTGCGTTGTCTGCCCGATCGTGATTCGCAGCAGAAAGCGCCCTTCCGTCGGCATCGCCGTCGGTGTTGCCGGAGCAACATGCCCTGGAGCATGTTCCTCTGACACATCCGTTTTCTGCACAATCAGCGTTGCGGCATGTATTTCCATAGTTTCTCTCGAAACGACTTCAACATGCCCCGGGGCATGTTCGACAGGCTCCAGCAGCGGGATCGCGCCTTGCCCCTGGGCGAGTTGTTCCAGCCGCGGCCCGGTCGGAGCCGGCGGCAGGGCCCGGATGAGGACCGGCCGGGCCGGCTCCTTGAACTGATCCGGGAAGCGCTGCACGAGGAACTGCTCGATCTCCGACCGGCGCCGATGCGTGGCGGCCTCGATCAGCTCGTCCAGGTTCTCGGCCGTGAGATGCGGTGCAAGCAGCCGCACACCTGCTAGATGAAGCCGGCCATCGGCCAGCGCCTTGAAGAGCACCGGGAACTGCCGGGCCGCTCGCGCGGCCTGAATGCGCTTCAGCGCCGCGTCCTCCGACAGGTGGAGCTCGTCGACGCAGTAGGCGTGCATCGACGAGTATCCGGCCGCCAGGTAGAGCCGGCGGTCATCGACTTCGGCCAGGTAGGCCAGCAGTTCGGCGGTCGTCATCCGATCCCGGGCGACAAGGGCCCGCAGACCGCGTAGAAGGACGGCGTCGCTGAGATGAGTCAGCGCGTTGGCGCGCATGAGGAGGGACTCCACGGGGGCGCACCTTTGGATTTCGTCGTGGCCCGACGGCTCAGCCGCCGACGGCCCGACTTCTGGTGGGGACAGTAGATACTTATCACGACATTTTTCGGCGGCCGGAGACGCCTTCTGGCGAGCCATCGAGGGTCGGCGAGCGATTTCGTTCGCGACAGGGCGCGCTCACGCTGTTTCGCGCGCTGGCGTCGCTCAGGCGCGCTGTTCCTCGAGCGACCGGGACCGGCTGTGATTAATGCCTCGAAAGGTCGTCAACAAGAAATCTTCAGCGCGCGAAAAAAGTGTTGGCCCGCAGCCACGCCGGCCGGCCGCAAGCACAAGCCGCCTGCCGCAGACAACCACGGTCGGCCTAAGGACCACCGACGCGCTGACGAACTTCGAGCGCGAGCTCGCCCGCCCGACGATCGGCGACCCCGACGAGCCGGTAGCGCGCGAACAGCGAGTCCCGCTCGGCAGCGCTCCGAAACGGCTCGCCCACGCCGGCGAATGCCTCGCCGCCGCGCACAACCCCACGCCGCACCACGAGCCACTCGGGATTCACGCGCGCGACCGTGTCCGTGAACCATCCCGGGCCTTCGCGACGGCGCCGCGCGACGGCGGGGGACACGAGCCCGACTTCATCGACGATGCGAAGCGGACAGGCCCAGCCGATCATCCCGATGGGCTCGAGGAAGACCGTCTGCCCGGGGCTCGAGCGCGGCCCGAGAATGTCGATCGCGCCGCTGAACGCGCGCAGCTCGGCCTGCGCGCGCGCGTGCTGGAGCTGGGGCAGGAGGCTCCAGCATCCGAGCACGAAGATTCCGAGCGCTGCCGGGATCCAGAGTCCGCGTGTGATGCGCGGCAGACCGACCGACGCGAGCACGAGTGCAGTTCCGAGCGGCAGGACGAAGGACCACGGGAAGTACGCCACTCCGACGATCGCGTACCCGAGCCAGACGGAGAGTCCCGCAGCCCCGAGAGCCGTGAGTGAAGACCATGGCCTGCGCGCGAGCGCGATCGCACCGGCGAGCACGGCCGGCGCCGTCACGACCGCGATCGGGAACATCTGGTTGCCCTCGCTCGTCGGCGACCAGCGCCCGAGCGGAGCAGGCACGATCCAGTCCCACCAGTGGCGTCCAGCCCAGGGCCCGGGAGTTCCGTACGTGTTCGCCCTGGCGAGGAGGCTCTGCGGGATCGGCGATCCGTAATAGAGCCCGGCCGCGAGCCAGCCGGCGCCCGCGAGCCCGGCCGCAACGAAACGATCTCGCCCGCGTGCAAAGAGCGCGAGCACGATGGCGGCGACCACGCCCTCCGGACGCAGGAGCGCGATGGCGGCGAGCACAGGACCGGTCCAGCGACTTCCACGCTCGAGGGCGCCCGCACCGAGGACGAGCAGCGCGAAGAGCGCGGGATTTTCGAGTCCCGACGAGGGAAGCGCCGCGAAGTAGACCCACCCCGCGTAGAAAAGCGCAAAGGCCCAGGCGGAGAGCCGGCCGGCGTGTCGCTCGATCAGCCCGACGCCGACGAACAGGGCACCCAGCTCGAGTGCGAGTGTCGTGAGCCGCGCCCACAGGACCGGGTCGAGGCCGATCTTGATCCCGAGCGTGGTCCATGCCATCCAGAGCGGCGATGTGTACCCGAACACGCGCTCGCCCACGTTGTAGACGGGCCCGAGCCCGGCCGCGAAGTTCCGCGCGTAACGGAACGTGATGTACGCGTCCTCGGATGCGAACGGGAGCAGGCGGAAGAAGTAGAGGCGGGTCGCGAACAGCAGGAGCGCGGTGAGGAGGAACGGGTGCCGCGGATCGAACCGTGGAGCGTCGGGTACTGCGACCACGGACGATGTCATCGGGACCTCCTGCCGCGCGAGCGGAATGTCGCGCACCCTAGCAGGTGCAGCGCGGACGCGTCATTGAGTTCCCGCGCGCTCGACCGCGCCCCACGCGCGCCTTCCGCGAGCCCGGATTGCCTTGACCCGCGCGCAATTGGGCCGATAGTGTGCGATCAATGCAAGACTTCGGCGACACCCTTCTCTATCTGGTCGCGCTCGTGTTCTCGGTCGTCTTCCACGAGGTCTCGCACGGCTGGGTCGCGGACCGCCACGGCGACCCGACGGCTCGCATGATGGGAAGGCTCACCCTCAATCCGGTCCCGCACCTCGATCTGTGGGGGAGCATCCTCCTGCCGGGCCTGCTCGTGCTCATGAATGCGCCTTTCCTGTTCGGCTACGCGAAGCCCGTTCCCGTCGACGTGCGCAACCTGCGCAATCCGCGCATCGACGGCCTCAAGGTCGCGCTCGTCGGTCCGTTCTCGAACCTGCTCCTTGCGTTCCTGTGCTCGATCGCCTTCGGGCTCGCGATCGGGTACCTCGGGGGCGACAACGCGATCACGCGGCTGTTCCGTTACGGCCTGCTCGTTAACTGCATGCTCGCGATCTTCAACCTTCTGCCGGTGCCGCCGCTCGACGGTTCGTGGATCCTCGATCACACGCTGCGCGGGCAGGCGTACGAGACGTACCGGAGCCTCAAGCCCTACGGCATGTTGCTTCTCATCGGCATTCTGCTGTTCCCGCCGGTCTCCCACGTGCTCATCCGGATGCCGGTCAACTTCGTCCTCTCCGGGTTCGCGCAGGTGAGCGAAGCAGTCGCGAGGCTCGTGACATGACGCGCCCCGACAGCGCACAAACCGGGTCCGCTCCGGCCGCCGACGGCGCGCCGAACGTGATTCCGTTTCGGCTTCCGACCCTGAGGAAGGGCGCCAAAGGCCGAATTCTCTCGGGCATGCGGCCCACCGGGAAGCTCCACCTCGGCAACTACGTCGGCGCGCTCCAGAACTGGGTGGCGCTCCAGGACGAGTACGAGAACTTCCACATGGTCGCCGACTGGCACGCGCTCACGACCGGCACGGAGTCGGTCGACGAGATCCAGCCCAACACCTACGAGATGGTGCTCGACTGGCTCGCGGCCGGCATCGACCCGGCGAAGAGCCCGATCTTCGTTCAGTCGCACGTGAAGGAGCACGCGGAATTGCATTTGTTGTTCTCGATGTTGATCACCAAGGCGCGTCTGGAGCGGAATCCCACCCTGAAAGACCAGGTCCGGGACCTTGGATTGGAAGAGAGCACGATCAGCTACGGGCATCTCGGATACGCCTGTCTTCAGGCTGCGGACATCCTCCTGTACCGGGCGAATGCGGTTCCCGTGGGGGAGGACCAGGTCCCGCACGTCGAGATCACGCGGGAGATCGCGCGCCGCTTCAACTACCTGTACTGTGAGGGGCGGGCGCCCGTCTTTCCGGAGCCTGAAGCCCGGCTCACGAAGTTCCCGCGCCTGCGCGGGCTCGACGGGAACCGCATGTCGAAGTCGGTCGGGAACACGATTTTGCTATCGGATACACCGGAGGAGATCTTCGAGAAGGTTCGTACAGCTTATACGGACCCTCTGAAAATCCGAAAAACCGACCCGGGACATCCGGAAGGCTGCGTGGTCTTCGAGTACCATCGCCTGTGGAACCCGGAGGGCGCGCCCGAGATCGATCGGCTCTGCCGGGCCGGCCAGCTCGGCTGCGTCGAGGACAAGAAGAACCTGGCGACCATCCTTGCCGACCGGCTCGCCCCGATCCGGGAGCGGCGCGCGGAGCTCGCGAAGCGGCCGGACGACGTGTGGGACGTGATCCACGACGGCGACCGGCGGGCGCGCGAGGAGGCCCGGGCGACGATGCACGAAGTGCGGGAGGCGATGAAGCTCGTGGATCCGAAGGGCGGAGGCAACTGACGTGGGAGGCAACTGACGTGGGCTACGCGATCAAGCTCGAGAAGTTCGAGGGTCCGCTCGATCTCCTGATGCACCTGATCCAGCGCGACGAGATCGACATCTACGACATCCCGATCGCGCGCATCACGCAGCAGTACCTCGAGTATCTCGATCTCATGCGGCTGCTCGATCTCGAGGTCGCGGGCGAGTTTCTCGTCATGGCCGCGACCTTGATGCGCATCAAGGCCAAGATGCTCCTGCCCACGCCGCCCGCGGGCGAAGAAGAAGAAATCGATCCGCGGGACGAGCTCGTGCAGCGCCTGCTCGAGTATCGCCAGTTCAAGGAGGCGGCCGAGACGCTCAAGGGCCGCGAGGAGCGCCGGCGCCTCTCGTACGAGCGCGGGACGATCCCGGACGAGGAGGAGGGGGGCCCGCTCCCGCTCGCTCCGGCGACCCTGTTCCATCTGCTCGATGCGCTCAACCGAGTGCTCGTGCGGCTCCCCGCGCGCAGCGTTCTCGAGCTCGAAGCCGAGGCGTACGACATCGAGGAGAAGATCGAGCGCATTCACCAGCGCGTGCGCGTGGCGGGGCGGCTGTCGTTCGCGACGCTGCTCGGCGAATGCCGGAGCCGGCTCGAGATGATCGTCACGTTTCTGGCGTTGCTCGAGCTCCTGAAGCTCAATCGACTGGTCGCGGAGCAGACGGACACGTTCGGAGAGATCGAGCTCGGCGTTCCGGCGGACGAGACCGCCGGCGTGCCGGCGCGCGACGCAGCCGGTGTTCCGACTTCCGGAGGAGACGATGGACACGGCCACGCTTAAGCCGATTCTCGAGGCGCTCCTGTTCGCCGCGGACGTGCCCCTGCCGTTGTCGCTGCTTGCCGAATCCTGCGAGACCGATCCGGCGGAAGTCGCCGAGGCGCTCTCCGGCCTCGCCGCCGACTACGATGCCGGCGGGCGCGGCGTGCGGGTCGCCGAGATGGCCGGCGGCTACGTCGTCCTCACGCGCGAGGACTACGCGCCGTACGTCGCCCGCATGCTGCGCGGCAAGAAGAAGGCGCGGCTCTCTCGCCCCGCGCTCGAGGCGCTTGCGATCATCGCGTACAAGCAGCCGGTGACCAAAGTGGAGGTGGACGCGATCCGCGGTGTCGATTCGAGCGGCGTGCTCAACACGCTGCTCGAGCGCGAGCTCGTGACGATTCGCGGCCGCTCGAAGGTCGTGGGCCGGCCGCTCCTCTACGGCACGACCGGGGAATTCCTGTCCTACTTCGGCCTGCGCGATCTGACGGAACTCCCGCGCGTCGAAGAGTTGAAGGCGATCGTGGGGGAGAGGGAGCCCGAGAACCCCGAAGCCGAACCCGAAACCGAGCTGCCCCTGCTTGCGGGCATCGGCCTGGAAGGCGACGCGCCGCGTGAAACGTCGGACGAGGGTGCAGAGATCGGTTAATCGATTCATGCGCTCCGTGCGCCTCGTGGCCGCGGCCGGAACGATCGCGTTGCTGATCGGAATCGCGAGCGCGCCGCGAGCTTCGCTCACGAATCTCCCACCGAAAACCCTGTCCATCGCGCGCGGGCTTCCCGCGCTCGTCTTTGTCTCCCGGCGGCCGCCGGATCCCGCGCACGCGGGCCAGATCCCCGGCGTTGGTCCGGGCGGCCGCCTGCTCGCTCCCGGGGGACGTCTCCTCGTGCGCGAGAAGAACGGGAAGATTCGGCAGGTCCTGCCGCAGGGCGCGTTCTTCGACGTTGCCGATCCCGCGGTCTCCTACGACGGCCTGCGTATCGCGTTTTCCGGCCTCGTCCATCCCGACAGCGCGTGGCGGATCTACGTGGTCGGAGCCGACGGCGCGGGACTGCGCACGCTCACCCGCACGAATCGCAGGCTCGACCTCACGCCGCTCGGCGGGGACGCGGCACAGCGCTTCGCGCGCTACGACGACTTCGATCCTGTGTGGCTTCCGGACGGGCGCCTCGCGTTCGCGAGCACACGCTTTCCGCAACAAGCGCAGATGGGCGGCACGGCCGTGCCCAATCTGTTCGTCGTGCGCGAGGACGGCGCCGGGCTCATTCGCATCACGACCGAGCGGAACGGCGCGGAAGAGCCTTCGATCGATCCGGTCACGGGCAAGCTTCTCTATGCGCGCTGGTTCTTCAATCCGTACATGCCGAGCGACACGGCGCTGGTCGGCCTTACGACCGTGCGCGCGCAGGCCGTGCCCATGGACAGCGTCAATCTCTGGCACGCGGTCGCCGTGCATTTGAACGGCGATCGGGCACAGCTCGCAGGAGGGGATCCGCGCGAGCGGCTCTCGACGCTCGCCTATCAGCCGATCAAGCTGCGCGACGGAACGCTCGTCGGCGTGCGGCCCGAGAATCCAGCACTGCTGCCCTACCCCGGGCCGTCCTCGCTTGTAGCGTACGACGGTCCGGACGGCTTCGCAGAGCCGCGCTACCTCGCGGGCCCGCGCAAGAGTCTCGGTCCCGCGCCGGCGGGGCATTTGGGAACGGAACAGGCCCTGGCACCCGCGGAGCTTCCGGACGGGCGGATTGTGTTTTCGTTGGATCCTTACGGCATCGGTCAGTTCGGGCTCTACGTCGTGAGCGCCGACGGAGCGTGGCTCGCACGCGTGCACAACGAATACGGAGGGCTCGAATACGGACAGCTCGAGCTCGACGCGGTGCCGCTGGTGCGTCGCAAGGTGCCGCCGATTCTTGCTGGCGATGCCGGAATGGACGATCCGCCGTGGGAGCTTCCCGTGACCGAGTTCGGGCAGGCCGCGCGCATGGACGATACTTTTAGATTTGATTGCTTGAACGTCTTTGCGACGGGGCCCGTGGACTCGCCGTTTCCGGACGCGCCGCCGCTCGACGCCGATGTGCGGATCAGATTCTTTGCAGCCCTCGCCCGTCCCGGAAGCGCGCTCGGCGACTCGATCGTCCTCGTGCGGGAGGCGGCTCTCGAGCCGAGTGGCGCGGTGCACGAGTCCGACATTCCCGGGGACGTCCCGATGTTCGAGCAGCTCGTGGCGTCGGACGGGAGAGTCCTGCGTTCCACGATGGGACCGGCCCACGTCCCGGGCTCGAACTTCGCCCGCACGGGCTCGGGCACCAAGTGCATCGGCTGCCACGCCGGGCACTCGGCCCTGACCGTCCCCCGTAACAATCTGGACGCCAAATGGTTCAACGCGTCCCCTTCGGCGACGGTCGAAGCCTCGGGCGAGGGCCCGGGACTGGCCGGCGCGCGGGCGGTCGTCGATCGTCGCGCCCGCGGACCGGTCGAGCGCACCGGATGGGTCGCAAACTCCGACTCGGCCGCCTGGATTCGGCTCAAGTGGCGTCGTGCCATTGAAGTGCGGGCGCTCGTCCTGTATGCTCCATACCCCGACCCCAAGGCCGGGGCCCGGAGCACGATCGGCGGCTGCGACCTGGTGTTTTCACGGGACGGCCGCGAGATTGCGCGCAGGAGCATTCAGAAGAAGTTGGATCCCGCGGGAACCAGGATCGAGATCCCGCCCCTACGACTCGACACCGTCGAGATCCGACCGCGGGAGATTCGCGGCACGATTCAGGGCCGGCGCGTGGCGGCCCTGGCGGAAGTCGAGACCATCGCCCGCCTGATCGAAGACTGACGTTTCGCCCGACGAGTCACGACGAGTCATCCGGAGATCCCAATGCCCCGTCCGCCCTTCGCCCGAACCGCACGGATCGTGGTCCTCGCCCTCACGCTGGCCTCGCTGGCTCTGCCCGCGGCCACACCCGTCTTTAGCCAGGGTCTGAACGCCGTCGTGTCGCGCGACGGTGTCGACGTCTGGGCCGTCGGTCAGCTGGGACAAATCCGCCGCTCGCTCGACAGCGGCGCGACCTGGAGCGCCGCCACGCTCGGCGACAAGGCGCTTCGCGGCGTGGCCGCGCGCGGCTTCACCGTGTTCGCGGTCGGCGACAGCGGCAAGATCTGGCGCAGCACGAACAGCGGCGGAACGTGGTCCCTCACCGTGCTTCCCGGCGGGCCGGACCTGTACGCGATCGAGTTCCCGTCCGACCAGATCGCTTACATCGCGGGCGCAGGTGAAGGCATCTGGAAGACCGACAACGCCGGCAACAGCTGGTCGCTCCAGACGCTCGCGGGCCCGGCCACGCTCAAGGGCCTGAAGTTCCGCGACACGCAGCACGGCTGGGCGGTCGGAACGGGCGGCAAAGCCCTTTCGACGACCGACGGAACGAGCTGGGTTCCCTCGCCCACGCCGACGAGCCATGAGCTCCTGTGCGTGGACTTCATCGGCAACGACGTGTGGGCCGTCGGAGCGTTCGGAGTCGCGCTCAAGAGTGCGAACGCGGGCAGCCTGTGGACGCATCTCGATCTCAAGATGGAGACCCCGAGCGACGTCCGCGCGGTGTGGATGGGGTCGCCAACCCAGGTCACGCTGACGGGCGGCGGCGGCTTCCTCCGCTCGACGAGCGACGGCGGGACGAGCTGGACGTTCGCCACGCATCCGCTTCTACAAGAGACGAGTGATTATTTTACGGACGGCCTGGGGAAAGCGTGGGCGACCAGCAAATCAAGCGTCACGGTCATACGGACCCTCAACAGTGGGGCGACCTGGCAGCTCCCGAACCTCACGAACACGACCTACACCTGGAACCTCAAGCAGACGACCGGGGCGATCACGCGCGGGAACACGTTCGCCACCACGCCGCAGAACCGCGACATGGTGTTCTGCGTCATGGGCTCGAGCATCTACAAGAGCCGGAACCGGGGTGAGACCTGGACGCTCGTGAACAACATTCCGAGCTCGAGCAAGACCAATTCGTTCTTCGTCTCACCGAAGGACACGAACACGTGGATAGCGGCGGTCGGGACGCCCGATCGGATCGTGAAGACGACGAACGGCGGCGCCAATTGGACGAACGTCCTGAATCGCGACTTCACGGAATACGGAATGCCGCTCGAGATGAATCCCGACAAGACGGACACGCTGTACTTCGGCCCCGAGGACGGGAAGATCTATCGCATCAAGGGATGGGGCACCTCGTTCGACACGCTCTCCGTCCCGGCCCCGCCGTTCCGCAGTCCGTGCGACATCGTGATCACTCCCGGGAACGACGCGAACGTCCTGGTCGGTGATGGTGTGACGGGCAGCGGGAACGCGAAGATCTTCCAGTCCGAGAACGGTGGCGTCAACTGGTCCGATCGCCTGACCGGCGAGGGCTCGGAGACTCCGTGCGTGTGGTCGAGCCGTCTCGGCAACACGGCGGCCTTCCTGACGCAGTGGTCGAGCGGCGGCGTCTGGCGCTCGCTCGACTCCGGCAAGAACTGGACGCAGGTCACGACTGTGAGCTCGGCGTGGGGTGGCCACACCGCGACCGACGATCCGAAGCTCGTCGTCTTCAACCGCTACGCGGGCACGCCCAACTACATCAGCTTCGACGGCGGAACCTCGTTCACGTCCACGTCACTGTCGAGCCCGGGTTCCGGCTATGCGATCCACGCGATGGACCGGAGCACGATCCTCGACATGCACTCGGCCGGCATCTACAAGCTTCTCGTCGGCTATTCGTTCCCGCCGGCGACTGCACCGACGGTGCTCGTCTCGTCGCCCAATGGCGGCGAGTCGTGGGACGCGGGCGACGTGCGGAACGTGACGTGGAGCGCGTCGAACCTGGCGCTCGCGCGCATCGAGTACCGGCGCGGGCCGGCCGAGCCGTGGCAGCTCGTCGCGAACGTGGAGGGCTATCTCGGCACCTACGCGTGGACCGTGCCGAACGATCCAACGACCGAGGCGATGGTCCGCGTGATGGATGCGTGGGACAGCTCCCCGGTCGATGTCTCGAATGGGGTCTTCACGATCCGCGCACCGCGGATCGCGTCCGATCCGGCTTCGATCGATTTCGCTCTCCATCCGGTCGGAAGTGCGACGACCGAAGTCCTGAACATCGAGAACACCGGGACGGCGCCGCTCGTCATCTCGTCGATCACGGCTCCGGGCGTGGGTTTCCGTCCAGGACGGACGGGGTTCACGGTCGCCGCCGGCGCGACGGACACGACCGGCGTGACGTTCGAGCCGTCGGCCGCGACGTCGTACAACGACGTGCTTCACATCGTGCACAACGGGGGCGCGGAGGTGCTCGTGCCGCTCGCCGGCGTCGGAGTGACGGGCCCCACGGTCATCCTCGTGTCGCCGAACGGTGGTGAAGCCTGGCAGTACGCGAAGTCGTACCCGATCACCTGGCAGAGCCTCGGCGTGAGCCAGGTGGCGCTCGACTACCGGGTCGACGACGACGAGCCGTGGATCGAGGTTGCGACGGGGCTTGCGGCGGGGGGCGGCTCGTGGCCGTGGATCGTGCCGTACGCCCCGACGGCCGTCGCGCGCGTGCGCGTGCGCGAGGTGGCCGGGTCGCTCGAGGACGCGAGCAACAACGTGTTCGCGCTGACCTCGCCCGAGTTCCTGGCCATGCCGGTCCCGCGCGACGTCGGCGTCGTGCTCGTCGGAACGACGGCGGGCGACACGATCCGCGTCGAGAACAAGGGCACGGCCCCGCTCACGATCTCGAACATCACGAGCGACAACGCGGCCTTCTTCCCGGGACGCACGGCGTTCGTGCTCGACGCGGGCGAAGCCGACACGCTGGGCGCGTTCTTCCTGCCGGCTTCGACGGGCCCGGACTCCGCACTCTTCACGATCACGGCCGACGATCCGATCGGCACGCACGCGATTCGCATTTACGGCGAAGGCACGCTGCCGGTCGCGGCCGACGACGGGCCGACGCCCGGAACGTTCGCGCTCTACGCGGGCCAGCCCAACCCGTTCCAGCGCTCGACCGTGCTGCGGTTCGCGCTGCCGCGACGCGCTTCGGTCGCGCTCGAGATCTTCAATCTCCAGGGCCAGCGGGTGACGACTCTCGTGCGCGGCGAGCAGGAGCCCGGGGTGCACAACGTCGTGTTCCGGCCGGGCGGGGGAGAGGGCGCCGGACGCGAGGCGATCGCATCGGGGGTCTACTTCGTGCGCTTCACGGCGCCGGGATTCTCGAGCACGCAGAAGATCCTCTACATGGCGCCCTGAGGCGCCCCGGCTTCGCTTGGAGGGCGGTTCCCGGAGCGGCAGCGGCGGCGGCGCGATCCGCCTCAACAAGCTGCTGGCCGAACGGATCGGCCTCGCGCGCCGCAAGTGTGACGAGGCGATCGAGCGCGGCGAAGTCGAGATCGATGGCGCCGTGGTCGACACGCCCGGAGTCTCGGTCGATCCAGCGCGCCAGCGCGTCGTGTGGCGCGGGAAGCCGCTTCCGGCGGCGCCCGCGCATCACTATTTGATCCTCCACAAGCCGCTCGACGTGCTCGTCACGTGGCGCGACCCGCAGGGCCGGCGCACGATCCGCGATGTCGTCCCGCCGGGTCTCCCGCGCCTGTTCGCCGTCGGGCGCCTCGACTCCGACACGAGCGGTCTCCTTCTGCTCACGAACGACGGCACGCTCGCGCACCGCCTCGCCCATCCGCGCTACGGCGTTCCGAAGACCTACCGGCTCGCGCTCGCGACCGCGCCTGACGCCGGGCAGGTCGCGCACCTCGAGCG
>JBOHUC010000006.1:0-2706 GCA_050733935.1 Candidatus Eiseniibacteriota bacterium | reverse complement strand
CCAGGCGGCGTCACTCGTCGTCGACAGCCTGCCCAGGCTTGTCTCCTTCTCGTTCCTTGCCTGGAGCGATTTCAGGCTCCGGCGCGACCACGAGAGGTTTTCAGACAGAACCTGGAGGAGGAGGCGGCCATGTGCGGCATCGTGGGATATCTCGGCGATCAGGAGGTCGTTCCGTTGCTCGTGCGCGGGCTCGAACGACTCGAATACCGCGGCTACGACTCGGCGGGCCTCGCGATGGTGAACGGCGACGGCCTCTCGATCGTCAAGTCCGTCGGCAAGATCAAGAACTTGAAGGATCGCCTGGACGGCCGGGGTTTCCCGGGGCGCCTCGGTCTCGCCCACACGCGCTGGGCGACCCACGGCGAGCCGAGCGACCGGAACGCGCACCCGCTCAGCGATTGCAAGGGGCGGATCGCCGTCGTCCACAACGGCGTGATCGAAAACCACGTCGCCCTGAAGAAGCTCCTCCTCTCCGAAGGACATCGCTTCGTCACCGAGACCGATTCGGAGACGCTCGCACACCTGATCGAAAAGTATCTGCCGGGTCGGAAGCTCGAGGAGGCCGTGAGCCGGGCCCTCCAGCTCGTCGAGGGCACGTACGGGATCGCAGTCGTCTCGGCCGATCATCCGGGCACGCTCGTCGGTGCGCGCCACGGCTCGCCGCTCGTGATCGGAGTCGGCGACGGCGAGACGTTCCTCGCTTCGGACGGGGCGCCGCTTCGGGAGCACACGCAGCGGGTCGTCTACCTCGACGAGGGCGAGATGGCCGTGATCGACGACGACGGCTACCGCACGATGACGGTCGAAGGCGTGACGGTGGACAAGCAGGTCGAGGAGCTCACGTGGGATCTCGAGCAGATCGAGAAGGCGGGCTTCCCGCACTTCATGCTCAAGGAGATCCACGAACAGCCGGACACGGTGCGGAACGCGATGCGCGGCCGCGTGCTGCTCGACGAGGGCGAGGCGCATCTCGGCGGCCTGAACCTGAGCCACGACGAGCTGCGCGCGATCCGTCGGATCGTGATCACGGCCTGCGGCACGTCGTACTACGCGGGACTCATCGGCGAGTACCTGCTCGAGGAGCACGCGCGCATTCCGGTCGAGGTGGAGTACGCGTCGGAGTTCCGCTACCGGAACCCGATCCTCGACGAGGGGACGCTCGTGATCGCGATCTCCCAGTCGGGCGAGACCGCCGACACGCTCGCCGCCCTGCGCGAGGCGAAGCGCCGCGGTGCGACCGTGATGGGAATCGTGAACGTGGTGGGCTCGACGGTGGCACGCGAAGCCGGGCGCGGCGTCTACATCCACGCCGGACCGGAGATTGGTGTCGCGTCGACGAAGGCATTCACGTCGCAGGTCACCGTGCTGGCGCTCCTCACCATGCATCTCGGGCGGCTCAGGGTCATGTCGCGCGACACGGGACGGGCGCTCGCAGCCGAGCTCGGGCGCATTCCGGCCAAGATCGAAAGCATCCTCGAGGGCGCGGCGGGCATTCGCGAGATCGCGGCCCAGCTCGTTCATCACAACAACTTCCTGTACCTGGGGCGCGGCGTGAACTATCCGGTCGCGCTCGAAGGTGCGCTCAAGTTGAAGGAGATCTCGTACGTCCACGCCGAGGGGTATCCGGCGGCGGAGATGAAGCACGGGCCGATCGCGCTCATCGACGAGAACATGCCCGTCGTGTTCGTGTGCATGAGGGACGGCGCGTACGAGAAGGTCATGACCAACATGCAGGAGGTGCGCGCGCGTCACGGGAAGATCATCGCGATCGCGACCGAGGGCGACGCCGACGTGCACGGGCTCGCGGACTTCGTGATTCCGGTGCCCGCGACACTCGACGCGTTCACGCCTTTGCTCTCGGTCGTGCCGCTCCAGCTGCTCGCGTATTCCATGGCTGTGCTGCGCGGCTGCGACGTCGATCAGCCGCGCAACCTGGCGAAGTCCGTCACCGTCGAGTGAGCCTCGAGGAGGTCCGTCCATGAGTCGTGCCGCCGTCGCGAGCCCCGACGCCCCGAAGGCCGTCGGGCCCTATTCGCAGGCCCAGCTCCTCCAGCTCGGGGCCGCCCGCTTCCTGTTCACGTCGGGGCAGATCGGCCTCGACCCGCGCACGAACGACCTCGTCGAGGGAGTGGCCGCGCAGACGAAGCAGGTGCTCGCGAACCTGGAGGCGGTGCTCGCGGCCTCGGGATTCACGCTCGCGGACGTGGTGAAGACGACCGTATTCCTCGCCGAGATGTCCGATTTCGATGCGATGAACAAGGTGTACGCGCAGGCGTTCGACGAGCCGTTTCCGGCCCGCAGTACGGTCGCGGCCAAGTCCCTGCCGAAGGGCGGACTGGTCGAGATCGAAGTGATCGCTGCCCGTCCGGGGCTCTAGAACAGTTCCAGTCCGGCGCGGCGCGCGGTTCGGAGACGAAGCGTAGAAGGGAGACGGCAGCGGGAAAGGCGGAACGGGAGCGCATGGGTTCTGGTGGACCCCGAGGACTTCAAATCCTTCCGTTGGTCGCGGATCGCGGCCGAGGTGGGTTCGATTCCCACACGCTCCCGCCAGTCCCGCCCCTGCGCGGACGCGCCCGGGGCGCGGCTGCGCGGCTTCTGAAGTCGGCCGTCGATTTCGCGGCTGTCGCGCTCACGACGACCCTGCTCGCCGCATCTGCATTCGCGCAGGAAGGCACGGGCACGGGCGCAGGCACCGAAGCTCCCGGC
>JBOHUC010000005.1:0-46804 GCA_050733935.1 Candidatus Eiseniibacteriota bacterium | reverse complement strand
GGGCTAAGCTCAACAGGTGTGTAAAAGGCTGAAGGCGACGTACCCTTCTGGTTCCACCAAGAACCCGGGCCGAGTGCCCGCCAAGAAGGAGCGTCGCCGTGAAGAAGAAGACACCCGCGGCCCCGGTCGCGTCAATGCCCACGTGGGAGACTCTCGAGGCGTTCGTGCGCAGCCAGGTCCAGACCACGATGCAGGCCGTGCTGGAGGAGGAGTTGTCGGCCTTCCTCGGACGCGGCAAGTCGGAGCGCCGGGCGGGCATCGATCCCCAGGCCGGCTACCGCAACGGCCGCGGCAAGCCGCGTCGGCTGGCGCTGTCGTGCGGCACGATCGAGGTGCGTCGGCCGCGGGCACGGAACCTGGAGGAGCGCTTCGAGAGCCGGGTGCTGCCCCTGTTCGCCCGGCAGAGCCGCGAGGTGAGCGCGCTGCTGCCGGAGCTCTACCTGCACGGGCTGTCGAAGGGCGACTTCGAGCTGGCGCTGCGGGGGCTTCTGGGCGAAGGCGCGGCGTTGTCGCCGGGATCGATCGAACGGCTGCGCGGAAAGTGGCAGGCGGACTACGAAGCCTGGGATGCGCGCGATCTGTCGGATCGCGAGCTGGTGTACGTCTGGGCCGACGGCGTCTACGTGAAGGCGGGGCTGGAGAAGGAGAAGGCCGCCCTCCTGGTCGTCATCGGCGCGATGGCCGACGGGACGAAGGAAGTGCTGGCCGTCACGCCGGGCTATCGCGAGAGCACCGAGTCGTGGAAGACGCTGTTCGCGGACCTGAAGAAGCGCGGACTCGAAGCGCCGAAGCTGATGGTCGCCGACGGCGCCGCCGGGGCGTGGGCCGCGGCGGGCGCGGTGTGGCCCGAGGCGCGTGAGCAGCGTTGCTGGAACCACAAGCTGGTGAACGTGATGGATGCGCTGCCGAAGAAGGTGCAGGCGATGGGGCGCGAGATGCTGTGCGCGATCCCGTACGCGAAGTCCCGGGCCGAGGCGCTGAAGCTGCGCGAGCGGTTCGCCCAGGCCTTCCGTCGCACGCACCCCCGGGCGGTCGGGATCCTCGAGCGGGACTGGGAGCGCATGGTCGCCTTCTACGACTTCCCGAAGGAGCACTGGAAGCACCTGCGGACGACCAACGTGGTCGAGAGCCCGTTCGCCGCGGTGCGGCTGCGAACCGATGCCGCGAAGCGCTTCAAGAAGACGGCCAACGCGACGGCGATGATCTGGCGGCTGCTGCTCGTCACCGAGAAGCGCTTCCGCAAGATCGACGCGCCGCAACTGGCCAGCGCGGTCCGTCACGGCGTCGTGTTCGAGGATGGAGTGAAGGTCGCGAAGCAAAATCAGAGGGCCGCCGCCTGAGGTCGTTTACACACCTCTTGACTCAAGCCCCGGACGAAAGCCCGCAGTCCGGCTCGCGGCTGTTCGAAGTCGAGCTGGACCGCCTAAGAGGGAGTCTTCGCCTGGCCCCGATGGAGTCCGAAGGGCTCCGGGGCGGCCTCATGCTTGCTCTTCCCCTCCCGAACGGAACGATGGTCCGGGTGCGCGCGATGGAATCACCCATTCTCAACGCAGATCTGCGACAGCGCCTGCCCGAGGTTCGGACGTACGTCGTGACCGGAGTCGACGATCCGCGTGTCTATGGGCGCATCGATCTCACCGCGCTCGGCTTTCGTGGATTGATCTTCGCTGGAGATGGGCCGTTCCTGATCGATCCCTGGGAGCGCGGGAAGACCGACCTCGTGAAGAGCTACTGGGCACATGAGGAGCTGCGGGGTTCCATGCTGTGCCAGACCAGCGATCCCCAGGTGGGCGCGGCGGCCCCCACGCGACGAGGCGCCTTGTCCTTTGGCGCGCAGCGCCGGAACTATCGGTTCATTCTCATGGGTACCGGAGAGTACACGCAGGCGCTGGGCGGCGTATCCGCGGCCCTGGCGGAGATGGTGACGTCCGTGAATCGGGTGAACGCCATTTTCGAGCTCGAACTCGGCGTCCATTTCGATGTGGTCGGCCTGATGCCGTTCGAGGATCCCGCGACCGATCCCTACCCACTCGCGAGTCTCCACACCGAAAGAAACCAAGCCGTGGTCGACTCGCTCTATGGCTCCTCGAGCTACGACGTGGCGCAGCTCGCGAACCGTTCGGGCCCGCCCCTCGAGACAACAAGTGGCGGGATCGCGGTCGTCTATGGCGTGTGCGACCCAGCCTACAAGGCCTACAACTCGGTGTACTGCGGTGTCGTCACCGCGAATCACGAGATGATCCGGGTCATGGCGCACGAGAACGGGCATCAGCTCGGGTCCTGGCACATCGGCTATTCGGGCTGCCAGTTCGGTGTCCCCACACCCTATGAGCCGGGGAGCGGATCGACGATCATGGGGCGCGCAGGCAAGTGCGGGGTCTTCAACGTCCAGCCTACTGCCGATCTCTACTTCAACGTCGCGAACATCGAGCAGATCGTGACCCACCTGGACACGATCTCATGCGGCACAGTGACCCCGACTGGGAACTCGCCGCCGAGCGCAGAAGCCGGGCCTGACTTCACGATTCCGCGGGACACACCGTTTGCCCTGACCGGAAGCGGATCCGATCCCGATCCCGGGGACTTGCTGACCTACTGCTGGGAGCAACAGGACGGATCCGAAGTGCTCGACGATCTCGTGCTGGGGGCGTTGTTCCGGTCGCGGCTGCCCACCACGTTGCCCACGCGTTACTTCCCCCGGTTCGCCACAGTCCTGGCGGACACGCTCGATCCCTGGGAAAAACTGCCGACGGTAGACCGGCTCCTGCATTTCCGGCTGACGGCGCGTGACGGGCATGTTGGAGGCGGAGGAGTGGCCTGGGACTCGATGCTGGTGACGGTGAGTGGCAACCCGTTCTTCGTGACCTCGCCGAATGGGGGTGAATCGGTGGCGTCCGGAGTGTTCCCGGTCACGTGGACGGTGGGAGGCGGGGCGGTCGCGGCGTTTGTCAACACTCTGCTCTCGAAGGACGCCGGGGGATCCTGGACGCTGCTGGCCGCGAACACTCCCAACGACGGAGCCGAAAACGTTGCGCACTACACGGCGATCACGAGCGCGAGCTGCCGGATCCGCATCGAGGCTGTGGGAAACATCTTCTACGAGCTATCCAACTCCAACTTCACGATTGTGGGCGGGACGACCGACGTACCGCCTGACGGAGGCGTCCCCTCGATTCTCGCACTCGGAGTCAATGGCCCAAATCCGGCAACGAGTCCGGCCCTCTACCTGGACCTGCCGCAAGAGAGCGATGTGAGACTCGGCGTGTACTCCGTGGCGGGAAGGCTGGTGCGCACCCTGGTTTCCGCGCGGAAACCCGCGGGGCGCCATCTCGTTACCTGGGACGGGAACGCTGGAACGGGTGACCGCGCGGCGGCCGGCGTCTACATCGTGCGTTTGGCAGCCGGTGCAAAGACACTGGCGACGCGATTGGTGCTCGCACCCTGAACATGAGCTAGGCTCCTGCCGTTCTCCTCTACGCGCGCGGGAGGTCGCATTGGCGGAAGGCACCAGCCGGCTCGAAGCGTTCAGCGACGGCGTGTTCGCGATCGCGATCACCCTGCTCATCCTCGAGATCAAGGTGCCGCATGTCGGAGCCGAAGGGGGGCTGGGGGCCAGTCTCCAGGCACTTTGGCCTTCGTACGCGGCGTTCGCACTCAGCTTCTTCGTGATCCTCGTCACGTGGATCACGCACCACGACCTCATTCGACTCTGCGCCGACACGAGCCGTCCGATGCAGCTCGCGAACGGCCTCACGCTGCTCTACGTGACGTTCATTCCGTTCCCGACGGCCGTGCTTGCGGAGCACCTGGGCGGCCCGGAGATGAAGACGGCCGTCGCGCTCTACTGCGGCACGTTCGTGTTCGGGAGTGCCGCGTTCAATCTGCTCGTTGCGACGATGGCGCGCAGTCGATTGTGCAACCCCGAGGTCGACCTCCAGATCCTGAGGAGGGTCCGCCGCGCCTTTCGGTTCACGCTCGCGTTCTACGCGGCGACGACGCTGTTGGCGTTCTGGCTGCCGTGGGCGGCGCTGGGTCTCAACATCGCCGTGCGGTTGTACCTGCTGGGTGTCCGATATCGGTTGACGCCGTCCGCTCTCGACCACGCGTCGACCGTCACCTCGTAGCGCGAAGTGTTCCCCGGTTACGCTATCTTCCGGCCGCTGAGGAGGGATGGCCGAGCGGTTGAAGGCGGCGGTCTTGAAACCCGTTCATGGTCTCGCCCCGCAATCGACGTCGCCAGAACGCGATAAGGCCCCGGAATCAGCCCTTCCGGGGCTTCTCGCTTGGGACTCCTGGAGACAGGAGAGGCCACCTCGCGTCTGGGAGGTGTACACCGTTTGTACACCTCGGTGTCGGCCTCGATCAGCATCCCACGATCGAATCAGCCGAGGAGTCCATTGCGAAGATCGGCAGGAGGTTGCGCAAGGAATGCGAGGGTACAGGTCGGTATCCCCCGGGTACGGGAAGGAACACCAATCGGGACCACTTGTCCCAACCCTGAGCTCCCCCTCGCCGTCTAACCGCAGGGCTCCGCGCCTCCGAGCGCGTGGCGGACCCGTGGGCGGAGGGAGCGGGCACGATGGTTGGAACGAAGTTCCGAGTCATGGCGAAGGCGCTCGCCCTGAGCTGCCTCGTCGGTGCGAATGCGGTGAGTATGGCCGCGCCACCGCGCCGAGGGATCGTTCGCCATCCCGGCCTGAGCAAGAACCAGATCGTGTTCGCGTATGCGGGTGACCTCTGGCTGGTACCGCGAGAAGGCGGTGGCGCGTCACGGCTGACGCATGCGCCGGGCCCGCGGAGCTACCCGAGATTCAGCCTGGACGGCCGGACGATCGCATTCACCGGCAGCCACGACGGCATCTACACGATCCCGGTTGCCGGTGGGACCCCGCAGCGGATCACCCACCATCCGGGGACGACGACGCTCTGCTCCTGGACGCCCGACGGTCGGATCCTCTTCATGACGGATGCGTTCTCCCCGATCTTCGACGGCGACGCCCAGGCCCGCGTGCGACAGCTGTTCACCGTGCCGGCGTCGGGCGGCCTTCCCCACAAGCTGCCGGTTCCCTATGGGGCCGACGGCGCGATCAGCCCGGACGGCCAGTGGCTGGCGTACACGCCCTACGCGGAAGGTCTGACCGAGGCCAGGAAGCATTACTCCGGGGGCCATGCCCCGGATATCTGGCTGTTCAATCTGCGCAGGACCGAAGCGAAGAGGATCACGAACTGGAAGGGGACGGATGCGCGACCGATGTGGCATGGGCAGACGGTCTACTACGTCTCCGACGCCGGCCCCGAAGGAAGGTTGAACATCTGGGCGTACGACACCCGGACGAGCGAGCATCGCCAGGTCACCAGGTTCACGGACTACGACGTGAAATGGCCGTCCATGGGGCCCGGACCTCGCGGTCAAGGGGAGATCGTCTTCGTGTCCGGCACGGACACCTTCCTGCTCGACCTGCGGACGAGCATCGCGCAGAGAGTGGAGATCACGCTCCCCGACGAGGTCCTGGAAACCGGGCCCATGCCCGTGGATGCTCGCCGGACGTTGACCGGCTGGAATCTCTCGCCGGACGGTCGCCAGGCCGTGATCGAAGCACGCGGCGACATCTGGACGGTCGGCGTCGACGGAGGCAAGCCACGCGACCTGACGAAAACGAGCGGCGCCGCGGAACGCGATCCCAGCTGGAGTCCGGATGGCCGCTCGATCGCCTTTTTCTCCGATGCGTCGGGCGAGTACCAGCTCTACGTGCTCCCTGCCGATGGGAGCGGCCCGCCGCGACAAGTGAGTCGGCTCGAAGGCGGCTATCGGTATCGTCCCGTCTGGTCGCCGGACTCTCGGAAGATCGCCTTCCACGACAGCCGCGGGAACCTCCATCTCCACACGGTCAATAGCGGTGAAACGAAGACGATCGACCGGGATCCGCTCGTCAGCCAACCGCAGGCCTCGTGGTCACCCGATTCACGCTGGCTCGCCTATGCCCGCGGCGCCGTGGGCAGTCCTCGCTTCACGGCCATCTGGCTCTACGACAGCGACACCGGTCGGACGCACCAGGTCACGAGCGGGGCGTACAACGACAGCTGGCCGGCCTTCGACAGCAGCGGACGCTACCTGTACTTCGTGAGCGCACGCCGATTCCTGACGCCCAGGTACGATAGCGTCGACTACAACAACTACATCTATTCCAGCACCGACCTGCTCCTGGTCGTACCGCTCCGCCGTGGCATCGGCGCGCCGTGGACGCCTGCGACGACCGGCCAGGCGCAACCCTCCGCGGACCCCGGGATCGAGCTGGCGGGGTTCGAGCACCGCGCGCTCACGGCGCTCCGGGACAACGGGAGGTACGCAAGTCTCGCCGCGGGCCGTGACGGTCGCTTGCTTTTCGTCTTCACACCGGACGACGGTGCCCCGGCCGTCAAGATGCTGAGCCTCGCCGAGAGTCGGGAGGCGAAGACCGTTCTCGCCGGCGTGACCGACCTCAAACTCAGCGCCGATGGCGGGAGATTGCTCGTGCGCCAGGCAGATGAACTGGCGGTCGCCGACCCGGTCCCCGATCAGAAAGCCGGTCGCAACATCGACCTCGCCGGAATGAACGTCGACGTCGATCCCCGCGCCGAAGGGCGACAGGTGTTCGACGACGCGTGGCGCCTGTACCGCGATTTCTTCTACGATGAGAAGATGCACGGGGTCGACTGGCCCGCAACCCGCGCGAAGTACGCCAGGCTGCTCGAAGCGTGCGGCCGGCGAGAGGACGTCTACGAGGTCATCCGCGACATGCTGGGAGAGCTCAACGCCTCGCACGTGTTCGTGTTCCCGCCCCGCCAAGAACTGCCTCCGGGAGAGGACACCGGCCTGTTGGGCGTCGACTTCGCCTTGGACAAGGGAGCCTATCGCATCGCGACCATCTACGACGGCGCGGCCTCCGACCCATTCGGGCGGAGCACCCTGCTCCGCGCAGGCGTCAACGTCGAAGAGGGCGACTACCTGCTGGCCGTGAACGACGCGCCGCTCGACACCAAACGAGACCCCTGGATCGCGTTCAAGGGATTGGCCGGAAAGACCGCGAAGCTCACGGTCGGCAAGAAGCCCAAGCGCGACGGAAGGGCTCGAGACGTCACCGTCGCCATGCGCGGCGACGAGAATTACATCCGCAATCGCGCCTGGGTCGAGGCCAATCGCGCCTACGTCGATCAGCGCAGCAAGGGAAAGCTCGGCTACATCTATCTTGCCAACACGCACGACTACGGGTCGCAGGAGTTCTCGCGCCAGCTCAGCACACAGCTCGACAAGGAAGCCCTCATCATCGACGGGCGCTGGAACGAGGGCGGGCACGTGCCGTTGCACATCATCGACGTCCTGAGTCGCTCATCGTTCGACAAGTCGCTCTGGTTGCGCCGCACTTCGGGACCGCACCGAACGCCCGACTTTCTGCACGTGGGTCCGAAGTGCCTGCTGATCAACGGCGTCGCCTACTCCGGTGGCGACGCGCTGGCGCACCTGTTCCGACAGAGAGGCCTGGGCCCGTTGATCGGGACGCGCACCATGGGCGGGATGTCGGGTGCGGGCCTGATCAACGTCACCTTCGCGGATGGCGGCTCCTCGCTCGTTCCGCACGTCGGCACCCTGGGCGAGCAGGGAGGGTGGGCCGTGGAGGGGGAGGGCGTCGCGCCGGACATCGAGGTGATCGACGACCCGGGGAAGATGGTCGGCGGCCGCGACCCGCAGCTCGACGCGGCGATCGACGCGCTGATGGCCGCGACGAAACGCGTGGCGAAGTGAGGGCGAACACTGCGTATCCGCGGGCATGCTTCTCGGTGACCGTTCGCTGCGGCGCTCGTATCGGTCCCTGGCGCCGCTGAGAGTCTTGTGGCGAGGTTCATGAAGTCCACCTCGCCCTGGAGCCGGGGCAAGATCAATCTCGCTGAAGACCCACTCGTCCTCGGGCTTCAGGTCCCATTGCACTCGAATTGCTCCATGCCCTTCTCCGGCCGATATCTCGAGGAGGGCTCCTTGCCCCCGGGAACAGATCTTGGCTGTCGTCACGGCCGTCATCGTGGTGGGCTACGTGTGGTATCTACGACGCAGGAATTTCCTGCGTTGATTGCCGTCGACGACTCGCGGAAAGCTAGACAGCCGCGTTGGGTCCGCTAGGCTGTTGCCACAATCTGGATGGAGGGATGGCCGAGCTGGTCGATGGCGGCGGTCTTGAAAACCGCTAGGGCGAAAGCCCTCGTGGGTTCGAATCCCACTCCCTCCTCCATCCAGGTGCGCATATCGAGCGCACGGCTCGGGCGATCGAGGCCGGACACTTCTACTCGATTCCCGCGGCAAGGGCTGCGATTGACAAGCCTCGGAGCCCAACTCATAGTCCATGACACCCGCAGCGCCGGGACCAGGATCGTCCCCATCCCCTCGTATCGACCCGAGACCTTGGCGACCGGGCTTGGAAACCACCCCGAAAAAGGAGAACTCCGTGTCGTTCAAAGTGGGCATCCTTAGCGGCGCCCTCGTCGGGTCGCTCGCCTTCGCCGCGGTCGCGCAGGAAGCGGCTGCCCCGGATCGCGTTGAAATGGTGAAGGAGTCGTTCGCGGCCAGCAAGAAGGCGCTCCGCTCCTACCAGTGGATCCAGACGGTCGGCTTGTCGATCGGCGGCGAGGAAAAGGCAAAGCAGCAGTACACGTGCTACTACGGCGCCGAAGGCAGTCTCCAGAAGGTGCCGGTGGCCGCGGACGCCAAGGAAGAGAAGAAGCGCGGGCTGCGCGGCAAGGTGGTCGAGTCGAAGAAGGCCGAGCTCGAGGGCTCGCTCAAGAGCGCGATGGCGCTCCTCGATCAGTACACGCCGGTCGACCCGGCCAAGATCCAGGCGGCCAAGGCCGCGGGCAACGTCAGCGTGTCCGTCCCCGACCAGTCCGGGCGCGTGCGCGTCACGATCCAGAACTACGTGAAGCCGGGTGACCAGGTCGAAGTCGCGGTCGACGGTGCCAAGAACACGCTGCAGGGCGTCAAGATCTCCTCGATGCTGGACGACAAGAGCCCGGTCACCGCGAACGTGACCTATGCTTCGTTCCCCGACGGAACACAGTATCCGGAAACCCAGGTGCTCGATCTGAAGTCGCAGAAACTGAGCGTGAACGTCACGAACAGCGGCTACAAGAAGCAGAGCCAGTAGACATCGAGGCCGATCGAAAGAGAGGGGCGGGGCTTCGCGCCTGCCCCTTTCGTCATTCGACCTGAACCTTCGTGCGGATGCAGGCGATGCACCAGACTGCCAGCACGACGTGTAACGCGGCTGCCGGCAAAAGCACGGCGCTATCCATGTCGAGGCCAAAGCGCGCCTTGAGCAGCAACCCGGCGGCGGCCAGGTTGTAGCAAAGAACGCCGGCGATCAGTCCCTTTGCCGCCGGCCCCCGCGCATCGCGACTCGCGAACCAGCACGCAACCGCCAATGCACCCAGCGCTGCGCCCGCGAGCTGTGCCGCGATGCTGCCGGCGGGCCCCACGGGAGGGCCGCCGAGCAGGACCGAAACCACCTGCGACGGCGCCGTCAACAGGGCGATCCCGACGATGCCCTCGAACACCGCCGTGGTCAGGAGCAGCGCCCTGGCCTGCCTGTTCACTTCGTGGTCGCCGACTTCGTAGTCTCTGACTTCGTGGTCGCTGACTTCGTGGTGGTGGTCGTCGCCTTCGTCGTCGTTGCCGCTTTGCCCGCTCTCAGAGGCGGGTCGAGCGTGCTCGTGTAATTCAACTGGATCTCGCGCTCGAGGTTCTTCGCCCGGTCGCCGCTGGTCGAGTGGTTGCCGTAGAAGTAGTTCTGGATCTTCGGCATGTCCCCGTACTTCGAGGCGAACTTCTTCCACAGTTCCGGGCCCGTCTTCTCGTCGTAACCGCCCTCGTAGGCGTAGCGCATCCCGACGCGGTCGGCCTGATCCTCGTAATCGCGGCTGTACGAGTTGTTGAACGCGGAATACCCGAGGGACGTAGCCTGCTGCGCGATCGTGCGTACGGTGCCGCTCTTGATCTTGGACGCGCCGAGGACCGCGAGCTGGCCGGCCATCTGGCTGAGTGAGCTCTTGCTCATCTGCCGGCGGCTGTGCTCGTTCGTCGCATGCGCGATCTCGTGCCCGAGCACGAGCGCGAGCTCATCGTCGTTCAGGTCGTTGAGGATCCCGGAGAAGACGTAGATCGAGTAGTTCGCCATCGCCATCGCGTTCCATTCCTTGTTCTCCACGACGTAGACGCGGACGTCGGAACGCTCGATGTAGGGCGGCATGACCCGGTCCACGATGCGGCGCACGCGGTCGACCTCGGGGCCGGAGTCGAGGAGCGCGCCCATGCTCTTCTCCTTGCCGTCCTCGCCGGTTTCGACGATCTTGCCCGCCGCGACCCAGGTGGACTCGGCCATGCTCGTCCCGGCGAGCAGCCGGGCTTCGCTGCTCTCGACGACGTTCGGCTTCGCCTCGATCTCGGTTGCGAGCACGGTGCCCTTGGCGTCGCGCGTGCCCTTCACCTTCATGGCGTAGCCGAGCGGGATCGTCGCGGGGTTCTTGGCCTCGCCGCTCAACTTGAGCTTGGTCGACGACGTCGCCTTGACGCGCTGACCGTCGACGATCAGGTAGTCCGCCT
This sequence comes from Candidatus Eiseniibacteriota bacterium, assembly GCA_050733935.1. Taxonomy (GTDB): domain Bacteria; phylum Eisenbacteria; class RBG-16-71-46; order RBG-16-71-46; family DASYSL01; genus JBOHUC01. The sequence goes on along the minus strand of JBOHUC010000005.1, from coordinate 36,180 downwards.
TGCGGAATTCGAGATAACCGTCGAGCTTGACGTTGGAATCGGCGGCCCGCGCGAGTCCGGCGGGGAGGAGCAGGAGCACGGCGGCAAGCGCGGTGGGGAGCACGGTGGATCGCATGAGGCACCTCCTTGAACTGCGGACCTCCGAGATGGGATGCCAACAGGCTGGTCGATTCCCAGCGGGTCCGCATCGGGACTCCGGAAGTGGAGGGATGCCATGGCGTTCAGGAAGCAAGCGACGTACGATCCCCGAGTCCGGGTTTCAACCCCCGCGGGCCCTCGGCCCATCGAAAGGGTGGGTAGGACCGGCCGCCCGGCCGGGCCGCATCGCTTTCAGGAGGACTCCCCATGAACCGCAACGAGAGGGCGACCCCGACGCCTGTTCTCACCGCTGCCTTCGCAGTCGTTCTCGCCGCGCTCGTGACCGCCGCGATCGGAACCGTGTCGCTCGCCGGCTCGAAGAGCGTCAACACCTCGTGGACCCAAACCTGGCACAACGACGGAAAGGGTCAAAAGGAGTTCGCGTACGGAATCGTCGACCCCGAGGCTCGGAGGAGCTTCATCTGGGGCGACACGAAGGACTTCAATTCCGTCACCCTGGAGGAGAAGTCGTCCAAGTCCTCGTATGTCTGGGCAAGGATCGGCAAGAAGAAGTGGCGCATCGACGATCCCGTGACCGTGGGCCGCGCGTTCGAGACCGTGCAGCCAATCCAGGAGCTGGGCGAAGAGCAGGGCCGGGTCGGAGAACTCCAGGGATCACTCGGCGAGCAGCAGGGGCAGCTGGGTGAGATTCAGGGCCAGATCGGAGAGCGGCAGGGCGCGATCGGTGCGCTGCAAGCTGAGATCGGGATGCTTCAGGCCAATCTCGCGCTGTCCTCGGCGGACGAAGAGCGCCGTGCGCGCCTGAACGCGAAGCAGGCCGAGCTCCAGTCCCAGCAGGCCGAGCTCCAGCGCTGGCAGTCGAACCTCATGCGTCACCAGAGCACGATGGGGAAGACCCAGTCCGAGCTCGGCAAGGAACAATCGAAGCTCGCCGAGCGGACGAACGAACTCCTGCCGAAGGCCACGAAGGAAATGCGCTCGATCGTCGATCAGGCGATCAAGATCGGAACGGCGAAGCCCCTCTAGGCCCCACGAGCCTGCTCAGCGCTGCCACGCGTACGAAATCTTCGCGAAGATCTGGCGCGTCGCCTTCTCCATGGTGTCGGTCGTTTCGTAAAACGCGCGCTGGTCGCCGTAGCCCAGGTAGGCCACCGTCTGCCAGTTGAGCTTGTAGGCGAACAGTCCCGAGGCGCCGAAGCCCGCATCCTTCGCGGCGACGGGGAACGTGTAGAGCGAAGGGTCGCGCGTCGTCTCGACGTACTGGCCGATGACCCGCACGAACGAGCGCGAGTTGAACGCCCAGGTCGCGCGCAGCCGCTCCACCCACGCCGTGAACAGGCGCCCCGAGCCGAGCGTCGGATCGTCGACGTTGAGCGCGCGGCGGCTTGCGTCGTTCCTGAGCTCGAGATGGCGGTTCGGCCGCACCGTGAGCCCGGTGACGATCGTGGTTCCCGTTCCTTCCCGCGCGTTGTCGAAGTCGACTTCCCCGCCGAAGTACGTGTCGAGCGAAACGTTGTTGAACAGGAGACTCGGCACGGCCGTGATCTGGACGCGCGGCCGGAAGCGGCCGAGCTCCTCGGTGCCGACCAGGAAGTCGTCCTGGTTGAGCTCGATGCGCAGGAAGCTGTTGAGTTTCCCGTCCATGCCCGTGCCGACCGAGATGCGCCGGCTCAGCATCTGTCCGTTGTCGTCGGGCAGCCAGTCGAGCCAGTTCACGGTGAACACCCGGATGCGCGAAAGGAAGTCGTCCTTCGGCCGGAACGTCCATCCCGATTCGAGGTAGACCTCGCGGTAGCCGACCTGCGGGATGAAGCCGTCGTCGGCCCGGAAGTCCGCCCCGATGTCCTGCCCCTGCGTGAAGAAGTCGAAGTAGCGCCCGCCGTGCGAGTAATACACCGTGAACGCGTGGTCGGAGAGCGAGCGTCCGTCCCACTCGCTCGCGAGCTCTGGACGGTTCGGTGTCTTCGTGTCGCTCCAGACGAACTGGCCGGTCACGTTGTCCTTCGGATTCGGGCGCCACTGGAAGTCAGGCCCGATGACCGTGTTGTGGCCGTCGTCGCCTTCGTTGTTCCGCACGGTCGCGAGCGCGCTGATGAACGACTGCCCGAGGTCGCGCCGCACGCGGAAGATCCCCACGTTCGACTCGAAGTCCTGGGGGGCGAAGGTCGAACCCTGCGGGCCCGGAATGATCACGAGGCCTCCGCCCTGGTCCTGTGTGACGAGGGCCGTGAGCGACGTGCCGCCGAGACGGCCCGTTCCGCGGAGCCCGAGCTCGGGCTCGGTGATCGTGCGGGTGTACACGGTCCGCATCGGGGCGGCGAACAGGTCGATCCCCTCGAGGAAGAACGGACGCTTCTCCGGATAGAACAGCGCGAAGCGCTCGTTCGCGCCGATTTGCGCGACGTCGGACTCGATCTGGGAGAAGTCGGGTTTGTACGTCCCGTCGACCGCGAAGTCCGCGATCGGGCTCCACTTGATGTCGAATCCGGCCTTGGGCTCGATGTCCGTGTCCGTGAGCGGCGAACCGAGCCCGGTCTCCGGTTCGTCGTTCTTGGAAGCCGTGGCGTACGGCGCCACCACGAGGTGGGACCCCTTCGGCAGCTCCGCGAGCCCGGTCATCTTGCTCGAGTTGCAGATGAAGCAGTTCACGTCGCGCGGGAGGCGCGCGGAGAAGAACTGGTAGCGCCGGTCGCGTGGATAGTTGCGGTACAGCAGCATGCCCCACGTTGGAGTGGCCTCGTTCGAGTACCGGAGCGAGGAGAACGGAACCCGAATCTCGAGATTCCAGCCCGTGCTCGTCACCTGGCCGACCGAGTCCCAGTAGAAGTCGGGGGCGTTGTCCTCGCCCGAGACGTCGCTCGACATTGCGTCGTACTGGACGCCGCTCGGGTTCGAGAGAAACATCTGAGCGGTCTTTCCGTCGTTCCGGCTGTCGACGATGACCCCCGCGTAGTCGGTCGAGCTGTTGACCGCGTCGTGGTCCCCGAGTGGCCGCCGGACCTTGTCCGGCGTCGGGTCCTCGAACTGGAACGCCGCGTAGAGGTACGTGCCGTCGTAAGCGAGCCATGCGACGTTCTTGACCTGCGGCTCGACGTTGTCGCCGACGTTGGTCTCGTACCACTGCGTGATCGGGGTGATGCCGCTCCACCCGGCGTCGCTCAGGTCGCCGTCGAGCTCGATCGGGCCGGCGGCGCGCTGGATCGCCATCGGCGGGCCCGGAGTGGGGGCGGCGGCCTGAGCGAGGGGAGCGAGCAGGGTGACGGGGAGGAGTGCAGCGATCAGCAGGAGTGCGCAAATCACCCTGGGCATGGTCGCTCCGGGTCCGGGTCTCGAGACTTGGGGTGGCGGAACAACCCAAATAGATAGCGATGCCGCGAAGAGGGTTGCCACGGGAATGTCGTGCTTTACACATTCCTTGCGGGCGAAAGAACGAGTGGTGACGTGCCGATAATGAAGTATGGCCACCGAACGGACGGTCGAGGGTTTTCAGCTCACGCTCAAGTCCCGCGGGGCGGGCCGCTACCTGAGCGGCGCGTTCCTCGCGTTCTGGTTGTGCGGATGGGCGGTGGGCGAGGTGATCGTCCTGTGGATCCTCGTCAAGGGCGCGATCGCGCTCCTCACCGGGCGCCCGCCGGATCCTGGACGCGAGCCGCTCGAGCTGGGTCCGGCGCTCATGGTCGGCGTCTTTCTCCTTCTTTGGGTCACGCTGTGGACGTTCGGCGGGGTCGCCGCGATCGCCGAGCTCCTGCGTCTCCTGTGGGGCGAGGATCGCATCCAGGGATCCCGCGGTCGCCTCACCGCCACCTGGGTGCGCGGACCCTTCCGACGAGCCCGCGTGTTCGAGCGCGACGCAATCCGGGGGATCACGCTCGCTGGTCGGCAGGCGCGTCTCGTCCTTCAGTCAAGGCGGGAGCGCATCGAGCTCTCCGGTCTCGGCAGCCGTGAAGAGCGACTCGAAGGTGCCGCGGGCCTTCGAGCGGAGCTCGGGCTCGCCGATGCGGCGACCGCGACCGCGGCGAACGGGAGCGCGCTCCCGGGCGAATGGGAGGTCGTCATCACGCCCGAGGGCGAGCGCGCCGTGGTCCCAAATCCCCGGACGCGCCGGATCCAGGCCCGCATCGCTGCACTTGTCGCGCTCGGGCTCGCCGCAGTGACCTTCTTGCTCGCACGCGAATCGATCAGACGCATCGATCTCCTGATCCCCACGTTCATTTGTCTCGTGTTCACGGTCGGGGCCGCGGCCGGTGCGCTGTGGCTCGCCCGCGGCCGCTGGGAGTGGCGAATCGGGCACGGTCGCCTGACGCGCCGCAAGCGCTATGGCTCGAGCGTGCGCGACGAATTCGAGGGCCGGCACCTGATGCTCGAATGCACGAACGACAGCGATGGCGATTCCTGGTACGAACTTCACGCGCTCGCCGAGGCCGGGAAGCCCACCATCCCGGCGGCAATCCAGTGGCGCTCGATCACGCCCAAGAACAGCCGAACGGTCGCGCGCGTCATGGATGACGACGCGAGCGTCCGCGAGCTCGCCGCCTTTCTCTCGCGTGAGACCGGTCTCGAGCTTGAAGATCGCACGACCCCGCAGGCGCGCGCGCTCGAAGTCGCGGAGTTGCTCGCGATGCTCGAGAGCTCGGGGACGTTCGGCAGGTGGGCGGCGAAAATGGTCGAGCGGCTGGGCCCCGCAAAAGGACGCGAGTAGATACCTCCACGATGTGAGAATGACGGCCCCGCTTGCCGCTCCCGGGAGGAGCGGGTAGATTCCGGGTCATTCTAGGCATCGCGGAGAGGTGGCCGAGCTGGCTGAAGGCAGCCGCCTGCTAAGCGGTTGATCGGGTAAAACCGGTCCGGAGGTTCGAATCCTCTCCTCTCCGCCACTCACCCTCGCAACGCGCTGCGACATCACAGGTTGTGGGGCTCATCATCAATCTTCGGAGCACCACCCGCGGGTTGACAAAGGGGGGCCCGAAGCCTATAAAGAGACCGGGTTCGGCCTCTCCCGGCAGGCTCCGGAGGGGCCCTTTTCGTCGGGGCAGCCCCGCCCCGCGCACAGCGACGTGCCGCGCGCCCTTAGCTCAATTGGATAGAGCATCTGACTACGGATCAGAAGGTTGGGGGTTCAAATCCTCCAGGGCGCGCCACCTCGAACATGAGCGACGAACCCCCACCCCGAAAGATCATCCCGATCGAGGAGGGTCTCGAGCGCCGCAGGCCTGACCCGCGCGATCGCGATCGGGTCGGCGATGCCGGCGATGTCGACGATCTCGAGGACCTCGACGACCTCGACGGGATCGATGCCTTCGAAGACGCGGGCGAATTCGACGCCGAGTCGCTCGACGTCACGCCCGAGCCTCCGCCCGCAAGCCTCTGGGAACGCGTCGGTGACGTCCACCCGGGCTTCACCTACGCGATCATCCTCCTCATCCTGATCGGCTTTGCGGCCGAGCTCGTCACCGCAACCGCGCGCGTCGGGGACATCTTCGCCGGCGGCTCGCTCATGGGGCCGCTCCTTGAGACGGGAGCGTGCGCGCTCGCGCCGTTTCGCGCGGGCGAGTGGTGGCGGACGCTCTCGTGCGTGTTCCTGCACGCGAATCTTCTCCACGTCGGATCGAACCTGATCGCGCTCGCGATCCTGGGAGGCGTCGCCGAGCGTGCGTTCGGGCACGCGCGCTTTCTGCTGCTCTTCGTGCTTGCGGCTGCGTTCGGCTCGGCCGCCACGTTCGTGAACCAGAGCACGCTCGGCATGGCCAAAGGGAGCCTCGGGTCGATCGGCGCCTCCGGTGCCGTGTTCGGCGTCGGCGCCGCCGTCGTCGTGGCCGCGTTTCGTCTCCGCGGACTCCTGCCCGCGTGGCGCGTGCGCGCGCTCGTCGGTGCGACGCTTCCGCTCCTGCTCTCGAGTCTGGTCGCAGGTTTTGCCCGCCCCGGAACGGACAATGCCGCGCATCTCGGCGGGGCGCTCGGCGGATTGCTGCTCGGGTTCGTCCTGCCGTTCGATGCGCGCCTCTCGCTCCGCGTCATGACACCCTCGGCGCGCCTGCTCTGGGCGGGCCTCGGGCTCCTCGCGCTCGGCCTCCTCGTCGCGAGCGGGGCGCTCGCAATTCGTGCGGCTATGGTAGCCTCCGGCGCATGACTCCCACGACCGCACTCGATCGAATTGCGTTGGACGGGCGCGTCAAGGCGCTCCGCCCCGAATTCGTCCGGATCCTCAAGTCCCTGGTCGAGATTCCTTCCGTCTCCGCCCAGTCGCGTCATCACGCGGACATGATCCGTTGCGCCGAAAAGGCGGCCGCACTCGTCCGCGAGGCCGGTGGCACGGCGGAGGTCTTCGCGACGGCGAAACATCCGATCGTGGTCGGGCATCTCGCGTCCGATCCGGCGCATCCGACGCTTGTGATCTACAACCATCTCGACGTGCAGCCGGCCGAGGAGGGGAAGGACGGCTGGACCCGGGCCCCGTTCGTGTTCGCCGAGGAGATGGACCGCTTCTACGCGCGCGGCGCGACCGACGACAAGGGTCCTGCGGTCACGGCGCTCCTCGCGGGAGGGCTCGCGCGCGAGCAGGGTCTGCCCCTCAATCTCCGGTTCATCTGGGAGCTCGAGGAGGAGATCGGGTCTCCTTCGTTCGAGGACTTCGTCCGCGGGACGGGCGCGCGCTTCAAGCCCGACTCCGTCGTGGTCTCCGACACGATCTGGCTCGCGGCCGGGAAGCCGGCGGTGCCGTACGCGCTCCGCGGCCTTGCGGGCGCCGTGCTCAGGCTTCGCACCGCTGCGAAGGACGCGCACTCGGGGCTCACGGGCGGAGCCGCGCGAAACCCGATTACGGAGCTGGCCGACGCCGTGGCGCGATGCGTGAACGCGCGGACGGGCGAGATCCTGATCGAAGGATTCGAGCGCACGTGGAAGCCCGTGACCCCCGAGGAGGCGAAGAACTTCGTCGAGTCGGGTTTCTCGGTCGACGCGTTCAAGAACGCCCACCAGCTCGAGCGCTTGAGGAGCGAGGACCCCGGGGACGTCACGCAGCGCATCTGGGGGCGTCCGACGTTCGACGTGCACGGCATCGCAGGCGGCTACCAGGACGAGGGCATCAAGACGGTTGTCCCGCCGTTCGCGGAGGCGAAGATCTCGATGCGGCTCGTGCCTCCCCAGGACTCCCGGGAGTGCCTGCGCCTCCTCGAAGCCCACGTGAAACGGATCAATCCCGACATCGAGGTCGCGTACGAGAAGTCGCTCGAGCCGTACGCCGGCGCCCGCACGGGGCCGTACGCGGATGCGGCGAGCGACGCGCTCGAGTTCGGATTCGGCGCGCGCCCGGCGTTCGTGCGCGAGGGAGGATCGATCGGGGCCGTGCTCTCGATGGCGGAGGCATGGAACGTGCCGCTCACGCTGCTCGGACTCTCGCTCCCCGAGGACGGCTACCACGGGCCCAATGAATCGTTCGCTTGGGGGCAGGCGCGCGGTGGCATGCTGACGTTCCTCCGGTATTTCGAACGCATGGCCGCAATCGGCCGTTCCGCCTGAGGGGCGGTCGCGAGCGCACGCAATCAGTCGGGGCTTTACGGGCCGCTTCCGGTGCAAGACAATCACGGCCCGGCACCGCCGCCGACCCCCAACGGCGAACCGACCCGCCAGGACCTTGAGGCTTCGAACATGGCTGAAGTGTCGTTCCGGATCGATCCCGCCAATCTCGAGCAAATGAACCGCCGGTTGAGCGAGTATCTCGGCCTCAACTACGAGCGCTCGACGCTGGCGCGGATCGTCGAGGAATTCGTGGAGCTCGAAGCCGAGGAGGAGCGGTCGTGGAGCATCACCGTGCGCTACCAGGGGCGCGACCTGATGCTCGAGTACAAGGTCGCGCTCGATGCCTACGAGGAACCCGAGGTGTTCCTCGAGGGTCCCGACGGATTCATCGAGGAGCTGGACCAGGAGGTCGTCCAGCCCGTTCTCGAGGAGTACGAAGCATGAGCCGCACATCCCCTCAACGCTCGCTCGTTTCGACGCTCGTGCTCGCGACGATCCTTGCGGCCCTTGTGGCCGCAGGAACGACCGGCCTCGCGGGCCTGACGGGCACGACGAGCTCGGCGAGCGCCGCCGAGAAGAAGGACGAGAAGAAGCCCGCGAAGCTCAAGAAGAACCAGGCGTACGTGACGCCCGACTACGCCGCGCGCAACATCCGTTCAATCGCCATGACGACCCCGACCACCGTCGAGAAGACAGAGAAGCACGAGGAGACGGAGCGGCTCCTCACGCAGTCGCTCGGCGCGGCGTTCTCTTCCGCCGGATACAAGATGGTGCCGCCGTCGTACGTCGTGGATCAGTCGACGCGCGGCGGATTGGCCGCCCAGCTCGCCGCGCTCCAGAAGTCGTTCCTCGCCGGTGCTGCGCTCGACACGGCGGCCTGCCGGGCGGTGGGAGAGAAGCTTCTCACCGACGCGATCCTGTTCACGAACATGACGACCCTCCAGCGGGTGAGGATCGATCCCAACGTGCGCGGCCAGTCGTTCACGCAGGTCGGCGGCGAGCTTGCGATGTACTCGATGAAGGACGCCACGGTCCTGTGGCGCGGTTCGTTCCAGGAGAAAATGGACGGGCCGTACAACGAGCCGTCGGCGGGGGAGGCGACCAACATCGATCCGACGGGCAATGCGAACAAGGCGGCGCAGCTCGAGCCTCCGAGCTATGCCGAGGTGCTCCAGAAGTTCATGGGGCGCGTGGCCACCACTCTCCCCAAACCGCCGGCCGAAGCGAAACCCGCGCCCTGAGGGATGGGAATCCGAGTCCGCCCGTGCCGTTCATCCTGAAGGACGACGAAGACGCGATGCGTGTCGCCCTCGCCGAGGCCCGGAAGGCCCTCGACGAGGGCGAAGTTCCGATCGGCTGTGTGGTCGTGCACGACGGGATCGTGATCGGGCGCGGGCACAATCAGGTCGAGCTCCTCAAGGACGCGACTGCGCACGCGGAGATCATCGCGCTCGGGGCCGCCTCCACCTCGCTCGACGACTGGCGGCTCACCGAGTGCACGCTCTACGTCACGCTCGAGCCGTGCACGATGTGCGCCGGTGCCATCGTCCTCTCGCGCGTCGGACGGGTCGTCTTCGGCGCCTACGATCCCAAGGCCGGCGCGTGCGGATCGGTCCTCAATGTCCTCGACGAGCCCCGGTTCAACCACAGCCCGGCCGTCACGTCGAACGTGCTCGCCGACGAGGCCGGAACCTTGTTGTCGGAATTCTTCGAACAAAAGCGGAGGCAGGCGGCGCACTGAAGCCGGGAGTCGGCCGCTTGCTGCAAGATGCCCGGCGGCGCGCCCGAATCGGGTCGAAATGGCTCTGGCCCCGGGCCCTTCCGGCGCGTACTCTCGGCGCCGTTCGAGTGATCATCCAACCACTTCCCTCCATCCCCCGGGAGGCTTCGTTGAACAATCGGCACGAGACTCCGAATGGCACCGCGCCGTCGAGCCGCGTTTCGCAGATGGCGGACGGACTCATCGGATCCGAGATCCTGAAGATCGCAGCCGACATTCGGACAGCGGTCGCCGCCGGCGAGCAGGTCTGCAATCTCACGGTCGGCGACTTCAGCCCGCGCGAGTTCCGGATCCCGGAAACCCTGGAGCGCGGCATCGAGCGCGCGTACGCCCGCGGCGAGACGAACTATCCGCCGTCGGACGGCATGCCGGGGCTCCGCGAAGCGGTCTCGCGCTACTATCAGAGGCGTCTCGGTCTCTCGTATCCGGCTTCTTCCATCCTGATCGCAGGCGGTGGCCGGCCGCTCATCTACGGCACGTATCGCGCGCTCGTCGATCCCGGCGACGCGGTCGTCTACCCGGTGCCCTCGTGGAACAATAACCACTACGTGCACATGATGGGAGGCCGCGGCGTTCCCGTCGTGTGCCACGCGGAGACGGCGTTCCTGCCGACGCGCGCATTGCTCGAGAGCGCCGTGCGCGGGGCCCGGCTCTTGACACTCTGCTCGCCGCTCAACCCGACGGGAACGCTGTTCGACGAGGGCACGCTCGCCGGCATCTGTGACCTCGTGCTCGAGGAAAACGCACGTCGTGGTCCGAACGAGCGGCCGCTGTACCTTCTCTACGACCAGATCTACTGGACGCTCACGTTCGGCTCCGCACGACACTACACGCCGGTCGGCTTGAGGCCCGAGATGGCACGCTACACGGTGTTCATCGACGGCGTGTCAAAGGCCTTCGCGGCCACGGGCGTGCGTGTCGGCTGGGCGGCAGGGCCGGCCGACGTGATGGAACGGATGAGCGGACTCCTCGGTCACGTCGGTGCATGGGCGCCGCGGCCCGAGCAGGTCGCGGTGGCTGAGCTTCTCGAAGACGACGCGACGATGGACGCGTATCACGCGACCATGAAGAGCGGCATCGAGACGCGCCTCGCCGCTCTTCATCGCGGGCTCGAGGCGCTGTCCGCACAGGGCCTCCCCGTCCACGCGATTCCGCCTCGCTCGGCGATCTATCTCACGGCGTGCTTCGATCTCCTGGGCGCGCGCACCCAGGATGGGCGAACGCTTGCGACCAGTGAAGCGATTCGTCACTACCTGCTCTCGGCGGCCGGCCTTGCGGTCGTACCGTTCAATGCGTTCGGCTCGACCGAGGATTCCGGCTGGTGCCGGCTTTCGGTCGGCGCCGTCTCCCCGGAGGACATCGTGGCCCTGCTCCCGCGGCTCGAGCAGGCGCTGCGCGCGGTCGTTCCCGCGGGAGTGCGCCCGTCCCCGCTCGGGGCATCCCGGACCGCGACCCACGAGGGCGAGTCCGCGTCCTCGGGAAAGGAAAGACGATGATCGAGTTTCCGGTGGGTTCTCCAATGTTCCTGGTCGTCTTTCCGCTCCTTGCGGTCGGTGCTGCGGGTGCTTCCGCGGCGCCCGGATCGGCGGCCTCCGCGGCGTCGATTGCGACGGGCACGCCACACGGCCCGTGGGATTATCCGTCGACTGAAATCCACGTCGTCGCCGACACGCTCCACGGCACGGTTCTCACCGATCCCTACCGCTGGCTCGAGTCCGCGACCGATCCGGCCGTGCAATCCTGGACCGATCGCCAGAACGCGTTCACGCGGAGCTACCTCGACCGCTTCGCGGGACGCCCGGCGCTGCGTGCGCAGTACGAGAAGCTCTTCAGCGTGAGCACAGTGCTCTCAGGCTCCGTCGTCGGACCGCGCGTGTTCTTCGAACGGAAGGACGGACTCAAGAACCAGCCGACCCTCTACGTGCGCGACACACGGGTGCGCATGGCGCCTGGTGTCGCCGACAAGGTGGCGCTCGATCCGAACACATTCAGCGCGGACGGAACGGTGGCGCTCGACTGGTGGTATCCGAGCGCGGACGGCTCGAAGATCGCCTACGGCAAGTCCGAGGGCGGAAGCGAGCAGAGCACGATGTACGTGCGCGATCTCGCGCCGGCGGGCGGCACGGGGAACGGCGCCGGCGCCGGACCGAAGGAATTGAGCGACGTGATCCCGCGCACCCAGTACGCCTCGGTCGCCTGGGATCCGGACGGCAAGAGCTTCCTGTACTCGCGGCATCCGCAGAAGGGTGAGGTGCCCGAGGGCGAGGAGGTCTTCCACACGAAGATCTTCCACCACAGGCTCGGCGACGACTGGAAGAAGGATGCGATCGTGTGGGACGGCGCGGGCGCGCCGATCCAGGAGTTCCGGGCCGTCTCGCCTTCGAGTGATTACGCGTGGACGTTCCTCACCACCTCGCTCGACTGGTCGAAGAACGATCTCTACATCCGGAAGGCGGGCACGAACGACGCGTTCGTTCCCGTCGCGAAGGGCCTCGACGGCCAGACGAACGGCGACGTGAACAACGGCCGGATGTACCTGCTCACCAACGTGGGCGCGCCGCGCTACAAGATCGTTTCAGCGCTTCCGGGCGAGGCCGGCCCGGCCGCGTGGCGCGACGTCGTGCCCGAGCAGGAAGGGGTCATCGAATCGTTCCAGATCGTGAACGGCCGGCTCGTGCTCCAGATCCTCGAGAACGCGAGCTCGCGCCTCAGGATCCACGGCCTCGACGGCCGGCTCCAGAAGGAGATTGCGCTTCCCACGCTTGGCACCGTCTCCAAGATTTCCGGGGATCCGAAGGGCACCGAGCTCTACTTCCGTTTCGTCTCGTTCGTGCATCCATCGATGGTCTACCGCTATGACTTCACGAGCGGAACGCTCGCGTCCGTGGACCCGGGCCGCTCGCTGCCGTACGACCCCGCGAACTACGAGACACGCCAGGAATGGACGGCCTCGAAGGACGGCGCGCGCATTCCGATGTTCATCGTCCAGAGAAAGGGAACGCCGCGCGACGGTGAGCGCCCGACGATCCTCTACGGGTACGGCGGCTTCAACGTGAGCGAGACGCCGGAGTTCCGCGCGTCGGTCCTGCCGTGGCTCGATCAGGGCGGCGTGTTCGTGCTCGCGAACCTGCGCGGCGGTGGCGAATTCGGCCGCGAGTGGCACGAGGCGGGCCGGCTCGGGAAGAAGCAGAACGTGTTCGACGACTTCTACGCGTGCGCGGAATGGCTCGTGAAGAACGGCGTCACGCGCACCGAGAAGCTCGCGTGCGACGGCGGATCGAACGGGGGACTGCTCGTGGGCGCCGCGATCACGCAGCGGCCGGAGCTGTGGGGGGCCGCCGTGTGCGAGGTGCCGCTCCTCGACATGATTCGCTATCAGAACTTCTCGATCGCGCGCTACTGGGTTCCGGAGTACGGCTCGTCGGAGAACCCCGAGCAATTCAAGTGGCTGCTCGATTATTCGCCGTACCACAACGTCATGCCCGGCGTGAAATATCCACCCACGATGTTCATGGCCGGCGCGTCCGACGCACGCGTCGACCCGCTTCACGCCTGCAAGATGACGGCCCTCGTGCGCGCGAACGACGTCGGTCCGGGCCCGATCCTCCTGCGCGTCGAAGGCAAGGCCGGCCACGGACAGGGCAAGCCCACGAGCAAGCGCATCGACAGCGCGCTCGACGTCTACAGTTTCCTCATGATGCAGTTCGGGATGTCGGGGAAGGAGGCCCTGCCTTGAGCCGCACGATGACGTATGCCGATCTCGCACGCCCGCGCGCGGCGACCACCGGGACGGCCACCGCGCTCGCGTTCGACGCCGGCCTCGTGGTCGCCGGATCGCTCGTCGTGGCCCTTGGCGCCCAGGTGGCCGTGCCGCTCCCGTTCACGCCCGTGCCGCTCACGATGCAGCCGTTCGCGGTCCTGCTTGTCGGCGCGCTCCTCGGGAGCCGGCGCGGGGCGCTCGCGCTGCTTGCGTATCTCGCGGAGGGCGCAGCGGGGCTCCCGGTGCTTGCGGGGGGCGCGGCCGGGATCGCGCGGATCCTCGGGCCCACGGGCGGCTACCTCCTGGGATTCGTTCCGGCCGCGTTCGTGACCGGGTTCCTGGCCGAGCGCGGATGGGATCGCCGCTTCCTCACGACCTGGGCCGCGATGGCGCTTGGGAGTGCATGTTTCTTCGCGGTCGGGCTCACGTGGCTCGCGGGCTTCACGGGCCCGTCGCGCGTGCTCGAGCTCGGGCTCTACCCGTTCGTGATCGGGGACGTGCTCAAGCAGATCCTCGCGGCCCTGGTCCTTCCCGGAGCGTGGCGGCTCGCGAACCGCGCGGGGTGGACGCGCGGATCACTCTAGAACGACGAACTTTCGCGTCTGCGCAGCGCGTGAACCGGCCGTCTGCGCTCTCAAGCGCAGCCAGTAGACACCGGGTCGCATCGTTCCCGCTTCGTTGATCGACACGCGTTGCGTGCCCCCGCCCGAGAACGTCCGCGCATTCACGATTCGCCCGCGCACGTCTACGATCTCGAGGGACGCAGTTTCTCCTTCGCCGAGGGTGACGTCCGCCCACGCGATGCCACGGGCGGGCGACGGGAAGGGCGCCGAGAGCGCGAGCGAAGCGGGAGCGCTTCCAACCCCGACGATGGTCGGATTCCCCTGGTAGTAGAGCGTCACCGACTCCGATGCCGAGTTGACGACCGCGAGGTCGACCAGCGCGTCGCCGTTCCAGTCTCCCGCGACGACCTCCTGCGGGAAGGCTCCGGTCGCGAGCGCGACGGGTGTGTCGAACACTCCTTGTCCCAACCCCATGACGAGAGTGACCGAATGATGGAGGTGGTTCGACACGACGATGTCGAGCCACGAGTCGGCATCGAGGTCCGCCGCAATCACGCTCGATGCGTTACGGCCCGCCGAGATCGTCTCGACGCAGCACGCGCCGCCGCGCTTCAGCCGAAGCGAGGTGGTCTGAGTCGAGCTGAGAACGACGTCGAGTGGAGCCACACCATCGAGTTCGCCGATCGCGATTCCACTCGGGCCGGCCGTACCTAGTCCACTGGCGTGAAGAAACGTTTCGTCGTCCTGGGCGATCCAGAATGCCGGGACTGTCGTTCCGCTGATCGCCTGGACGAAGTCCAGGAGTCCGTCGCCGTTCAGGTCGCCGAGCGCCATCCCGCCTCTCACGACCCGGGCGTCGTCATAGACCGTCGCGGGGCCCAGCTCCATGCTTCCGTTGCCCGCATAGACGCGCACTTCGCCGCGGAAAGACGACTGGCCAGGCGGGGGCGGAGCCGACGCGCCCAGGACCACATCGGGGAATTCGTCTGCGAAGAATCGACCGATTCCCACTGAGGTTCCTTCGGACAGCCAGACCAGGTCGGAATCCGTGATCGTGAACCCCCCATCGGGCGCGCCGTGAAGCAGCAGGAGAGTGCCGTACCCCTCATCCGGATATCGCGCGCCTCCCGGCGGCGTAGTGACCGCTGCAGCATCCAGGTTGCCATCGAGGTCGACATCGCCGAGCGCCAGCTCGACGACCTTGCCTGGAGTGGGAACCTCCGGGCCGGACGAGAAACCGCCCAGCGCATTTCCGAAAAACGTTCGCACGCTCCCCGGGTGACCCCCGGATCCGCGGCCAGCGACGACCAGGTCGAGCTTTCCGTCATGGTTGAGGTCGGCGACTTGGAGGACCTTCGGGTCCGAACCGGCCGGAAAGTCCGCACGCACTCCGAAGTTTGGCGCTGAGTATACGGGGGAAGAGAGAACAACTCCGAGGAGGAGGCCGGCGAGCCGCAGGGCGCGGCCGCGGGGCTTCCGGCTCGGGCGGGCCGGAAACATGATGACGCTCCTTTCCACCGGGGGCGGCAAAAGTCTGGACCCGACACTTTCTGAACACAAGCCCGATTTGGGCCACCGGTCGCCGGCCTGCGAGCAGGGATCCGGGCCGAGCGCTGATGCCCGCCCGGCGCAACCGATTGTGAGAAGCGTGAAACGAATCTCCGTCCGGCGTCGTCCTTGCTGTTGCAGAGCACGGGACACGCAACCGGGCCGGAAAGGGCCCAAAGGAGACGGGGAGGACAACATGAACGTGGCGAACGAACGACAGACCGAAGCGCGGGTCGTAGCCGCGCCGCAGCAGAACGTGAAGTACGTCGTCTTGGCAGCACTGTGGGGGCTCCTTGCGTTCTGCGCGCTCGTCGCCGCAAGCCTCGTCCCGCCGCCGGCCCACGCGACGGTCAGGGCGCGCGTCGCAAACAACCTGTTCAGCGTCGATCGTCAGGACTGGGTGCGGCAGGGACCGGTCGAGGTCAGCGTCCGCGTCGCGGGAAGAACGACGCCGCTGTTCCAGGCGTCGAACCGCCTCGACCGCTGGTACGTCGAAGCGCGCGAGGGCAAGAAGTACGAGGTGCGCGTGCGGAACGTCACTTCGGAGCGCGTCGCGTTCCTCATCGTGGTCGACGGAATCAACGCGATCAACGGGCAGATCAGCCGGCTGAGCTCGGACGAGCCGATGTACGTGCTCGACCCGTGGGGCAACGCGACCATCAAGGGCTGGCGGAAGGACATGCGGAACGTGAGCCAGTTCGTGTTCGTCGACGAAGAGCGCTCGTACGCCGAGCGCACGGGCCAGGGGAACGGCGACCTGGGCTGGATCCGTGTCCTCGCCTATCGCGAGGCGCAGCCGTACATCTCGCAACGCCTCTACGGCGGCCGCGAGCTCGACCGCAAGGAGGCGGCGCCGGCCCCGTCCGCCCCCTCCGGGCCGTATCGCGAGCGCGCCGGCCAGTCGAAGTCGCAGAGCCGGGCGGATGACGGTCGTATGGCTCCCGCGCCTTCCGTGGACGGGCAATCCATGCCCGGCGAGCCGATGGCCGAATCGAGCCCGGGCACGGGCTGGGGCCGGAACGAGCGCGACGACGTGCGACGCGTCGAGTTCGAGCCCGAGCACTACGCGAGCGGCCAGGTCGTCGTGCGCTACGAGTATAAGGGTGCTCTGACCGCCCTCGGCATCCTCCCCTGGCGCGCGCCGAGCCGCGATCGCCTGTGGGAGCGCGAGAACGGTCTCTACGGATTCGCGCAGCCGCCGCGCCGGTAGGAAAGCCTCAGTCGTCCGCCTCGAGTCGAGGCGGGTTGCAAGTGTGCACAGCGTCCGTCCGGGTCCGAAGTCTGGATCCGGGCGGACGCGTCGCTTTCGGTCGCGACTTTCGGCGGGTGCGCCTTGCACGGCGCACCCGTCGATCGTTAGAGTGGGTCCGCAATTGCCCGCCACGAACCGAATGCATGCGAAAGGACTTCGCCGATGCGGATCAAGCGCAGTCTCGTGTTCGTCGTTCCCGTGCTCGCCGCGGTCACTGCGGTCACCGGCGCAGCACCTCCCGTTCTCGCCCAGTCGGTGCGAGTCTCCCGTCTCGAAATCGTGAGTCAGGCCGTCAAGGTCAAGGACCAGAGCGCGGTCTCGGGCTACGGTTTCCACATCCATCTCGCCGGCGGAGACTTGAACAGCGGCTTCGAAATCGTGCCCGCGTTCGAGTACTGGCGCGACCTCGACCGGATCGAGGACCTGGGGATCCGGGAGATCATGCAGCGCGACTTCACGGTCTCGGTGGATGCGCGCTACCGGATTGGAAGCGAAGAGGGATACACCCCGTACGTCGGTGCCGGCTTCGGCATGCACCTGATCCAGAGCAAGGTCAACGTCACACCCCAGGGAAGCGCGCCGATTACGGGCGAGGACAGCTCGACCAAGTTCGCGCCCAGCCTCCTCCTCGGCATCGACATGCCGTCGGCCGGACCGATCCGAAGCTCGATCGACCTCCACTACCACTTCGTTCCGGACCTGGAGCAACTCAAGCTCAACTTCGGAATCGGCTGGGTGTTCGGCGGAGGCGGGGACGAGTCCGACGCCGGGTCCGAGACCGGGACCGATTCCCCGTAATGCGAAGGGGGGGCGCCTGCGCGCCCCCCTTCGTGTTCTCTCCTCGATGACCGCCGCGCGAACGGCTACGGAATCGAGATCATCTTTCGCTCGAGCTTGGTCCCGGCAATCCGCAGCGCCGCGTAGTAGACGCCGGGCGCGACCCGGACGCCCGAGCCATTCGTGCCGTCCCAGCGCGCGACATGCGTGCCGGCCGGAAGCGACCCGGTGACGAGCCGCCTCACGAGCTGTCCCTGCACGGTGTACACGCCGAGCTCGACCGCACCGTCCCGCGGCATGCCGAAGTGGAGCACCGTGCCGCCGCTCGCGAACGGATTCGGTACGTTCTGCGAGAGGAACGCGATCTGCGGGATCGGATCGACGCCAACCGCATCCTCGCCGTTCACCTGCACCTCGAGCTTGGAGGCCGGTCCCCAGTTGCCGGCGCCGTCCTGTGCGCGCACCCACAGATTCGCGGGGCCGGTCGCAAACGGCGTCGTGTCGACGCTGATGCTGACCGCGACCGTGTTGCCGCCGAACGTTCCGCCGAGCGGCGTTCCGGATCCCGCGCCCGCGGGCGCAGGACCACTCGACCACTCGGCTGCGATCACGCCGCTACCGCCGGTCGTCGCATCGCTGACCGTGGCGGTGAGCTGTGCGGTGTTCGGCCGCACGATCGGATTCGGAGCCGAAGCGATCGAGCCTGCGACCACGAGCGGTCCCACCGTGTCCCCGCCCGGCCGCGCGATCGTGAACATCGCGTTGCTCTGGTCGGACTGGGCGAGCGGAGCCGGCGTGCCGTCGTCCACGATTCGGACGCGGACGAGACAGGTCGTCGAGTTCGGCACGGTGGTCAAGTCCCACAGGTAGGGGCTCGGACCGGCCGAGGTCGTGAGCGTGACCCACGAATCGCCACCGTCCGTCGAGTACTGGATCGTCCGCGACGCCGCGCTGAAGCCGCCGCCGATCGTCTCGTTCCACGTGATGTTCGCACTCGTCGTAATCAGAGTCTCCCCGCCGTTCGGCGACGTGACGGCGACCGTCGGACGCGCGCGACCCATGAGCCACACGATCGTCTTGTCGAGGATGTCGTTCCGGAACCCGCTCGGCGCGTTGTACGGCGGATCCATTCCGGTCCACTCGAAGTACATGTTGACGAGCCGGCTCGGTGCGCCGCCCCACAGGGCCGTGAGCGCATTGCCGTTCGGCGTCGAGCTCTCCCAGCGGAACGAACAGTCGTCCGGCGTTCCGTCGGAGTTCCGCCACAGGTACGCGGTCGTGCCGCCCGGAGAGGCGACGACGTCCACCTCGTCCCCGGCGCCGCCCGGACGGATCGGCTCGTAGCCGATGCCGCCGACGTAGCCGCCCGAGATCGGGTCGCTCGCGTAGCCGAACATGGCGGCCCACGTGGTCGGATCCGCCTGGAACGTCGTCTTGAGCGTGCTCGCGAGCCATGCCGCGCGCGCCGGCGAATAGGACGGCGAGGTCGGATCGGCGAGGCCCCACCCGATGTCGTGTCCCACGATCCCGAGGCGTCCGCCGCCGTCGATGTAGTTCGTGATCACGTCGCGCTGCGTGTCCGTGATCGGCGGATACGTGTCGAACCCGCACTGCCAGATCACGGCCTTGTACGACCGGAGCCCGCTGTTGCGATCCCCGAGGAGCGGATTGTCCGCGAGCGGGCCCGACCACACGTCGGTGTCGTAGTTCAGGGCCGTGAGCGCCGTCTGATACGACGAGAGGCGCGGGAAGCCTTCTCCGAGCAGGAGCAGGATGTCGCCCGAGCCCTTGGCCGTGAACAGGTGGTGCACGCCGCCCGCGTCGTCGCGCGCGGAGCTTCCGTTCAGTGCCACGTTTTCGACGTCGTAGTAGTACGTCGCTCCGGGCGTCAAGCTCGTGAGCAGCACCTGGTGCGCGAGACGCGCACCCTGGCCGTTCACCGAACCGAGCTCGAGCGCCGGAGTGAGTCCGTAGTGGACGGTCGCGGTTGCGTTGCGATTCGTGTTCCAGGTGACGAGAGTTCCGGCGGCTCCTTGCGAAGTTGCTTTCACGTTCGTGATGACCGGAGTCGCAAGGCTCACCGTCGCCTGGGCCAGGAGGGAGACGAGCGGCGCCTGGTCGTCGTAGGTCGCGGTGAGTCCGTCGCCGTCCGACACCGAGAGGACGCCGTCGGCGGCCTGGGGCTCGGTCGGGCCGAGCTGCAGCGAGCCCGTCCACACGCCGTTCGAGCCGGAGAGGATGACCGTTTCGCCCGTCGGCTCCGTGTCCGAAGCCACCTCAACCGAGAGCGTGGGCAGCGCGTTCGTGTCCACGACCTGGATCTCGACCGTGCTCGCCGAGCCGTACTCCGCGCGGTCGAGAGCGAGCGTTCCAGCGCCGTTTCCGACGCCGCCTGTGACCACGAGGCCGAACCCCTGCGGGCCCACGGGAACGGTGGGGGCTGCGACCCGGACCGTCCAGAGGCCGGCTGCCGGGACCGCAACGCGCACGTTCTCCTCGACGTTCAGATTGTCGTAGGTGCCGCCCACGACCGAATTACCGCCTCCGCCGACAAAGTAGTTGCCCTTGTACACCGTGGCGCCGTTCGAGACCGTGAGATCGAGGTTGTTCACGAGCTGATTGAGTGCGGTCGGGTTGCCCGGATAGTCCGTCCAGCACAGGCTCACCTCGAGCGGAACCGCGGTGTCGATCACGTTCACCTGATACTCGATGAACTGTCCCTGCCCTAGACCATCCGTGTTGTCGACCACCAGGAGCTTCTGCGTGTCCCCTGGGAAGTAGAGCACGTTGTCGATCTTCAGGCGCCCGTAGCCCACGTTGTTGTCCGGTGCCGTGAAGCCCGTGACCCCGTTGTCGCCGGCGTTCACAGCCATCGCCTTCATGAGTGCGGCCGACGGGCTGAACGCGTTCGACGGTGTGGCGGCGCCGGTCGGATACCAGCCTTCCGTGAAGTACTGGCGGACGAGCGCCATGTTGCCCGTGCTCGTCGGGCAGGACATCGAGGTTCCGGAGAGGATCGCGAAGCTGCTCGGCCCCACGTTCGCGGATGCGACCGACTGTCCGGGAGTGCAGAAGAGCGGCTTCCGGCGGCCGTCCTGCGTCGGGCCGCGGCTCGTCGACGCGTAGATGTTGCCGGCGTTGAGCCCGTTCTGCGTGCCGCCCGAGCCCGCGAGGTTCTTCGCACTCGCCGGGCTCCCCACCGTTCCCGCGCCGGCCGAGTTGCCGTTCGAGAACGCGATGTAGAAGTCAGGATGGTTGTAGACGAACTGGTCCACCTGCATCGCGTTCAAGTCGTACGCGCCGCTCACGGCGGAGCCCCAGGAGTTCGACGAGAGGCGCGCCGCGCCGGCCGCGTTTCCGACGTAGGGCGGCAGGAAGAGATCGTTGAGATCGTCGAACGGCACGACCGAGTTCGCGATCGAGGCCCCCGAGAGGTCCATGAAGTAGATCTTCGCTTCCTTCGCCATGCCGTCGCGGATCGAAGTGCCGGCGACCGGGTCGTCCCAGCCGACCATCGTGCAGCCCGTGTGCGATCCGTGATAGGAGTTCGCGCCGCCGTGGTCGCCGAACGCGATCGCGGAGCTCGTGCCGCCCATCTTGTAGGCGATGATCTTCCGGTGCGTCGTGTAGTCGCCGAAGCCGGGAATCGCGACCGCGGGGTCGCGGAACATGTTGTGGGTGACGTCGATGCCGGAGTCGGACGTCATGACGACCTGTCCCTGGCCGCGCAGGCCCTGGTTCCAGATCTTCCGGTCGGCCGGAACGTTCGTCTGCACGACCCACTGCGCATTGTCATTGAGCACGGTCTTGGGAACGACGGGCTCGATCCACGCGACGTCGCCGAGACCCGCGGCGCGGACGAGCGCCGCCTCGCTCGCGCGGAAGCGCACGAGCTTGTTGACGCCGTTGTCGCTCACGTTCTCGATCGTGCAGCCGCGCGCGGTGAGCGCCTGCTGCGCCGCCGCCGGCTCGGCATCGGGGAACAGGAGCGCCATGAACGCGCCCGTCCGCTCGATCGACGGATCGGAAAGGAGCGGGCTCATCTTGTACGCGGGCTGGTAGTCGCCGATCCACGCGGCGCCGGTCTCGCTCTCGAAACCATCCCGCGCTTCGGGACGCATGCGCACGAGGTACGCCTGATCCGGGATGTACGCGAACACCGCACCGCCGGCGCGCGCGATGCGCGCGCGATCCTCGTCCGAGGGAGGCGTGGCGAACTGGACGAGGTAGGAGGCGAGGCCGTCGCCGCTGGCGTCGTCGATCGGAAGCCGCGCGCTCGAGAGCTCGACCGGAACGTTCGGCTCGCCCTCGGCGGGTGCGAAATCGTAGCCGGCCGAGAGCCGAATCCGCGGAGCGGCCGCGGCGATCGGATTCCCGGCGCCCTCGGGCGCGAGCATTTCGAGCCGGCCCTGCCGGGTGGCCACGAGGTACGGCGAGGCCGCGACCCGATTCGTGAAGCGCGGGAGGGCGGTGAAGGTTCGGACCTCGCTCGCGTGCAGACGGCCTGGTCCTCCGTCCCGGCTCACAACCGCCCAGTAGATCGGGCCCGCCGGGCTCGCGTCGAACCCGAGCTGATCGAGGCTTACGACTTCGCCGGTCGCGGGCACGAGCGTGAGGTCAGGGTCGGTCGGGAGCTCGCGCCATCCCGAGGGATCGAAGGACCGGCGGGAGACGACGATCCAGCCCTCCTTCGTGTCGGTGGGGAGTTCATAAGCGAAACGCACGGCCGCTGCACCGATCGCCTCACCTTCGGCGGGTGCGACGAGCCGCGCGCGGCCCGGGTCCCCGGCCTCGTCCATTCGAACGGAGGCGAGGATCGGTGTTACGAGAGCGAACGGTTGGAGGAGAAAGCTTGCGAGAACCGGCCCGGCCAAGCGGCGGAGCCATTGAGCGCGCTCGAGGGGGTGCATGACGCCTCCCGGTGCAGAGTCGATCGATCGAGGTCCGAGGGGACCGACAGTGAACGTAGAGAACGGATGAATCCTTCACCGCTCCGGGGGAGGAGGTGGCAAGCCCGGCGCGCAGAGAACGGCGCAAGTCTAGCACACGGCTGGCCTTCGGGAGAGCCCTCTGCTAGGCTTCCTGCGCGCCATCCCCTTCCATTCGAGATCCGACGGAGAGCCCCGCCATGACCTTCCATGCCGCCCCTTCCTTGCGTCGCGCCAGCTATGCGCTCCTTCCGGGACTTGCGCTCGTGCTAGTCCTCGCTTCCCCGGCCCGCGTCTCGAACGCGCATCCAGCGGCCTCCGGACTTCCGGCGGACGAGGGCTCCGCGAGCCTCGCGGCGCTCGACGCCGCGGTCGAACGGGGGGAGATGACGTACGCGGCCGCAGGCCGGCAGAAGCTCCTCTTCCTGTTCGAGCGCGGCCACATGGACGCCGCGTATTCGCTCGACGGTAACCGCCCGGCGCGCTGCGCGACGCTCGTGATCGAGGACCTGAGGCAGAACCTCGATCGCCTGGACGAGGGAGGGCGGGCCCTCTACGACCGTTACGTCACCGGTGGCGGGCTCTCGACCACATCGTCCGGCGGACCGGCTCCGAACGTGCTCCTGGTGCACGAGACGACGCACTTCTGGATCGAGTACAACACGACCGGCCCGAACGTCGTTCCGCTCCTGGACGTCGCTCCGGCGAACGGCGTTCCCGACTTCGTCGAGGCAACTGCTGCGACCATGGAAACCTCGTGGCAGACCGCGGTCATCACCCTCGGCTACAACGCGGCCCCCGGCTCGAGCACGACGCTCTACAACGGGAAGTACCTGGTCCAGTTCCAGGCGCAGGGGGCTTACGGATTCACGACCGTGACCTCCGGGGCGCGGACCCGCATCGTGCTCCACAACAACTACATCGGCTTCCCGCCGAACGACGATCCGGACGGACCCGTCCTCGGCGCGCTCCGGGTGACCGGCGCGCACGAGTACAAGCACGCGATCCAACGCACGTACTCCCTCTGGTCGGAAGGCGGATGGCTCGAGCTCGATGCGACGTGGATGGAGGACATCGTCTACGACAACGTGAACGACTACTACAACTACATCAGCGGTCCCGCGTCGCCGTTCACCGAGCCGCAGACGCCGCTCGACGTGGACGCGTTCGGAAGCACGGGGTCGTACGAGGACTGCAACTGGCAGCTCTACCAGACGGAGAAGTTCGGCCTCGCGCACATGCGCGACTTCTGGATCCGTCGGCAGAGCAATCCCGGCGAGCCCGTCATGTTCACTTACGACATGACGATTCAGCTCTCGGGTTCGACTCTTCCGGACGCGTGGGGCGAGTACGTCACCTGGAACTTCGCCTCGGGCACACGCGCGGGAACGAATGCGTACGGTTACGGAGAAGCGCCGGGCTACCCGACCGTCCCCGTGACCTCGAGCCACGCGACCCTGCCGGTCGCGACCACGCCCGGCTCAGTCGCGCACCTCGCGGCCAACATCCGGCTCATCACGAACGGGGACGGCGCGCTCTCGGGTCAGCCGGAATTCACGTTCAACGGCGCCGTCGCCGTGGCCTGGCGGGTCTCGGTCATCCTCAAGGATCTTGCGGGCAACGTGACGCGCGTTCCGATGCCGCTCGTCAGTGGCGCGGGCACGCTTCTCGTTCCCGGAGCGGACTACGCGAACCTCCAGTACGCGGCGCTCGTGATCGGAAACCCGACGACCTCGGGAGCGGCCGCGGCTTACACGTTCTCCGCGCGCGCCGTCGCTCCGATCTTCGTCGAGCACCAGCGCGTCTGGGACACGATCGAGACCGTTTCGCCGTACTTGATCCGCACGCGCGTGGTGCCGGGAACCGGTACGCCCAATCCGTCTTCGGTCACGCTGTCGTACCGCGTGGACGGCGGATCGCTTTCGGCTCTCTCCATGACGCCGACCGGCAATCCCGACGAGTACGAGGCGTCCATTCCGGCGCAGCCCGTGGGCTCCCACGTCGAATACCGGATCGAGGCGCAGAGCCTGCTCGGCGATCCGGCGTCGGCGCCGGGAATCGCCGGAGCGTTCCACGCGTACGACGTCGTGACCGTGTTCGAGCCGTTCGAGAGCGCGGGCGGGTGGACGGTGGGCGCACCCGGCGATGCCGCGACAAGCGGCCTGTGGACGCGGGTCGTTCCGCTCGGGACGGTCGCGCAGCCGGGCGAGGACTTCACGATTCCACCGGGAACCACGTGCTTCGTCACCGCGAACGGCACGCCGGGGGGCGCGGCCGGCGAAGCGGACGTGGACGGCGGACGGACGACGCTCGTCTCGCCGGTGTTCGATCTCTCCGCGGGCGCTCCGTACTCGAGCGTCGGCGTGCGCTTCCGCCGCTGGTATTCGAACGGGCTCGGCGCCGCGGTGGACGACACGTGGCGCGTCGAAGTCTCGAACGACGGCGGAACCGTGTGGCAGACGCTCGAGTCGACGACCACGGGCGCAGAGACCTGGCAGCTCGTCACGGACGATCTGCTCGCGCGCTTCGGAACCGTGAATCAGCTCCGCTTCCGCTTTCTCGCCGAGGACCTGGGAGCCGGATCCCTCATTGAAGCGGGGATCGACGACTTCGAGCTCATCGCCGTCCCGCAGTCGGCCGTGGCCGTGCCCGGCGGGCCGCGCGGCGGCACGTTCGCGCTCGGCGCCGCGTGGCCGAGTCCGTCGCGCGCGTCGGTTTCATTTGCGCTCGATCTCTCGCAACCCTCGCCCGTCCGGGCCCGCGTTCTCGACGCGTCCGGGCGGCTCGTTCGGGTCGTGACGGACGAGACGCTTCGTCCGGCCGGGTCCTCGCGCCTCGTGTGGGACGGCCGCGACGAAGCGGGACGTTCCGCGGGGAGCGGACGCTATTTCCTCGAAGTTCGGGCGGGAGACGCCCGCGCGACTCGAACCTTCGTGCGCGTGCGCTGAGGGTTAGCCGGGTCGGGGAACCCGCAGGCGGCTGCGGGGGTACCGCAGTGCAGATGCCCGGGAATTCTGCCGAAGACGGAAGGGTGAGCCCCCGCCGCCGCGCCGCCCACCGTATTTTGAGGGTTCTCCTCCTGCTGCTCGGCGCGGCGATGGGGGAGGATCCCGCTTCGGCGTGGGGTGGGGACACACCCGCTCCCGAGACCCGCGTGGAATCGGAGGGGCGCCGCGGCGTCCATTTCGCCGGCGCCAAGAGCGACACGCTCGCCTATCCGTGGCGCGAAGTGCTTCCCGTCGCCATCGACCAGCTCGAGAAAGACCACTGGCAGATCCAGCAGGTGGACACGTCGAAGGGGCGCATCATCTCGCGCTGGAAGCCGCTCAAGCATCTGCTCGCACGCGTGTTCCTGGGGAGTGTGATGGCGCGCGTCGTGGTGGACATCGTTCCGCTCGAGGCGTCGCGCACCGCGATCACGATCCGCGGGGGCCTCGCGAGCGACGGCGATCTCGAATCGAATCCCGGATTCCACGCCGCCCAGGGCGTCTACGAAAAAGCTGCAGACAAATGGCTCGAGCGCGCGAAGAAGGCGATGGACGCGCGCCCGCCCGACCGGGACCGCGCGCTCGCCGCGCCCGACGAGCCTGCTCCCACGCTCAATCCGCGATGACGAGCTTCTCTCGCGCGGACTTCCCCGGAATCTCGAGCGCCAGGAAATAGACTCCGGCCGCCGCCCGGCCGCCCGATTCCGACTTCCGATCCCAGCGCGCCACGTACGCACCCGCCTCGAGCGGCTCGTCGAGGAGCACGGCGACGCGCCGTCCTGTGGCGTCCACGACCTTGAGTCGCGCGTGACCCGTCGTCGCGAGCGCGAAGCGCACGGTCACGACCGACCGGGCCGGGTTCGGAACCGGCGGTCCGAGGAACCCGATCGCGCCGGGCTCGCCTGCGATCGGCTCGACGCCCACGCCTGTGGGCGCCTCGACGATGACCACGCCGCGCATGTTGTCCGGCTCGTGCGGGCGGCAGAAGAACGGGAACGTCCCCTCCTTGTCGAACACGTAAGCGAACGTGGTCGAAAAGCTGTTCAGGTCCCGGTCGAACAGGAGGCCGACCTGGGGATCCGAGGATCCGGTGCCGCTCGTCACCGTGTGGGAGCCGTTGCTCCGGCGCCACAGGATCGAGTCTCCGACCGTGATCGTCACGGTATCGACGTCGCTCGGATTCGTGTCCGCGTTGAAGTCGAAGCCCGCCGCGAAGAACGTATCCGCGTAGGCCGCCCCGAGCGTGGCGGGCCCGCCCCCGACGCGGGGGTGATGCGTGAACCAGTCGCGCACCCAGGCATCCATCTTCTCCTCGGTCATCGCGTGTCCGGCGTGGGTCTGACTTGTGTGCGGCGAGGTTGCGCTTTCGGATCGTGCATCGCGTGGGGCCACGAGCGGTCGGACGGTGAAGAGGGCCGCGCCTCCTGCGACGGCCATGACGGCCATGACGGCTGCGACAAGGGAGAGGAATCGAGCAAGCGGGGTCATTGTGAGCCCTCATTCGGAAGGGAGAGATGGCCGGAGAGGAATTCAGTGACGACGCGGGACCATCGTGAGGCTTCCTCGAACTCCGGGCGATGTCCGCTGCGCTCGAAGACGACGAGACGCGCGCCCGGAATCGCCTGCGAGATCTTCCGCTGAACGACCGGCGGCGTGATGCGATCGTACCGCCCCGCGAGCACGAGCACGGGGAGTTCGAGCGCGCCGATGCGATCCACGAGCTCGACCCGTCCGAGCGTGCCGTCGATCACCCACTCGGGGTCGAGCCCGACCATCGCGGCGTAGACATCCGGATTGTGCGAGGCCGCGGCCGGATCGCGGAACGGGCGCGTTTGCGCGCGGAACAGGGAGTCGCTCGAGGGCGAGAAGTTGTAGAGCTCGCCCAGCGGGAAGAAGAGCGTCGCGAGCGTGTCGTCCGAGGAGCGGAGCCCGGCACCGCGTCGGCGCTGGATTTCGTCCCAGCGATCGGGGTAGTGGGTCTTCAAGAAGCGTTTCACGCCGTCGATGTTGTACTCCTGCCACGACGACGCGCCGTCGAGCGTGTTGCTCACGACGAGAGCCTGGACGCGCCCGGGATGCGCGAGTGCGTAACCGAGTGCCACCATGCCGCCGTAGGAGCGGCCGTACACGGCGATCCGCTCGGCGCCGAGCGCGAGGCGCACGGCTTCGAGATCGCGCACGTCGTTCTCGAGCGAGTACGGCTCGGCTCCGTGGCCGCGCTCCGAGGAACCGCGTCCCCGGTTGTCGATGTAGACGAGCTGCCCGCAGCGCGCGAGCACGTGATGCGTGAGATGAAACGTGTGATGCGATCCCCCGGGTCCGCCCGGAACGAGGAAGATCGGCACGCCCTCCCCCTCGGTCTCGTACCAGATCCTCACGCTGTCTTCGGTGACGGCCCAGTGTCCGCGCACGAGCGGCGCATGCGTCACGGCGATTCCCGTGTCGGAGGGTGCGGAGAAGCCCGAACCAGGCGCGAGCGGTCCGACAGTCGCAGAGAGGAGAAAGGCTGCGGGGACCGTAAGGACCGGGAGCCGGGTGACGATCGTCCCCGGCGACGGCCGCGCCCGTGGGGCCCGTGGCACGGTGCGTTTCATGCGTGCTATGGTACCCGACGCATTTGAGCGGGAGAACCGCTACCACGGGATAGGAGGTTCGCATGCGTGTCCGTTCGGGGATGTGGTGGGCCGCAGGATGGACGGCCATCGTGCTGGCCGGCGGCGTGTTCGCGCTCTCGTGCGCGCGCACCGAGGGGAACGGGGGAGCCGGCGGCCCGGCGGGATCGAGCGCCACTCCCGCGCAGATGACGGCCGAGGAAAAGATCGCGCGCGGCAAGTACGTTGCGACGATCGCAGGATGCGGGGATTGTCACACGCCCGGCACGCTCTACGGCGCGCCCGACGAGTCACGCTCGCTCGCGGGGAGCGAGCTCGGCTGGGCCGGACCGTGGGGCGTGAGCTACGCGCGGAACCTCACTCCCGACATGGAGACCGGCATCGGTGCCTGGAGCGAGGACGACATCGTGAAGGCGGTGCGGACCGGGCAGCGCCCGGACGGATCGCCCCTCCTTCCGCCCATGCCGTGGCCGAACTACGGGCACATGACCGACGAGGACGCGTACGCGCTCGCGGCTTATCTCAAGAGCCTTCCGGCCGTGAGCCACAAGAACCCGGCGATCGTCCCCCCCGGAAAGACCGCCACCGGTGCGGTGGTTCCGATCCCTGCACCCCCCGCGTGGGACGCGCCGAAAGGACCACCCCCAGGATCGGCCGGGTCCGCTCCACCGAGCGGGTCCTAGCAGGTTCGCGCAACTCCCTGCACAATCGGGCCCGGCAATCACTCCGGGCCCGAAGTCTTTTGGCCCAAAGGATTAACAACTCGGAAATATCGCCGACAAGGATCGGCAACTGATCCCGACCACGATGGCCGGGTGCGATCGGGGCCCGCTCGGGGACCCGGTCGCGATCCGGACGATCCCGGCGGCTCATCCACCCTCAGGAGGACGCCTCGATGCGATCAGGGAAGTTCCGAGCTCTTCGCCCCGCCGCCCGGAGTCTGTCTCTCCGAGCGGCCTTTCTCGTGGTCTTTGGGTGGCTCGCACTCTTCCCGGCGACGTCGGGGGCCCAGAGCGCGTCCGCCGAGGCCGAGTCTTCCGCCGTCACCCCTCAGGTCGACCTCGAAGGCATGAACGAGCAGGTGCAGGTGATCCAGACAGAGGTCGACCGGTTCCGGAAGTTCAAGTTCTCCGGTTACATCCAGGTGCGGTGGGATCATTTCGAAAACGACGCCGACACGGTCCGCGTGACCGGCCCGCCGCTCACGCTCACGCCCGCGAACAACGAGCGCTTCTACATCCGGAGAGCGCGCCTCAAGCTCACGTACGACCACTCGCCCTGGAGCCAGGCCGTGTTCCAGATCGACGGCGGATCGGACCGCCAGGTCCGGATCCTCGATGTCTACCTGAGCCTGTTCGATCCGTGGACGGTCGACCACGCCCACCAGTTCTGGGCCGGCCAGATGAACGTCCCGTTCGGCTACGAGATCGAACGGTCCTCGAGCCTGCGCGAGTTCCCGGAGCGCTCGCGCGCCGAGAACGTGCTCTTCCCCGGCGAGCGTGACCGCGGTCTCAAGATTCAGAGCCGCTGGTCGAACTACCTCGACACCGTGGTCGGCGTTTACAACGGCGGCGGAATCGGAAGTGTCGATTTCCCGACCACCGATCCGACGAGCGGCAAGGACCTCGTGGCGCGCGTGCGCGGCTCGCTCGGCTTCCTCGAGGCGGCAGTCTCGGGGTACACGGGAAAGGCGCTCACTCCGCTCACCGGCGAGGACGTGATCACGGACCGGACGCGCTGGGGCGGGGACGCCCAGTACTACGTGACGGTGCCGGGCGTCGGCGGCGCCTCGCTCAAGGGGGAGTTCTACCTCGGCCACAATGTGAACACGGACTCGGTCACGGCCCTCACGGTCGGACCGTCGGCGAGCCAGCCGTCCCGGCTGCTCGTGCCCGGCGCCGATCCCTCGCACTTCGCGACCGACTTCTCGGGCGGATACATCGCCGTCATCCAGAACCTGGGCGAGAAATTTCAGGTCGCGGCGCGCTACGACGCGTACGACCCGAATGTCGACGTCGATCACGATCAATTCGAGCGCTGGAACTTCGTGGTGAACTGGTTCTATGCGGGATCGGTCCGGATCACGGCCGCGTATGAGATTCCGATCACGGAGCGGCCGGTGAGCGGCGGCGGATTCGTGGATCCGAAGGATAACGGCTGGACCGTGCAATTCCAGGCGACGTACTGAGAAAGGAGATTTCATGAACGGAACGGACCGGGGAGCCGGGATCGCGCGCTCCCTGCGGCTCGTCGCGGTCACGGTCGTCGCCGCGGCCGCCGGGATTGCGCTCGGCGGTTTCGCGCGGAGCGGCACTGCGCACGCCGCGCGCGGCATCGTCGTCAAGGGATCTGACACGATGGTCATCCTGTGCCAGCGCTGGGCCGAGTCGTACATGAAGGCGCACAAGGGCCAGATCGTTCAGGTGACGGGCGGAGGCTCGGGGACCGGGATCGCAGCGCTCATCAACGGGACGACCGACATCTGCATGTCGTCCCGCCCGATGAAGGAGGAGGAGAAGCGGAAGCTCCGCGACCGCTTCCAGACAATGGGGGTCGAGATCCCGGTCGCGAAGGACGGGCTCTCGGTTTACGTGCACGCGACCAATCCGGTGAAGGAGATCACGTTCGATCAGCTGAGGCGGGTCTATCTCGGCGAGGTCACGAGCTGGAAGGACCTCGGCGGACCGGACGCGCTGATCACCCTCTATGGTCGCGAGAACAACTCGGGCACGTACGTGTATTTCAAGGACAACGTCCTCAAGGGGAGGGATTTTTCCGCGCGCACGCAGACCCTGCCCGGGACCGCCGCGGTCGTGAACGCGGTCGCGAAGGATCGGAACGGAATCGGATACGGCGGGGCGGCCTACGCGAAGGGCGTGAGGGATCTCGGACTCTCGACGGGTGCGGGGAAGCCCGCCGTCCTGCCGACGGCTGCGAACGTCGCGAATGGATCGTACCCGCTCACCCGCTCACTCTTCTTCTACACGCGGGTCAAGCCGGCGGGGGACCAGAAACTGTTCGTGGACTGGGTGCTGTCGGCGGACGGCCAAAAGCTCGCGACCGAGGTGGGATACTTCCCGCTTCGATAGCGCCGGAAGGACGCGCGCCGCGACAGGGCGTGCGCGTCAGTGCCCGGCGGGCGTGGGGAGCGCGGCCGCGATGGCCTCGTCGCTCGCGCTTCCGTGCGTGCCGCCGTTCGTGTCTCCGTTCGCGTTTCCGTTCGTGACGGCCGGCACCTTGTGGCCGTTCGTGCCCGCCTGATGCGCTTCGAGGTAGGCCGTGGGGTTGTGGTGGAGCGCCCCGTTCGGCAGGTGCTCCCACAGCGAGCCCAGGTCGCGGCGCACCCGGTCGACGTAGAACTCGGGGAGGACGTCGCTCTCGCGGTCGAAGTACGCCCGGAATCCACGATCGCTCTCGAGCAGCTCGCGCACGGCCCGGAAGTGGCGGATGCGCCCGAACCCCTCCGAGGACACCGCGCGGACGACGTTCATCCAGCGGGGGATGGCGGCATTCGTCGCTGCGAAGCGCCGCGCAATCGCCCCCCACGAGAATGTATGGCGTGTGACCCGCAGCACGCCGTCGTAGAACTCGGGCCACGCATAGTTCTTGGGCCGGACGTTCATTGCCGCGTGGTTGTTGAGGAAGTGGAACGGGAAGCCCAGGACGCGGTCCGAACGCTGGTATTCGAGATTGAGCGGGGCCGCCTGGCCGAACGCCGTGAGCAGCGAGTACCCGGGGAACGCGCCCGGCGTCCGGTCGACGAACTCTTTCGTCAGCTCGAACGGCTCCGGTCCCTCGTCGCCATCGAGCCCGAGCACGAAGTTCGTCTGCACGTAGGGCACGTAGCGCAAGAGCAGGTTCACGTGCTCGGACACCTGCCGCACCTTGTCCCGCCCGACGTTCTTTCCGGTCTTCGACTTGTTCCCCATGTCGTACCACGACTCGATGCCGGGAAGGAGTGCCCGGAAGCCGTTCCGGCGCAGACGAACGAGATGCGGCTCCGACAGGAGTGACAGGCTGCTCTCCGCGATGAAATCGATGCTGCCCGGTGGAACTGCATCTTCGATCGCCTGCATGATCGCGTCGAAGCGCACGCCGAAGTTCGGATCGTGCCAGGCGACCATCGGCTTCCGGAACTTCGTACGCAGGAAGCGCAGGTCCTCCTTGATCGTTTCGGTCTCGAGCGGCTGGTAGGGGACGACCGAATCGATGCAGAAGGCGCAGGTGTACGGGCAGCCGAGGCTCGAGAGCATCGGCACGATCCGGATCGCGGGCGCCTTCGCAAGAATCGGCTCGATGAACTTCCAGCGCTCGCGCACGCCCGGAAGTTGATGCGGCTGTGTCGCCGCGGCGAGTCTGCGGCCGAGCGGCCGGTGCGGCGTGCATTCGTCGAGCACGGTGCGGAGTGTCGCCCGGTCCGTGAAGCCGAGCACGTAGTCGAAGTACTTCTGGGCGTCCTGCGGGTAGCAGCGTGCGTGCGGACCGCCGAGCGCGGTCACGACGCCGCGGCTGCGGAACAGATGGCTGATCGCGTAGGCGAGCTGCGCGGATTGCGAGAAACTCGAGATGAACAGGAGGTCGATGTCGCGCGGGAGCTCTTCGGTGAGATCTTCGAAGCCGGTATAGCAAACGAGGCGGACGTCGTGGCCCTCCGCCTCGCACCAGACTCCGAGAACCTGCGGCATGATGCTCGCGAGGTTCGCATTCATCACGCGCCCGTACAGGGATCGCGTGGGCCCTCTTGCAACCAGGTCGAGGATTCCGATCTGAAGTCGGCGCATGCCCATCCTTCCTGTGGGGTGCACAGGCACGCGCCTGTCCAATGAACCGTACTCTGTACTACACCTCCTGCACAACTAGAGTTTCGAGTTCCCCGGCTGTCCGTAGGACTTGAAGCGCTCGAGGATCCGGGCCATTTCGGGGTCCGACAGGATGACCACCTGCCCCAGGCGCAGGGATTCGCAGTACTGCGTCGCGAGCACCTCGACTTCGTCGAGCAGGTCGAGCGCGGTTTCGATCGAATCCCCGAGCGCGATCGATCCGTGGTTCGCGAGCAGGCACGCGCGGCGGTCGCGCAGCGCCTCGACCGCGTTCAAGGCGAGCTCGCGCGTGCCGTACGTCGCGTACTGCGCGCAGCGGATCGATCGGCCCCCGGCGATCGCGACCATGTAGTGGAACGCTGGGATCTCCCGCCGGCCGCACGCGAGCGCGGTCGAATAGCGCGGATGCGCGTGCGCGATCGCCTGGGCATCCGCGCGCGCGCGGTAGATCTCGAGATGGAGCTGCCACTCGCTCGAGGGCGCGAGCTGTCCGGGGGCTTGCGAGCCGTCGGCCGCGACATGCACGACGTCCGGCGCGCTCAGGCTCTCGTAGGGAACTCCGCTCGGCGTGATGAGGAAGCCCCCGTCGAAGCGCGCGCTCAGATTGCCCGAGCGGCCCGAGGTGAGACCGCGCGACTTGAGCGTGCGTCCGGCGGCGACGATCGCTTCCCGCAGGGCGCGCTCGCCGCTCACGCGCGGGACCCCGACTCGACGATCGCGCGCAGCGGCGCGAGGCCTTCGCGCGTCGCGGAAAACACGCCGTGCTCGGTCACGATGCCGGTGACGAGCGGAGCGGGGGTCACGTCGAATGCCGGATTGGCGGCGGTGGTCCCGTCGGGCGACACGTCGATCGCGCGGACGGCCCCGACGGAGCCGGCCGCTCCGGTCGCGCCCGCGAGACGCCCGCGCGCCTGGCGCACTTCAGTTGGATCCCGCTCCTCGATCGGGATGCCGGCCAGTCCGTCCTCGATCGTCCAGTCGATGCTCGACGTCGGAACGGCGGCATAGAACGGCACCTCGTTCGCACGCGCGGCGAGGGCGACGAGATACGTGCCGATCTTGTTGCACACGTCGCCACGGGCGGTCGTGCGATCGCTCCCGACGAAGACAACGTCCACGCGGCCGCGCTGCATCTGGTGCCCGGAAGCGGTGTCGGCGATGAGCGTGTGCGGAATTCCAGCCTGGCCGAGCTCCCAGGTCGTGAGCGACGCGCCCTGCCCGCGCGGGCGTGTCTCGTCGACCCACACGTGGATCGGAAGGCCAGCCGCGTGCGCCTTGTACACGGGGGCCAGGGCGGTGCCCCAGCCGCCGGTCGCGAGCCAGCCGGCATTACAGTGTGTGAGGACGTTCAGCCGTTCGTCCGCGCGCCCTCCGGCCCGGCCCCCACGCGATCGCAGGCGCTCGAGGATCGCAAGCCCGTGATCGCCGATGCGCGAGCAGGTCGCGATCTCCTCCTCGAGAATCGCCTCCGCTTCGGCGAGCGCACGCGCGGCCCGCGCGGTGGAATCGCGGGCCGGGACGCTCTCGAGGGCCGCACGCACGCGCCCAACGGCCCACGCGAGGTTCACGGCCGTGGGCCGCGTCGCAACGAGCGCCTGGCCCGCGCGCTCCGCGGCGTCCGGCGACGCGCCCGGGGACTCGCACAGTGCGAGCGCGAGACCGAACGCCCCTGCGATCCCGATGAGCGGCGCGCCGCGCACGCGCATCGTCTTGATCGCTTCGCACACCTCTTCGAGGTTCGTCAGCGAAAGACGGCGCACCTCGTGCGGGAGGAGCGTCTGGTCGAGGATTTCGAGCGCGCCCGTTTCGGCATTCCACGAGAGCGCGGGCACCGCGGATCCGGGATTCACCGACATGGGATCAAGGCCGGTCGGCCGTGTAGGACTTCTCTTCGATCAGGTCCGAGCCGAGGAGGACGTTCAGCCGGCGCTTGATCGCCGCGCGGCGGTCGTTCGTGCGGTACACCGAACGGGCCAGCTCGATGAATTCCGCATCGAACGCGGCGGCCGCCTCCTTGAGGCGGATTCGATCCTCGACCTCCCACAGGATCGTGTTCACCTCGCGCAGCTCGGAGACCAGAGCGGAAGCGTCCGCGCCCGCGGCGCCCGAAAGCGGCGAGGCCTGCCAGGTCGAGCGGAGCAGCGCAAGCTCGCGGCGCACGTTCTCGAGCTTCTCCGGATTCTCGATGCGATCGGCCTTGATCTCGAGGATCGTCATCTTGTCGAGGAACTCGCCGGGCGACGTCTGGACGGTAAGGTGCATGGGATCGGGGCTCGGGACCGTGTAGGATCGGCAGGATCGCGTTTGCGGGCCGAGTATGCGTGATCCTACCGAGGGCATTCAACGGAAATGCCAGAAGCAAGTCCGAGGAAAATCCTGATCGTGCGTGCGGGGCGGGCCGGCGATCTCGTGATGATCACGCCCGCGCTGCGCATGGTCCTCGATGCGTACCCGGCCGCCGAAGTGCATCTGCTCACGACCGGCGAGGGACGGCGCGTGTTGCGCGGATTCGATCCGCGCGTGACCCGCTACCACCTGCATTCCCGCCGCTTTCCGGAAGACCTTCTCGCGCGGCCGCGCCTCGAGCGCGAGCTGCGCGCGGAAGGCTTTGACCGGGCGTATGTGTTCGAATCGCATCCACACTATCGCGCGCTCGTGGACGGCGTGGCCCCCGCGATCTTCGGGCTCGCCGAGCGCCGGGCCGGGGAAGTCGTGCATTACTGCACGCGCTGCCTCGACACGGTGGCGGCGAGTCTCGAAGGGCCCGCCGCCTCTTCGGTTCCGCGTGCCTGGATCACGCTTCCCGTTACCGCGGAGGGACGCGCGGCGGCGGATCAGTACCTCGCGGCACACGGGATTGCGCCGCGCTCCGAGGGCGGCCCGGGTCGCGAGCTCCTCGTTGGCCTTCACCCGCGCCTCCGCGATGCCGGGATCGGATGGTTCGCGAACCGCGATGCGAAGCACCGGGAATGGCCTCTCGAATCGTTCGCCGCACTCGCGCGTGGGCTCGTCGATCACGGGCGCGCGCACCAGATCCCGTTGCGCGTGGTCGTCGACCTCCTCCCGGAAGAGCGCACGCGCGCCTCGACACTCCTCGATGCGGCGGGGGACGCGATCACCGTCTTGAGCGGACCGCCGGATTTCGAGCGCTACAAGGCGCTGCTCGCGCGGCTCGATCTCCTGGTCACGCCGAACACGGGGCCCATGCACGTCGCGGCCGCCGTGGGAACTCCCGTCGTGGCGCTGTTCTCGCGCTGGCTTCCGGAGGAGTGCGGGCCGTTCGTGCCGGAGGAACGCTATGCGGTCCTGCGCGCGGAGGAGACGAACACGCCGGAGCGCGGGCTGGTCGCGATTCCACCGGAAGCGGTGCTCGAACGCTGCGTTCCGTTTCTAACGAAACTGATGCCTACCCTCTAGAAGCAGTCTCATAAATACCGGCGAAGCAGAATGACGATGCAACCGAGGTGCACGAAGCCGCGGAAGTTCAGGAAGTTATGCTCGTAGCGCACGACCAGCCGTCGGAAGTTGTAGAGCCAGGC
>JBOHUC010000004.1:0-19635 GCA_050733935.1 Candidatus Eiseniibacteriota bacterium | reverse complement strand
CCTGAGCAGAAAGGAGGGAGCCGAGTTCGCCAGAAGCGCCCCGCCCGACCGAGGGTGGTCCACTTTTACTTCATCATCTTGGTCCGGTTTTACCTCATCGTTGACACCAGCACGCGGTAGAACGTGCGCTCCGATCCCAGGTAGCGGCCCTCGTCGAGCAAGGTGGCGTACACCTGGGCCGGGGCGAGGTCGACGAAGCGCGGCTCGTGCAGCGTATTGAGCACCGCCTGGCGGTCCTCCTCCGTCAGCGAGCGCGGCGGCGTCGGTCGCGGCCGGGGCTCCGACCGAGGCTGCTGCTGCCGGTAGAAGCTGGCCCGGGCGACGTCGAGCGCCGCGCACGTCGGTGCGACGCCCAGCCGCGGCCCGAGTTCCTGCACGGTTCGCATCAGTCCTTCCCGTCGCTCTCGAGCGGGATGCCCAGCAGCTGTGAGACTTTTTTTTGGACCTCGATCAGCCCCTCGGCGCGCTCGAGTCGCGCCTGGAGCCGTCGCGTCTCACGCTCGAGCTCCGCGATCTTGCGGTCCCGCGGATCGGCCGGCTTCCCCTGCGGGCCGCGCTTCTTCGCCGTCAGCCCGGCCAGCTCACCCCGCCGTCGGGCCTGTCGCCAGGCCGACAGGTGCGACGAGTACAGCCCCTCGCGCCGCAGCAGCGCCCCGAGTTCACCCGGCTTCGTGCAGCCCTCGGCTTCCCTCAGAATGCGGATCTTCTCCGCG
The DNA here is from genome assembly GCA_050733935.1 of Candidatus Eiseniibacteriota bacterium. Taxonomy (GTDB): domain Bacteria; phylum Eisenbacteria; class RBG-16-71-46; order RBG-16-71-46; family DASYSL01; genus JBOHUC01. The sequence goes on along the minus strand of JBOHUC010000004.1, from coordinate 18,922 downwards.
GCGCTGAATCGCCGCCGCCTGGCCTTCGCCAGCACCTCGGTCGCTACCGCCACCGCACCGCCCTCCAGACTCGTGGACATCGCTGATTCCCACCTCGCCCTCTACACTAAACTTCCGGGGGGTCGGTGTCTCACGTACGTTGGCAGAGAGGGGATTGACGAAATACACGCCCGAGGCGAGTGACCTTCCCTTCCCATCGGTCCCGTCCCAGCGCGCAGCATGCTCGCCGGCAGGGAACAGACCGCTCGCAAGCCTGCACAACCGCTGGCCGGTGATGCTGAAGAGGTCGAGCTCCACAGGACCTGGCGTGCGGAGCGAGAAACGAAACGTTGCTCCCCCCGCGGTGGGATTGGGTTGCGGCGCCCACAGCGTAGTGGCTCCCGCGGTGAGGATCGACATCCGGCCCACGAGCTGCGTGGGCTGCGACTGGGAAGCCGCCACCGGCACCTGGAGGTAGTAGGGCCGCATCATGTCGTTCTCTTCGTGCTCGAGGATGTGACAGTGCCACACGTACCCGGGCGCAGCCGTGGCATCGAACGCATACTCCGGCGACTCATCCTGTGGCGCGAACCGCACCAGGATCCGAGTCACCTCACCCGGGTTCATCCGAAACGTGTCCTTCCAGCCTTGCTCATTCGGATCCGCCGGCTTGGGCTTGCCCTTGAGGTACGGCTCCACCGGCACCGGCACGTAGGTGTCTGCCGGCATCACCGGGTTCGCTTGCATGAACGCTTGCTCGTAGCGCTTCGAATTGATCTTTTGCCGGTTGAACAGCTGAAACTGGACCAGATGGAGATGAATGGGATGCGCGTCCCCCGTCATGTTCACGATCTCCCACATCTCCGTGGTCCCGAGCGTCGGGTACTCGGTAGCAGGCGTGTCGTGGTACGGCATGCCATTGAGGAACGCGGCCACAGGGTCGTCCCCGTCCATCTGCTCATTCAGAGTCATCACCCTCGTCACCGTGGGATTGCTGAGCCGATTCACGGGAACGAGCGTCTGGGGGATGACACTGTTGTCCGGGGCGGTCAGCGGCACCACGCGGAATAGCATGATCTGGCCAACGGTCTCCGGATTCGGGGCCTCCCCGTTCGGAAAAGGTGCCTTCGCCACATTTTTGAGAACCAGCTCTGAGCCCGGAGCGTACGCCGAGAAGTCGATGACCACCTCCGCCCGCTCGCCCGGCGCCATGAGAAGTCGTGGCGAATGGACATCGTTCGGGTCGTTGAGCAGGACCGGCTCGGCCAGATAGCCGCCATCGGTCGCGATTTGGTAAAAGGCGGGCCCCGGAGCACCCGTGACTCGGTCGGAGAGCGCCAGGCTATAGAAGCGGGCGTTGGAGCCTTCCAGGATGCGAAAGCGATACTTTCGCGGCTCTACGTTCAGGTAGGGCCAGACCTTCCCGTTCACCAGGATCACATCGCCGAAGAACTCGGGAATCCAGATCGGATGCACATCGGACTCGCCCTCGTTCGGATACCAGAGCTGTCCTTCGGTTGTGAACATCCGGTCCTGGATGGCGAGCCCGATGTCGTACGGCCCACTCGGGAGCCCGGCCGGCTCGTTGCCCGGATCGGTAATGACGTAGAAGCCCGCGAGCCCGGCGTAGACGTTGTGCCGCGTATACCCGAACGCGTGGTCGTGATACCAGATGGTGGCCGGGAGCTGGCTATTGGCGTACGTCAGAACCTCCTTTACCCAGTCATGCCCTTTCTCGGCGAAGCCGGCGGTGAACCAGGTCATCGGCGTGCCGTCGCTCTGCGGCTCGACTTCGCAGCCGTGCACGTGAGGCGTGATTGGCACACCGGTGGTCGTGATCGCCTTGGGGATCGTGGGATCGATGGCGTAGTCGAGGATGTGCGTCATCGGCAAATGGTTGGTCCACTTGATCGAAATCGGCACACCCTTCTGCGCCACGATTGTCGCGCCCGGATAACTTGCCGTGGCTTCCGAGGTGCCGTAGCCGTATACGGTGCTCGGCGGAAGCTGGCTGTGGAGCTGTTGCTGGATCTGCCAGGCACCGATCTCGTAGTAGTTCGGCCCCGCCACCGGCATCGCCCCGGGAACCGAAAGCGGATCCATGTACTTGGTCAGGGTTCTTGGGTCGAGCACTTCGGCCGTTGCCAGCCCGGTGGAAAGGACGGTGGACATCACTAGTGAAGCCCACAGGATCCTGTTGGGGAAGTTCATGGGACACCTCTCGTCAAGCGGCCGAATTCTCAGGCGCTGGTCGTTCGGATTTGCTTCCGGCGTCGCTCGTCGGAAGATGATCACTTCGATTGGCCCACCAGAACCGACTTTCGAATCACGACATCGCCTCCCACCTCGAGGCGCAGGAAGTAGACCCCCGACGGAAGCCGCCGGCCGCCCTCGTCCCGTGCGTCCCACTGCAGAACGTACGAACCCGAATCCTTCCGCCCGCCCGCGAGCGAGCGCACGCGTCGCCCCGCGATGTCGAAGACCGCCAGCCGCACGTTCGCGGCGATCGGGAGCTCGTAGCGGATCGTCGTGTTCGCAGAAAATGGGTTCGGAAGGTTGGGCAACAGCTCGAGCTTCGGCCCCAATCCGTCGCCCACGGCCACCGGCGAGACAACCTGGAACTGGCGCATCATTTCGTTGTCTTCGTGCTCGAGGATGTGGCAGTGGTACGGGTAGAGGCCCGTGTAATCCTCGAAGCGCGCGATGACTCGCAGGATCTCGTCGGGGCCCACCGGCGCGGTGTCCTTCCAACCCGCTTCGCTCGGGTCGGGCGACACCGGGGGCCCGGTAGTCACGATCTCACCGTCCTGAAGGACGAACGGCTGGCGGTCGAGCACCTGGAATGCCACAAGGTGCATGTGCATGGGGTGCGAGATCCCGGACTCGTTGATGAAGCGCCAGATCTCGGTCGACCCGAGCACGGGTGACTCGGTAATGTCCCCGAACTTCAGGTCGTTGATCATCCACATGGTTCCGGTGCATGGGTTGTCACCTTTGCGCAGCACGAGGTCGCGGGTGACGACAGCCTCCCCTTGGTCAATGGGTGGAACCGGCCGGAGCGCCGCTGGAAGAGCGGCCACGTGTCCGGGCGTTCCCACGACGTCAAAGCGCATCACGTTCGGGATCACGCCTACGCCCGCTTCTCCCGGGAAAGGGGCCGGTGCGTCATTCGTCAGGACGATCTGCGTGCCGGGCGGGTAGGAGGCGAAATCGATCACGATCTCAGCGCGCTCGCCCGAGGTGACGAGCAGCGAAGTGCGCGGGACGGGTGCGGGCAACAGACCCAGATCGGTGCCGATGACCTGGAAGGTCGCACCGTTCGAGAGCCCCAGCCGAAGCACACGCGAATTGCATCCGCTGAGCACGCGGAAGCGGTACTTGCCCTGGCGGACCTGCAGGTAGGGCCAGATCTTTCCGTTCACCAGCATCTTGTCGCCGAAGAAGTGGTCCATCCACATCTCGGGATACTCGAGCGAGCCGTTGGCGTTAAGCGTACGATCCTGGATCGCGAGGGCGATCTCGTACTCTCCCGCCGGCAGGCCCAGCGCCTGCTCGACCGGGTCGCGTATGATGAAGAACCCCGCAAGACCCATCATGACGTTGAGCCGCGTAATGCCCATGGCGTGATCGTGGTACCACGGCGTTCCCGCCTGCTGGTTGATCGGGTAGGTGACGGTGATCTCTTCCCCGGGTAGCAAGGTGTTCAGGGGATAGCCATCCGCGGAGGGTGGAACGTGTCCACCATGCAAATGCGTGACGACGCGCGGGGTCGCGCCCGCCGAATCGGGACCGTCGAGGCAAAGGTCGACCGGCAGGAAGTGGGTCGTCCGCAGCACGCCGAGAGAGTCCCGAAGGTCGTTCTGCCAGGTCACATGAATGGGATTCCCGGTCGTCGTCTCGAGAGTCGGACCTGGGTAGCTACCGGCGTATCCCCAGACGCGGGTCGGCGGCAGGTCGCGATGGAGTTTCTGCGAAACCTCGCGGATCGGGATGACGTAGTCGGCTGAGCCGCCCGGGGTGCCGCTCACGGGAACCGCGACCGCGGGCAGCGGTAGCGGGTCGACATACGGGGCGAGGACGAGCGTACAAGGCGTCGGAGTGCAGGGCGTATCGTCACCCTGATAGGTCCCGTTGATCGCGGCGCACTCCGCCTCGGTCAGCACGTCACAACTGCCGTCAGTCAGACAGCACGCACCACTCGGCGCCGGCGGCGGCGGCACGTAGATCACCTCGAGTCGCGGTCGTCGCGCCGGATCGGAACCTTCGCGGGTGTCGAAAGCCTTGAGAGCGTTTCCTGCTCCTGTCTCCTTGCCCAGCAGGATCCAGCCGAAACGGACTCCCGGGTTGTTGATCCACGCCTGGACGTCCGCAGCGAGCGCCGCCGAGGTCCACGAGTAGGAGCCCACGCCCGTCACGGTCGCGTTGGCGCTCGCACCGACAAGGAAGCTCCCACCCGCGGTCGCCCAGCTCGTTCCCGGGTAGAACCGATGAATCCACGTCGCATCCCCCGTCGTCGAGGCAGCACCGGCGTCCGGGTCCCCGACCGCGGCCGAGGTGCCCTCTCCCCAGCTTGCGGTGAGCCGGTGAACGGCCACATCGGCCGAATTCGTGGCCTGGTTGTTGTAGAGCGTGAGCGTCGCGGATTGGACGACCGCACCCGCGGGAATCGGCGCGATGTCGAACTGCACCACACTCCGTCGCAGCGCCCCTCCCGCGTTCTTCGAGGCGAGCATCCTCGTCCCTGCGCCGTTGCTCAGCGCCCCGTCCGTGGTCTGGTAGAGGGTGTTGTCCTTCTCGGAAACCAGCGTCGCCGTGACGGCCGTTGCACACGGATCCGGAGTGCACGGCGTGTTGTTGCCCTGATACGTCCCGCCCACGCTGGCGCACTGTTCCGCGCTGAGGACACTGCATTCATTTGAAGGCAGGCAGCACGCGCCCGTGGCTCCTCCTCCGCCAAGCGTATAGTCGATGACGAGGGCGGGGCGTGAAGCGGCCGTGCCGTGCTCGCTACTGTTGAGTCGCTTCGCCGTTTCGGTGACGCTCTCATCGCCCCTGATGACCCAGCCGAAGTTGCCCGCCGGATTGTCGAGCCAGGACTGCACGTCCGCGACCAAAGCGGCGGACGTCCAGGCATACGTGCCATTACCGGTGATGACCGTCGAGGCAGTCGCACTTGCATTGAAGTCCCCACCGGGACTCGCCCACGGAGTGGAAGGATAGAAGCGGTGGATCCAGGTGGCGTCCCCGGTCGCCGCCGCAGTGCCCTCCCCCTCGTTCTGAGTGGCGTTCGAGGGCCCCTCGCCCCAGTCGGCCGACAGTCGATGGAGGGTGGTCACGCGCAGCGTATTGGTCGCAACTCGCGACACGACGAGCTGCAGCGTGACGCTGTTGATCGTCGATCCGGCCGGGATCGAGGCGGCGACGTCGAAGCTGAGCACCGCGCGCCGCATCAGGCCGTCCTTGGTTCGGCCGGTGAAGAGGTACTCGCCCGCGCCGTTGCTCAACGTCCCCGTAGCGCTCTCATAGAGCGTGTTGTCCTTCGCCGCCGGAAGCGTGACGACCGTCGCGCCTGAGACGAACGGGAAGCCGACTCCGGTCGCAAGCACTCCGAAGAGGACAACCCGCCAGGACGGAGGACGTGCGCCATTCGGTCGAACGGAACACGGGTTCGCACTCATGAGGCACCTCATCGGTAGAAGGCCTTGAGCCCGCCCCACGTTTGGCGACTCGAGGCGACGGGATCCAGATGGGAGTAGTGAATGGTCAGGGTCGGTCGATTCACGGACATGCTCGCCTCACGCGAATCGAAGCGGCGGACCGTCTGCGATCCGCCCTCGTCCCCGCGGAGAAGCCATCCGTGATTGTCAGCGGGGTTGCTCACCCACACGGCAACGTCAGCGGCCAGGCCCGGACCGCTCCAGGCGCAAGTGCCGATTGCGCCGCACATCTGTGTGGCGCCCGGCGCCGGATCGAAATCGCCGCCGCGTTCGGCCCACAACATCAGGGGATAGAAGGCGTGCAACCAGGTCGCGTCTCCCTCGGTGGCCGGGGCACCCGCACCCCCGGACGAGGACGACCGACCTTCGCCCCAGTCGCGAAGGGCACGGTGAAGCGAGAAACCGCGTGCCGTCGAATCCGGCGCGTTCGAAACGCAAAGAGTGAGAACGACGCTGTCGATGCGAGCCTCTGCGGGGACAGCCCCCACCAGATCGAACGCGACGAGCGCGCGCCGGGTGCGCCCCTGGTTGTTCCGTCCGGCAAAGAGGGCCGGACCGGCGCCACTGCTCGTATCCCCCTCGGAGTCCTCGAAGAGGGTGTTGTCGCGGACGCAGGGGATGATTGCGACATCGGCGGCTGCCGTCAGAACAGCGGAGGCGTAGAAGACGACGCACAACGCAAGGGAGCGTCTCATGATCTTCTCTTTGCGGTGAGGGGCGGCCGTTTCGTTCTTACCTGGCGCTCGCGCTTGACCACCAGGACACTGCAGGGCGCATCTGTTACGAAGTGGCCTGAGACATCATGCAGCATTCGCCTGGCGACACCTGCGCGACTGGACGACCCGATCACAACGAGATCGACGCGCTCGCGGCAAGTGGCTTGAATCAGGGCCGGACGCGCGGGACCGAACGCGGGTTGGCTCCCGGCCGAAAGACCGGCCTCTCGGAGCGTTCGCACGGCACGCGAGACGGCGAGATCGGATTTCTCGCGCAGGATCTGCGCCGGATCGGACGGAGCGGAGCCCGCCTCAGGCGTTGCTTCGATCTCCCCATCTTCGAGCCGGGCCGTGCCAAGAACGATGATTCGGCTCCCCGCCGGCCAACCGATGCGGGTCACGAAGTCCACAGCCCGCCGGGAGCCGGGCGAGCCATCCACCGCGAGCAGAATCTTCATCGGATCTCCTCCTGGTCACAGGGGAGCATCCGTCCGGCGCGAAAGACTCTCTACGGCACCCTTGGAGCCTCGCGGCTGGGACTTTGGTAGCATATGAACCTGTCGGCGCATCGGTCCGAATCCACGACTCGAGGAGACTCCGGTGGTACACGGTGGCAAGACCCCAATCAGGCGACGCGCCAGGACCGGACGACAGGGTGCGGCTTCCCCCGCCCGGCGAGTGCGAATCGTCGTCGCAGACAGCCAGGCGATCGACCGTGGCGGGATCGTTCGGTTGCTCGAAGGCGAAAGGGGGTTTGAAGTCGTCGGCGAGTGCGCCGACGTTCCAGAGACCATTGATCAGTGCCGGGCGCTGAAACCGGACGTCCTCGTCCTGTCGCTGAATCTGCCGGGACAGGAGCAATCCGCCGCTGTTCCCGCCATCCGTTCGCGGTTGCCGGCTCTCAGGATCCTGGCGCTTTCGAATCGCGGGGAGACGGACTGCCTCGTTCTCAATCCGCCCTCCCGCCGCCTCCTCTCACCCACGAAAGAGCTCCCCTGTGCCGCCGGGACGGACTGCCTTCAACTCGCGGCCGCACGGGGAGCCATGGGAACGCTTCGTCGGAGCGCTGATCCGGAGGACTTGTTTCGCGCGATCCGCTCCATCGCCGAAGGTCGTGCATGGTATGACGCGAGCACTGCGGGCCGAATGCTCGAGGCGATCGGGGAGAAGCAGATCCGAGGCACGGACTTCACTGCGCGTGAACTCGAGGTCGCGGCGTTGATCAGCGAGGGACAATCGAACAAGGAGATCTCGACCGCATTGCGCATCAGCGAGGCGACCGTGAAGAAGCACGTCGGGCATCTCATGAAGAAACTCGGCCTCGCGGACCGACTGCAGGTTGGATTGTTCCTCGCCCGGCATCCGCAGCTCCTCGCGCAATGACCTAGGATCAATTCTCGCGAGCGGGATACTCCCGAACGTCACCCCGCACTGCCGCCCAAGATGTTCGTCGGGGACAGGGAACCCGCTCCTGAAGGGAGTCCACGAGTGGTCCGTCGGACGCCGCGCCCCCACCGCCGCCATCATCCACTGGTTCGCATCACGCACTGGCTGGCGTTTCCGCTCATCTTCGCGATGATTGCAAGCGGGCTTCAGATCTATCGCGCGTATCCACGCTTCGGGGAACGCGGCGGCCCCTACTATCCAAATCCGTTCCAAGACGCAGTGTTCCCCGAATGGTCGCGCCTGGGCGGATGGCTCGCGGGCGGGATCAACTGGCACTTCACGCTCATGTGGCCGCTGATGGCGGTCGGACTCCTCTACTTCGCGTACCTCGCGTTCTCGGGCGAGTGGAAGAAGCTCCTGTTCCGCCCGCGCGATGTCCGACCGGCGATCGAGATGGTGAAGTACTACCTGCGCCTCCGTCGCGATCATCCGCCGCAGGGCAAGCACAATGCCCTGCAGAAACAGGCGTACACGTTCATCCTCCTGTTGGGCACGCTCTCGGTCGTGAGCGGGTTGGCGATCTGGAAGCCGATTCAACTCCCCTGGCTGGTGGCGGCTTTCGGTGGCTTCCAGGCCGCGCGTTACGTTCACTTCTGGACCGTCTGGCTGTTCGTCGCGTTCACCGTCGTGCACGTGGTGCTCGTCTTCGTCGCCGATTTCGCGTCGCTTCGCGCGATGATCACGGGCGCCTATCGGGGGAGGTACACGAGCGATGAGCCGTGACCCACAACCGCGGGTTCAGCTCGGCCGGCGGGCGTTCCTAGCCGCCGGAGCGGGGATGTTGCTGAGCGGATGCGCACGGGACGAAAGACGGGTGGAGGACTGGATGACCGCTTTCAGCCGCTTCAACGATGCGGTGAGCGCCCGCCTGTTCTCGCCCACGCGACTCGCGCCGAAGTACGACGTTTCGAAGCGGTCGCGGAGTTTTCCGAGCTACTTCATCGGCCCGCGCACACCGAGACTCGAGGACCCGCCCGCATGGCGGCTCGAAGTGGCGGGTCGCGTGCGCACGCCCCTCCGGCTCGAGCTCGAGCAGGTTCGCTCCCTGGGCAGGCTCACGTACACGGTGAAGCATCACTGTGTCGAAGGATGGTCCGCGATCGCAACGTGGACGGGAACGCCGTTGCGCTCGATCGCCGAACAGGCCGGGGTTCTTCCCGACGCACGCTACGTCCGATTCGATTCGTTCGATTCCGGCTACTACAACGGGTGGGATCTCGCCTCCGCGCTGCATCCGGAGACGATTCTGGCGTGGGGCTTCAACGATCGCGAGCTCATGCCCGATCACGGGGCCCCGCTTCGCCTCTACGCGCCGCACAAGCTTGGCTACAAGCTCACGAAATACCTGACCCGCGTCACGTTCACCGTCGACCGCCCGGGCGGCTACTGGGAGGACCAGGGCTACCCGTGGTTCGCCGGGGTTTGAGGGCGGCCAGAATGCGGGCGATCCGGGGAGCGGCCGCGGCGGTGGCGGTGGCTCTGCTGACGGTCATGGGCTGCACCCGCGAACGGGACATGAACGAGCAGGTGGAGATGCCCGACTCCATGTCCGCGATGCGGGCGATGCACGAGTCCACGGCGCGCGATTCCATGCTCGACACGATCCCGGGCGGCGAGATGGCACGTGGCGACTCCGCCGCGTCGATGCGGCTGTTGAAGCGGAAGATGTAGCGCCGCGGCTGAACTCAGGGTTTGTGCGTTGCCCGATCGACTGCTACCGTCGCGAACCATGACCGCACAGTCCTTCGCTCTGTTCTGCTTCCTCGGGTTTCTTGTTCCCGTCCCCCTGCTCGCGTGGCTCGATCGCCCTCGAAAACCCAAGAGCCCGCGCGCGTCACCGATCGCCTGATGTACGCGGGCCACTTTGCACTCGGCCTCGGCCTCAAGGCCCGAAAGCCTGAGGCACCCACGTGGGGACTTCTTCTGGGTGTCGGTCTGCTCGACGTCCTGTTCGGACCGTTCGTGCTCCTGGGCATCGAGAGAATCAGCATGAAGCCCGGTCATTCGCCAGGCTTCACCCTGGACTTCATCGACTGGTCCCACTCCCTGCTCGCGGCGATCGTGTGGTCTCTCCTCTATGCGCTGTTCTTCTTACGACGAGGGAAGGCGATCGCGGCCCTTCTTGGATTTGCGGTCTTCTCGCACTTCCTGCTCGACCTACCCATGCACCCGTCGGATCTCGCACTCTGGCCGCACTCTCGCGCCCATGTCGGCATCGGCCTGTGGAACACACCCTACTGGTGGTGGTTCGAGCTCGCGTTCGTCGTCGCAGGTTGCAGCTACTATTTGGTCCGGGCACGCCAGCTTCGGACGTTCGGCGGCCATGCCGCGTGGGTGTGCGGCATCGTCCTTGCGCTTCACGTCATGAACTCCCCATGGCTCGCACCCAACCGCTAGCAGCGGCCGCACCTACCTCGCGGACGCCGGTTGGCTGAGCCAGTCTTCGATACGGGTCTCCCCGAGTCGCGCGTTCTCCCCCGGAACGAGAGTCCGCTCGCCCAGCTCGGCTCCGAAGTAGCGTGCGCCCGCGTCGGCGACGACCTTTCGCGGATCGTTGCGCGCCACGAGGACTCGGCGGGCCAGCTCATCGAGACGGAACGGCTCCGGCCCCGCCACTTCGACGATGCCGTTCAAGGGCGATTCGGTGGCGACTCTGCACACCGCATTGGCCACATCATCCGCCGCCATGGGCTGGATCAACACATGTGCGAGGCGCACCGTGTCACCTTCAGTCGCGCCGTCGGCGATGCCCTTGATGAACTCGAAGAACTGGGTAGCGTGGACGATGGAGTAAGGGATCGACGAACCACGAATGAGTTTCTCCTGCGCGATCTTCGCTCGCATGTATCCGCTCTCGGAGAGACGGTCGGTTCCGACAACCGAGAGAGCGACATGATGCTTGACCCCTGCTTCGGCTTCGGCCGCGAGCAGGTTGCCGGTCGACGTCTCGAAGAACTTGAGCGCCGCTTCTCCCTCGAGCGAGGGAGAGTTCGAGACGTCAACCACGACGGATGCACCCTCGAGGGCGGCGGCGAGCCCCTCCCCCGTGATCGTGTTGACCCCTGTGTTCGGGGACGCGGCCACGACTTCGTGGCCGCGCTCACGAAGCCTGGTCACGAGCTTGGAACCGATGAGTCCGGTCCCGCCAATGACGACGAGTTTCATGGTCAGGCCGCTCCTTTGATGAAGGCGAGCAGGTCGGCGTTGATCTGGCCCTGAAGCGTGGCGGTGAGGCCATGCGCCGCGCCCGGATAGATCTTCAGCTTTGCGCCCTTCACGAGTTTGGCGGTCTTCTCCGCGTGTCCCGCAATCGGAACGACCTGATCGTCGTCGCCGTGAAGGACGAGAGTCGGGACGTCGAACTTCTTGAGATCCTCGGTGAAGTCCGATTCGGCGATGGTCTTGAGGCAGTCATAGGAGTTCTTGAGGCCGGACTGCATGCTCACGGCCCAGAACTGATCGAGAATGGCCTGGGACACTTTGGCGCCCGGCCGGTTGGTGCCGTAGAACTGAACCGCAACATCCTTGTAGAACTGGGACCGGTCGTTGAAGAGGGCCGCACGGAAAGCGTCGAACAACTCCATCGGGACGCCTTCGGGGTTGCCTGGGCCTTTGAGAACGGCCGGTGGTATGGCCGAAATGAGGACCACCTTCGCAACGCGGCTCGTTCCATATCGACCGACGTAGCGCGTGACTTCCCCGCCTCCCGTCGAGTGGCCGACGAGCGTGGCCTGCTTGAGGTCGAGCGCTTCGATCACGGCGGCCAGATCGTCGGCATAGGTGTTCATGTCGTTGCCGGAGGATGCCTGGCTGGAACGGCCGTGGCCTCGCCGATCGTGCGCGATCGCACGGAAACCGTTCTGCGCGAGGAAGAGCATCTGGCCGTCCCACATGTCGGCACTCAGAGGCCAACCATGCGAGAGAGTCACGGCCGGACCCGTGCCCCAGTCCTTGTAGTAGATCTGCGTTCCGTCCTTCGTGGTGATCGTGTTCGAGGTGTGTCCTGCGGTGAGTGTGCTCATGGCGGGTCCTCCTGACTCCTTTGCTGCAGCTCTTGAGACGAGGGGATCTCGGCGAAAGCCGCGGTGCCCTGCGTGGGAGTCCTGAGCGTAAGTCCCGCCCAAGGACCACTTCAATGGGTTGCCGCGAAGAACAACCTCCTCACGTTTCCCTGACCCCGATCGGCCCGGTCGTGACGCTATGTGCCGAAGATCTGAATCAAGTTTCCAGAATTGTCCCGAATCAGGACATTGGCCTTCTGCCGCTCATTGGCGGGAAACGGGCCAAACGCGATCGTCACCCCTCGGGCGCGCAGCTCTTCGACCGTCTTCTCGAAGTCTTTGACGAGGAATCCCGCTTTGAAGAATCCATGCACGAGTTCCGGCCGTGTCACACCGGGAGCCGCGACGCTCAGAGGGCGCGCGGCCGGATCGCGGATGAGTTCCACGGTCAGGCCGCCCCCCTCGAGAACCGTGACCTCGATTCCCTCGCGCACTTCCAGGACGACCGAAAGTCCGAGCATGTCCGTGTACCACTGGACGCTCGCCGGCATGTCCGCGACCGAAAGGGCAAAGAATGCTCCGGTGAGGGTCTTGAAAGGCTGAGTGCGTTCCTTCGCGTCGAGGGGAGAGATCCCAGCGGCAAGCAGGACGGCGGCAGCGACGATCGATTTCATTGGACCCTCGTACGAATCAGGAGAATACGCGCGGCGCCCGGGATGATTACTCTCGCGCGGTCGCGGTGCTGAACGCATCCAAATTCTGCGTCAAGAGTTCAGCTGATCTTTCCGCGGGTCGTGCGGATGATCTCGTATTCGTCGGCGACACAACGGGCGACGGTCTTGCGGTCCCGCTTGCGGCAGGCGTCGAGCAGGCGTCGATGCACGTCGCGCGTGGCGCGCGCGAAGGCCCGCTTGCGCGCGCCGTCCACGTCCGGGTGCGCATCGAGGCGGAATCTCCAGCTGTTGATGATCGCGGCCATCCGGGGCCGCTCCGCAGCGTGGAAGAGAAGGGTGTGGAACCGCTGATGGGCACCCTGCAATTGCTCGGGGGTCCGCCCGCGATTGAGCGCATCGAGCGCCTCGGAGGCTCGCCCGAGATCCTCTGCCGTCAGACGGTCGAGCGCACGGCCCATGAGCCGCGTCTCGAGGCACTCGCGGATCTCGATGATCTCTTCGATCTCGTCGGGGGCAACGGCGCTCACCACGGTCGCGCCGCGGTTCGGCCTGTAGGTGACATAGCCCTCCGCAGCGAGATGCCGCAGGGCCTCGCGCACGGGAATGCGGCTCATGCCGAAACGCACGGCCAGATCGACCTGGTTGAGGGGTGTTCCAGGAGGGAGGTGTCCCTCCTCGATCTCCATCCGAACCCGGTCGGCAATCTGCTCGGCGGTTCCTTTGATCTCGAAAGGCCCGGGTTCAGCCGGGCTTGACGGACTCATGGGCAAAGTGTATACATGTCTACGTCGCCTGTCGAGGACTCGATTTCCGCTCCCAGCCGGCCACGGCCCTCCTTGAAATGGTGAGTGACATGCCCCGACTCCTGCTTCTCCTCGTGCTTTTCAACGCGTCGGTCGCGGACGCTGCGGATCGCGCGGTGCCCTCGCTCGAAGAGTGGATGAGCCTCAAGGCGGCCGATGTCCCGAGCCTGTCGCCGGACGGACGCCGCGTCGCCTACATGGTGCGCACGCCGGACTGGAAGATCGATCGGTTCGACGACGAGCTCTGGCTCGTCGACATCGAAACGGGTGAACACCGGCCGCTCACGAACGCCCCGGGCCACAGCACGACCGCGCGCTGGTCGCCGGACGGACGCCGGCTCGCGTTCCTGTCCAGCCGCACGGGGGCGGCGCAAGTGTTCGTCCTCTCGCCGCCGGACACGACTCCTTCCCGCCTTACGTCCGCGGAGAGCGGCGTCGAACACTTCCAGTGGTCGCCCGACGGGAGGCGGATCGCCTACACCACTTCCGCCCGCGTGGCTCGAGCGAAGGAACCCGCCGAATTCCATGTGGTGGGCGACGAGGACGTGTGGAGCTCGCGTCTCTGGATCATGGACGCGGACGGCCGCTCGGCGCCGGTCGCGATCACGGATTCCTCGGCGATTTCGGTGGACGACATCTTCTGGTCACCCGACTCGAAGCGCATCGCCTTCCACGCGAGCACGGCCGGCGCCCCCTACTCGTTCGGGACGTACGACATCTACGTGGTCCGCCTCGACGATCGCTCGGTCACGCGCGTCGCCGGCAACAACGGGCCGGACTTCTTTCCGATCTGGTCCCCCGATGGATCGCAACTGGTCTATCGCACGTACGTGTGGCGACCCGACGACAAGTGGTTCGCGCACTCCATGGGAAGGCTCGCCATCGTGCCGGCGGCGGGAGGCGCCTCCCGTGTGGTCACCGAAAGCTTCGACGAACAACCCACGCCGTTCGCCTGGACGTCGAAGGGCATCTACTTCGCGGCCCGGCAGCGTACGTATCAGCATCTCTTCCTCCTCGATCCGGCCACCGGCGCGATCCGGCGGCTCACTGAGCCGTTCGAATCCGTGAACTTCGCGTTTTCGTTCAGTGCCGATGGAACCCGGATGGCGTTCGTGCGCGCGGACTCGAAGCATTACCAGGAAGTGTTCGTCGGCCCGGTCGAGCAGCCACAGGACGCTGTGAGGCTCACGCACATGGGCGATCAGCTCGACCGATGGCAGCTCGCGACACGCGAGCTCGTCCAGTGGAAATCGGCGGACGGCACGCCGATCGAAGGCGTGCTCGTCAAGCCGGTCGACTTCGATTCGACGCGGAAGTATCCACTGGTGGTCATCGTGCACGGGGGTCCGGCGGATGTCGACCAGGCGACGATCACCCGCGACATGGTCTACCCGGCCGAGCTTTTCGCATCGCGCGGGGCCCTCGTGCTCCGGCCCAATTACCGCGGGTCGATCGGCTACGGGGCGCGGTTCCGCGAGCTTCTCGCGGACGGATTCGGACTTCCGGAATACGAGGACGTCGTGAGCGGCGTGGACGCGCTCGTCGCTCGCGGCATCGTGGACACCGCACGGCTCGGACTCATGGGCTGGAGTCATGGCGGCTACATCGCCGCACTTGCGACGACTTACGGCGATCGGTTCAAAGCGGTTTCGATGGGTGCGGGGGTTTCGGACTTCACGCCGTTCTACGCCATGGGAGCGGGCACGGCGCTTCCCCCCGATCCGAAGCTTCCCGTTCCCTGGTGGGACGCCGAATCCCATCGGCGGTCGACGCCGCTGACCTACAGCCAGCTGGCCCGGACGCCGACCCTCATCCAGCACGGGGAGAACGATGGCGTGTCGCCGATCGTGAGTGCGCACGCGCTTCACCGCGCCCTCAAGGACCGGGGCGTGCCCACGAAGATGATCGTGTACAACGGGGTGGGCCACCTCCCGTACCGACTCGGGCAGTACAAGGCCGTGGTCGAGCACAATCTCGAGTGGTTCGACCACTGGCTGTGGGGCAATCCCGACCCGTTATTGCCCTGAGAGGCGCATTCCTGGGGCTCCGCTTTCAACCTTCGCGCCTCCTCGAGGCTCGAAACGAATAGCCGGAGCCCGGAGTGGCCGGGACCGGCGGGAGGCCCCGTCATGTTGCAGACGCGCACCCGGCCGCTGGCCGCAGCCCTGATTGTCATTCTGACGAGCACCTTCGGCGGCACCCTGGGCGGCACGCTCGGCTGTGCGCGGGCCGCAACCCCCGCGGATCGGGACGCGCGACTGGGTCAGTGGTTCCTCGACCCCTCTTCGAAGAGGGACCGGAGCGACATGCTCCGGATTTCGTTCCGCCGGACGGGGGTTCAAGGCTGGCAGAGCTGGGGCTCTCAGCTCGTGTCGTTCGACCACCTGGAGGGGCTCACCGCCGCGGATCTCACGTCCGGGGCGCACCCCGTGACGTTCCGCGTGCGGCGCGACGGAGGGACATTCCACTGCCGCGGAAGCATCGATGGGAACCGCGGGGCCGGAACGTACGAGCTCGTGCTCGATCCCAAATTCCCCGCCGAATTGAAGCGCCGTGGCCTCGAGACGCCGACCGAAGCGGAGCATGTCCGACTCGTCATGGCGAATGCGGGCATCGCTCTCCTCGACGAGCTTCACACGCAGGGGTACGGAAGGCCCGATCTTCTCATGCTCCTCAAGATGGCGGACCACGGGGTGAGTCAGGACTACGTCCGGAGCATGGGGACGCTCGGATACCGCCTCGACTCGCTCAACGAGCTCGTCATGGCTCGCGATCACGGTGTCGATCCGGCCTACGTCCGCGCTCTGGCGAACGCGGGGTTCAAGAACCTGCCGTTCGAGCAGCTGCTTCGCGCGCGTGATCACGGCGTGGATGCGCAATTCATCGAGGGCTACAAGGAGCTCGGCTACGGAGATCTCTCGCTCGACGAGCTCATCTCGATGCGCGATCACGGCGTGGACCCACAATTCATCGAAGGGATGCGGGACCTGGGCTACAAGAAGGCCTCGCTCGAGATGTTCCTCATGGCACGCAACCACGGGGTCGACCCCGAGTACGTCGAGGACATGGCGGACGTGGGGTTCAAGTCCCTGCCCCTCGAGGAGTTGATCCAGGCCCGCAATCACGGCGTCGACGCCTCGTACGTGCGTCGCGTTCGTGCGAGTCAGGGCCGGGACCTCGCGCTCGACGAGATCATCGCGCTGCGCAATCAAGGCTACAAGCCCCGGTAGAACCTGTCGCCCCGATCGCGCGCCTGCGATTGCCTGGATTCAGCTCACCGGTTCGGCTTCCGGGAACTTGTACGTCCCGTTCAAGACTTCCGCGCGCGCTGGTACGCTTCGAGACGACCGATCCGAATCTGGTGGACGTGCCGGGCGACCGGACGATTCCCGAGGGAGTGCTCGAAGCACCGGTCCCCAATCCCACCGCGGGCGGCTCAACCCTCGGCTTTGCGCTCGCCCGAACCGGCGTGGTCGAGGTGAGCGTTCATGACGTCACCGGACGGCGTGTCCGCGTCCTGCACCTGGGGTCGTTGCCCGCCGGCCGTCACCAGGTCGCATGGGACGGCCACGCGGATGGAGGCACCCGCGTGGCCGCTGGAGTGTACTTTGCCTGCCTCGGAGTCGACGGCGCTCGGGCCGGGACCCGGAAAGTGACCATTCTGCGATGACGGGCTCGCGCGGCTATTCGCCCTTCTCGAGCAGTCGTCGGCGCTCGCGCTCCTTCGTCAGCTCCTCGACGTTCAGGACCTTGAACTCGACACGGCGATTCTTTGCCATGCCCTCCACGGTTCGATTGGTCGCGACCGGCTCGCGTTCGCCGTAGCCCTTCGCGGTGTACTGATCGCGGGTGATCTGCGGGAACCGGGTGAGGAGATAGTCGAGCACGGCCTGCGCGCGCTTCTGCGAGAGATCCAGGTTGTAGGCATCGGATCCGCGCGAGTCGCAGTGACCGCCGACTTCGATCCGCAGCTTGGGCCACTGGATCAGGATCGCGCCGATGTCGTCGAGGACGGGCCGGGACTCGGGCAGGATGTCCCACTTCGCGGTTTCGAAGTGGATCTCGCGCGTCGTGATCCGTCCCTTGTCCAGAAGCTCGGTTTCCCGCTCGGTCAGCGTGATGGGACATCCGGAGGCGTCGACCTTGACTCCGCCCAGCGTGTTCGGGCACAGGTCCTTGTCGTCCGGAACACCATCGCTGTCCGCGTCCAGGAGGACCGGGCATCCGCGGGCATCGACCTGCGTGCCCGCCGGGGTATTCGGACATTGATCGAGGCCGTCGGCGACACCGTCCGCATCCGCATCCAGAGCGCAGCCACGCGCATCGACCGGTGTGCCCGCAAGCGTGCCCGCGCACTGGTCGATCCCATCCGGAACGCCGTCGTTGTCCGTATCGGTCGGACAGCCCCGCGCGTCCACCGTGGCACCTGCCGGCGTGTTGGGACACTGGTCGATCCCGTCGGCCACGAGATCCTGATCGGCATCGAGCGGACATCCGTTCGCATCGACGAGGGCTCCGGGAGGCGTTCCCGGACAGGTGTCCTTGCTGTCCTTGACGCCGTCCTGATCGAGGTCACCGCTGTCGTAGGTGCCACCCAGCGAGAGCTGAATGCCACCCGTATAGAACAGGTTGTGAATGCTCTTGTCTCCCGGAGGATCGGGATCCGGCGGCGAGTCGAACTGCCAGAGCTGATCGCGGATTTCGAATCGGGCCGCAGTCTTCCGACTGAGGGCGAACTTGAGCCCGCCTCCGAACTCCGGCCCGTTCATGAACGAGCGGATGTTCGAGACATCGGACTCGATCTTCTCCTCGTGCCATCCGGCGAAGACGTACGGATTGAACGAGGTCGAAGGGAGCAGGTTGACAGTCGCATCGAGGCCGTAGCCATTGACGGTTTGATCCGAACGCGGGCTCGTACTGTTGGCGACGAAGAGCGAGTCCCCGTTTCCATACTCGGTGCGGGTCATCATCCAGCTGTAATAGGTTTCGAGTCCCACGTACTTGCCGAACCCGACGCCGACGCGGCCTCCGAACATCGCCTTGTTCGCGAGATTGATGTCCTTGGCCCAGACGCCGTAGCCGCCGAAGGGGGTGATGTTCACGTGCAGGCCCCCCGGCTCGGATCGGGCGGATCCAGGCGAGAGGCCGCAATACAGCAGTGCGAGAAGACTGGCGAAAGCGATTCGCGGAGCTCTCATCTGTTGTGCGCCTCCCAGTGGTGGTCGTGCCTTCCAGGGCATGCGAATTCCTACATCGTGGTTCAAAAGCGCACGGACCATGCCACGAGGGATGCGTCGTTGATTGCCATTGGAACTCGTCCAATGACATGCAATTGGGAGATTGTGTCGAAAGCCGCGCGGCAGACCCTGTGAGAGTAATTCAGGCAGAGATTACAAATTCCCGAGTGTTGCAAATGCAATCCGGGGGGTCCTAGACGTCCACGAAGCGGCCCTCGAGTTGGGCTAAGATCAACAGGTGTGTAAAAGGCTGAAGGCGACGTACCTTTCTGGTTCGACCAAGAACCCGGGCATTCGCCCGAACGGAAGGAGACGCCGCCGTGAGGAAGAAGATACTCGCAGCCCCCGT
>JBOHUC010000003.1:0-28199 GCA_050733935.1 Candidatus Eiseniibacteriota bacterium | reverse complement strand
CGCCTCGATCAGGTCGACGCGCGCGAGCAGCTCTTCCGACGGAGCCCGCCACTTGAACGGGTGCGGGAGCAGCACGAGCCCGCCCTGCGCGTGCACGGCGTCGCAGAACGCGAGCGCGTTCTTCTCGCGCACGTCCTCCTCGAGGAAGAGCCCGATCACGTCGCCCTGGTCGGTCGCGCGTTCGTTCCCGCGCACGATCCGGACCGGGAGCGCTGCGGCCCGTGCCCGCCGTTCCGCCTCGACCGATCCCTCCCACGTGTCGTGATCGGTGATCGCGAGCACGTCGATGCCGAGCCGCACCGCTTCCGCGACGAGCGCGAACGGATCCGACAGGCAGTCGTACGAATGGCGCGTGTGCGCGTGCGCGACCCACGTGAGGCCCGTTTCGCTCATCGAGTCTCCCGCCACTGGCGGAACGCACCCGGCGTCGAGCGCACGCACTGCACGACCTCGTAGAGGAGCGGAATCGGATCCGAGAGCCGTGCGCTGTGGGCCACACCCGGCCAGAGCGCGTCGAACAGGACGCGCGGAAGCGCCGACGGGCGCGCGAGCCCGTGCCACAGGTCGCCGCCGAGCGGCCACGAGAACCGGACGCGGCGCGGGGCCGGCGCTGCAGCGCCCGACTCGCCCGCTGCCCGCTCGCCCTCGCCCGCCTCCCGTCCTTCGAGCAGCGCCACGAGCTCGCCCGGCATGTCGACCCCCGCGGCGAGTGCGAGATCGTGTGAGCCCCAGAACTTCGCGTTGATCTCCATGAGCACGAGACGTCCGTCCGCCGCACGCTTCATCTCGACCATCGCCACTCCGTGCCATGCGAGGGCATCGAGGAGCGCCCGGCCGGCCCGATCGAGCGCGGGCTCGTTCAGGAGCGACTCGGCGCACGTGCTCGATCCGCCGGACGGTGGCCACTCGCGAATGCGCCGGTGCATGAACGTGAGCCGGGGCCGGCCATCCCAGTAGAGCGCAAAGAACGCCACTCCTTCCCCCGCGACGTATTGCTGGACGAGCGGACCTTCGCCGGACGCGTCGCGCACGACCGCAAACGCGGCGGCCACGTCCGCCTCGCGCCGGACGTAGCGAAGCTGCTTCACGCCCGCCTCGTGACGCCCCTTGACGACGACCACGGGTCCGAGCGCCCGGTACGCCGCGAGCGCCTCCTCGAGCGTGGTCGCAACCCGCTCTCCCGGCGTGGCGACCCCGAGCGAACGCGCGAATTCGCCGGTCTTCGCCTTGTCGTTCGCGAGCGCGAGCGAGGCTGGCGGCGGAAGGGCGAGTGCGATTCCGTGTCCGGCGCCGTTCCCGAGCGTCGCGCGGGTTCCGCGCAGCGCCTCGGCCGCACGCACGGATCCGTCGCCGACCGGAACGAGCGAGACGGGAGCAAGCGTGCGGGCAATCTCGGCGAGACGCGCGGCAAACGAAGCGTCCGCGGGCGGAGGCGCAAAGTGCGTCCTCGCGACCGCGCGCGAGTGCGCGGCCGGAGCGCGGCGCGAGCGGACGACGAGGTGAACCTCGTGGCCGCGCGCGTGGAGCGCGCGGGCGATGCCGAGCGTGTGCTTGAATTCGCCGTCGGTGAGGAGAACGCGCCCCGGGCGCCCGGCGGATGCGGTCACGTTCGCGCGGTCAGTCGCCTGCGGCGAGCCGTGCCGCGAGGAAATGCGGCAGGCCCGCGGCCAGGATCTTCTCCTGGGCGGCGCGCACGTCGTAGACCACCCGCACGTGGCGCAGGCGTCGCGTTTCGAGGTCGAACAGCATGTAGGCCGCGCGCGGATCCATGTCGCGCGGCTGCCCGACCGATCCCACGTTCACGAGGTACTGCCGGCCCTCGCGCAGGACGAGCTCCTCCGCGCGCGTGTACCGGATGTCGTCGTCGTGGCGCTCGAACGCGCCCGGATAGTGCGAGTGGCCGATGAGACAGACCGATTCCGGGTAGGACTCCATCTCCGTCCACGCGTCCTCGACCATCATGCAGTAGTGCCACTCCTCGGGGGCCGAGGGCGTGGCGTGAACCAGGAGCGCGCCGTCGCGGCGCTCGACCAGCGGCAGGGCCGCGAGCCACTCGAGGTTCTCGGGCCGCATGGTCTTCCCCGTCCAGTCGGCGGCCGCGGCGGCCGCGCGGTTGAAGTTCCGGGTCGTGACCTTGCCGCAGGCGGCCCAGTCGTGGTTTCCCGCAACCGTGACCGCGTTCAGTCCGCGCATGACGTCGACCACGAGATCGGGCTCGGCCCCGTAGCCGACGACGTCGCCCAGGCACCAGATCTGATCCACTCCCTCGCGCTTCACGTCCGCGAGCACGGCCGCGAGCGCGTCGTGATTGGAATGGATGTCGGACAGGACGGCGACGCGCACGACTCCCCCTTCCTAGGACCGATCGCCGCTGCCGCGGTCGCCCCGGTCGCCGTCGTCCGGCCCGCGTGCCCCGCGGCCCGTCGGCGCCTCGTCGAGCTCGCCGGGCCGCGCGTCGCGCGCGATCCGGTCGAGGACCCCGTTCACGAAGCGCCCGGACTCTTCGCGGCCGTACTTCTTCGCGATCTCGACGGCCTCGTCGATCACGACCCGCGCCGGCGTCCCCGGCATGAACAGGAGCTCGGCCGTCGCGAGCCGGAGGATGCTCCGGTCGGTCGCGGCAATGCGATCAAACTTCCAGTGCTCGGCGACGGTGCGGATCCGCTCGTCGACCGCGGGCAGCGACTCCTCGATCGTCTCGACGAGCGCGTCGACATACTCGAGTGCCTCGTCCGGAAGGCGCTCCTCCTCGCGCGTCGCGCGCCAGGACTGCGCCACCGAGTCGCGGGTCATCTCGGCCTGATAAAGAAGGCGGAACAGGAGCTCGCGTCCCCGCCGCCTCGGCCCTCCCGCCCCGCGCGAAAGCGTCACGCTCCGCCTCAGCGCCCGTCGCGGGCGCGGCGCAGCGCGCTTACGAGCTCGACCGCCGCTTTCGCGACGTCCTCGCCCTTGTTCGAGGCGCCGCCGCAACGCGCGTATGCCTGCTCCGGATCGTTCGCCGTGACGACGCCGAACAACACGGGCAGCGACTCGTGCCGCGAAACCTCGGCGATCCCACGCGCCGCCTCCGCGCACACGTAGTCGAAGTGCGGAGTCTCGCCGCGGATCACGACGCCGAGCGCAAGGATGGCATCATACTGCCCGCTGCGCGCAAGCGCCTGTGCCGCGAGGGGAAGCTCGAACGCCCCCGGCACCCAGACGAGGTCGATCTGCTCGGCCTCGGCCCCGAGCCCGGCCAGGGCCCGAGCGGCGCCCTCGACCAGACGGCGCACGAGCGGCTCGTGGAAACGACTCGCGCACAACGCGATCGAGAGCCCCCGGGCATCGCCGTCCCCGGATACGACCCGGCCGACCCCCTCGACCGCGCCCGGATCGGCGCCGGGTCCGATGCCGGCCCGCCCGCGCGTCATCGTGCCTCCCCGGATCCGAGCTCGAGCAGGTGGCCGAGCTTGTCGCGCTTGGTCGCGAGGTAGCGCCGGTTGTTCGCGTTCGCGGGCATCTGGATCGCGCGGCGCTTCACGATCGAGAGCCCGAAGGCCTCGAGCCCCACGATCTTGCGCGGGTTGTTCGTCATGAGCTCGATCCGTCGCACGCCGAGGTCGTGCAGGATCTGCGCTCCGATCCCGTAGTCGCGCAGGTCGGCCGGGAAGCCGAGCTTGAGGTTCGCCTGCACGGTGTCGTAGCCCTGGTCCTGGAGCACGTACGCGCGAAGCTTGTTCGCAAGTCCGATCCCCCGGCCCTCCTGCCTCATATAGAGGAAGACCCCCCGGCCCTCCTTCGCGATCGCGCGGAGGGCCGCGTGCATCTGGCCTCCGCAGTCGCAGCGCTGCGATCCGAAGACGTCCCCCGTCAGGCACTGCGAGTGAACGCGCACGAGGACGGGGGCGGGCGTCGAGACGTCGCCCATGGTGAGGGCCAGGTGATGGTCGCCGTCGAGCAGGCTCTCGTAGAGATGGAGATCGAAGACGCCCTCGGGCGTCGGCAGCCGCGTCGACACGAGGTGCCGGACGAGCTTCTCCTTCCGCCGCCGGTATGCGATCAGATCCTGAATCGCGAGAATCCGCAGGCCGTGACGCACGCCGAAGCGACGGAGCTGCGGCAGGCGCGCCATGGTCCCGTCGGGCGCCATCATCTCGCACAGGACGCCGACGTCGCCCAACCCCGCGAGCCGCACGAGATCGAGCGCCGCCTCCGTGTGTCCCGCGCGCCGGAGCACGCCGCCGCGCACCGCGCGCAGCGGAAACACGTGTCCCGGACGCGCGAAGTCCCCCGGGCGCGCGGCCGGATCGGCAAGCCTTCGGATCGTGAGCGCGCGATCCTGGGCCGAGCTTCCCGTGGTCACGCCGGTCGTCGCGTCGACCGAGACCGTGAACGCCGTGCCGTGGAGTGCGGTGCTCTCGGGCGTCATCGGGAAGAGATCGAGCGCCTCGGCGCGGTCGGGCGAGAGCGCAACGCACAGGAGACCGCGGGCTTCGCGCACCATGAAGTTCACGTCCGCGGCCTGCGTCTTCGAGGCCGCCATGATGAGGTCGCCCTCGTTCTCGCGCTCCTCGTCGTCGACCACGATGACCATTCGACCCGCGCGAATCTCCTCGAGCGCCTGCTCGACCGCGGCCTGGCGCGGCCCGCCCGCGGAGGCCGCGCGCTTGCGCGTCGGCGACCCCGCCGCACGTGCCTTACGGCGCGACGGCGTCTTGGCTTTCGCGGAACCGGATTTCACGTCGCCTCCTGAACCAACCGCTCGAGATAGCGCGCGAGGACGTCGACCTCGAGATTGACCTCGCTCCCCGGGCGATAATAGCGGCAGATCGTGGCCTGCCACGTGTGCGGGATGATCGCGACCGCGAACGAGGCCTCGTCGCGTCCCGCGACCGTGAGACTCGTGCCGTCGACCGCAATCGAGCCTTTCTCCGCGACGTAGCGCAGCACTTCGGCCGGTGCCGTGATCTCGACCCACCATCCCGGCGCCTCTTCCTTGAGCGCGCGCACCTTGCCGACCGCGTCCACGTGACCCTGCACGAGGTGTCCGCCCAATCGATCCATGAGCCGGACCGGACGCTCGAGGTTCACCGAATCTCCTTCGACGAGCGATCCCAGGTTCGTGCGGCGCAGGGTTTCGGGAACGGCAATCACGGCGAACTGGCCTCCCCCCGATTCGACGACCGTCTGGCAGCAGCCGTTGACGTTGATGCTGTCGCCTGTACGGAGATCGGCGGCCGCGATCGGCGCCGAGATCGTGAGGCGCCGTCCGCCCTGATCCGGTTCCACAGTCTCGATCGTTCCGATTTCTTCGACCAAACCGGTGAACATTCAGCCTCCATTCCGGGCCGGCCGCCCGTGCACCACCCAGTCCTCGCCGACGGGCACGGTCACGGCACTCGCAAGCCGCCATGCGCGCGGCAGGCTCGTCGCGCGCTCGCCGAACGCCCATGGCAAGGCGCGCCCGCCGAGCAAGGTCGGTGAGAGGAAGAGCCAGACGTCGTCGACCACGCCGAGATCGGCGAGCCGGGCCGCGAGCCGGGCTCCCCCCTCGACCAGGACGTCCTGACGACCCTCGTGCGCGAGCCGCGCAAGCAGAGTCGGAAGGTCGATGCCTCCCGCTCCGCGCGGCAGGAACCAGATCGTCACGCCCTGCTTCGCGAGTGCTGCGGCGCGTCGCTCGAACGCGCGTCGCTTCGCTCGCGCAACGTGCTCCGGCGCGACCGTCGCGATCACCGTGCCCGAAGCGAGAGGCGCCCTGAAGAGACGCGCGGAGCGCGGCAGATCGAGATCGCTCGAGACGACCACGCGCAGCGGCTGGCGCGAGGCCGAAACGCGAACGTGCCGCACGGTGAGCTCCGGATCGTCGCGCCGGAGCGTATTCGCTCCGATCAACACCGTGTCGTGACGGGAGCGGAGCGCATGCGCGGCCCGCCGCGCCGGAGGACCGGTGAGCCAGCGCGAGCCACCGACCGCGGGCGCGAGCTTTCCGTCGAGCGACGTCGCGAGCTTCAACGCAATGCGCGGCCGGCCGTCTTCGTGCGCGCGAAAGTACCCCGCATTGAGCGCGCGCGCTTCCGCCTCGAGAACGCCCGAGGTCACCGCGATCCCTTCGCGTTTGAGCCAGCGGAATCCCCGGCCGTGCACGCGCGGATCAGGATCCCTGACCGCGGCGACCACGCGCCGGATCCCCGCGCCAAGGATCTTGGGCACGCAGGGCGGCGTCCGTCCGTGGTGCGCGCAGGGCTCGAGGCTCACGTACAGCGTCGCGCCCCGGGCCTTCGCTCCGGCATCCCGGATCGCCTCGCACTCCGCATGAGGCGCTCCCGCACGCCTGTGAAACCCGCGGCCGACGATGCGGCCGTTTC
Organism: Candidatus Eiseniibacteriota bacterium; assembly: GCA_050733935.1. GTDB lineage: Bacteria > Eisenbacteria > RBG-16-71-46 > RBG-16-71-46 > DASYSL01 > JBOHUC01. The sequence continues at coordinate 21,852 of JBOHUC010000003.1, read as the reverse complement.
GGACGATCACCGCTCCGACGGCCGGGTTCGGGCGCGTCCGTCCGAGTCCGCGCTCCGCGAGCGCGAGAGCTTCCTGCATCCAGGCCAGGTCGAGCGAACGGGCGTTCACGGGCTCCATTTCTTGGATGAGGGAATCCGCCTCCGACTGCGGCCTGCGAAATGAAAAACCCGCGGGCCGAAGGCTCCGCGGGGCGAACGCGAACACGGTACGGCGATGCCGCCGCGACCCCGCCGAAGCAACGGCACGGCGGGCCACGGCACTCGCGGCACTTCGCGTCTCCTTCTCCCATCCAGACTGTGACTGTCGGCCCCGGAATCGAACCGGGTCATGCGGACGGGTCGAACGTCGACCGCGACCGCTCGCGGGCTGGACCGCCGGTGGGGACTTTCACCCCGCCCCGAAGGAGTCGCAAGCATCGTAGCAACCACCGCCCGGAGCGTCAAACCGGCGGGCGGCACACCGCGCGTCGCGTTGCCACCCGGGAGAACGAAGCAAAAGAGAGAGGGGGTCGCGGGAGCGACCCCCTCAGAACTCCGGTGGGCAGTTGGGATTCAGTCCAGCCGCACCACAAACCTGACGCGGCTAGCTGCTGCCACCTCCGCGATCCACCGTGCTACCGGTTTTGTGACTGGGCACTGGACCACCTCCTTTCCGCGTGCTTCTACGCTAGGACGGAAGGGATCGGGCGCGCAAGCGGATTTTCGCCGCCGCCGCGCCGCCGCTACTTGTTGTGGAGGATGTGCAGGATGTCCCCGTCGACCACGACGTACTCGCGCCCTTCGGTGCGCTGCCAGCCCTTCTCGCGCGCCTTCGCCTCGGTCCCCGCCTCGAGGAAGCGCTCGTAGGGGATGACCTGGGCGCGCACGAATCCCTGCGCGAGGTCGGAATGGATCGCCCCGGCCGCGTCGACCGCGGACTCGCCGGCATGGATCGTCCAGGCCCGCACCTCGTCCTCGCCGGTGGTGAGGAACGAGATGAGCCCGAGCAGGGCGTACGCGGATCGGACGAGCAGGACGAGACCGTCCTCGGGAATCCCGTAGGCTTCGCGGAACGCCGCCCGCTCCTCGAGGGGAAGCTGCGTCACCTCGCGCTCGTCCGCACAGGGCAGCACCACGGACACCACACCGGGCTCCTCGCTCGCGGGCGGGACGAACGACTGCCCGGCCGAGACGTTGTAGACGACGAGGAGGGGCTTTCTCGACAGCAGCTGGAAGCCGCGGAGGATCTTCTCCTCCTCGCGCGTGAACTCGAGCGCGCGCAGCGGACGCTCGGCCTCGAGCGCTTCGTGGGCGCGCTTCAGGACGGCCTGCTCCCGCTCGAGCTCGGGCGCTTTCGCGACCCGCATCTGCTTTCCAATGCGCTCGAGCCGGGTCTCCGTGATCGCAAGATCGTTGAGCACGATCTCGCTCGCGAGATCGCGCAGGTCGCGCTCCGGGTCTATGGTCGTGCGCGGATGCGGGACGCCCGGATTGTCGAACGCGCGGACCACCAGGACGAGCGCGTCCGCGTTCCGCACCCCGGCGAACAGGTCTGTGCCCTTTCCGGCTCCGGCCCCGCCGCCCGTTGCCTGGCCCATGGCCTGCGAGTCGACGATCTCGAGCGTGGCGTACGTCGTCTTCTTCGGGTGATACATCGCGGACAACCGGTCCACGCGCGCATCCGGAACGCGGACGACGCCGACCCGGTCCTGCCGCGCGCCGGGCGCCCGCGGCGGCGCTCCCGCGACCAGGATTTCGAACAGAGTGGTCTTGCCGCTTTGAGGAAGGCCGAGAATACCGAGACGCATCTAGGCTTACTTCTTGCGATATTCGAACGAGAGAACCGCGTGGAGCCTCATTCGGACCTGCTCGGGACAGTCGAGAGGAGTTTCGGAGCGGTAGAGGGAGATCGTCTTCTTGAGCGTGTCGATGTGAATGCGACACGAGCTGCAGGTGGCAAAGTGCGACTCGAGTTGCGCGCACAGCTCCCGGGCTGTCTCTGCATCCAGGTAGTCCGAGAGCTGGGAAAGGACGTCTCTACAGTTCACGGTTCCTCTATGGGTTCGCGCCCGGCGGATGTTCCGCCCCGATGCTCCGTGCCTCTTACGATGCCCGGACGTCGAGGGCGTTCTGCGGGATCTGACCCGGCCCGGGGGGATTGGGCCCGATTTCGACCTCGCCGGTGCGCCGTTTCACATAATCACGCCCCCTCCGGCCCGGCAAGCCGAAAGTGCCTGATCGGTATCCCGCAAATCCTTGTAGGACAGTGAACTAGATCGCCGTCCCGGGGCGTCGGATTCGCCTCAAGAGTTCGGCTGCGCGGGCCGAAACCAATGTCGGATGGACCCTTAGGCCTCGGATTTGCACCTTGCGTGCGGCCCGGGGACCTCCCTAATCTGGCCGTGCCGCGGCCATGAGGGCCAGCGGCCACGAGCGGCGTGCGTTCCTCGGTCCCACTCCTGGAGGAATGAAATGCGGCGTCTTCTGTCGTCTGCACTTCTCGTTTTTGGCGCGGCGGTCGCGGTCCTGCCCGCCTCCGCCCAATCGATCATCGATCGGCCGCCCATGGATTTGGGCGCGGACCAGATCGGCACCATCACCCAGGTCGGTCAGGACATCCTGTATCCGCCCCATCGCCCGAACACGTGGTGGGAACTCGGCATGGCCTATCCGATCGGCACTCTCCAGGACGCGAACCTGGATCCCGGACTCATGATCCGGGCCAATCAGCGCTTCTGGAATGATGACACGTTCGGGCTCGTCGCTTCGCTCGGCATCCTGTTCTCGAATGACTCCTACTTCAACGACGCGCAGGAGGACATCGCGTTCGGGACGCCGCCGGCCTCTCCGTTCGACCCGCTCTATCCGTACACGGGGGTCGACATCCAGTCGCGCTACTTCTGGACCGTGCCCGCGATGGTCGACTTCGAGATCGCGCCCAGGCTCAGCGAAGGCGTGCAGCTCAATCTCTCGGCGGGCCCCGGAATCGCCTGGTCGCACGATGCGGTGATCACGAGTGCGGTCAACAACGGCGTCGGCGGCGAGGCGGACAGCGGGACCGGCGGCGAGCAGGGCATCTCGCCGTACGCGATCCGCACGCGCACGCGGTTCAACCTCGGCTGGGATGCGAAGGCCGGCATCGGCTTCAAGGTCTCGAGCGGCACCCGCCCCCTGTGGGTGCGTGCCCAGGTGTCGGGCGTGACGTACTACAACCACACCGCGCCGCGCACGATCCTCGGCTTCACGGCCTCGTTCGGACGCTAGTCGCCCCGCACGCCGACTCGCGAAGAACGGCCGCAGCCGACTGAATCCTCCAGAATTGCGCAGGGCCCCGGGAGAGTCTCCCGGGGCCCTCGCGTTTTGTGCCCGGCGAGATCGGTCGCCGGTCCTTGACGTCCGAACACGCGAGGAGTAGCTTCGATCCGCCCTCCGGGGTCCGACTCCCTGCTGTGCTCCTCACCGCAGACCCCGCCCGCGCAAGTCCATCCTCCGGCACGCCCGCGTGCCGTTGCGTCCTCCACGCGGACACGACCGCGCTCCCCCCTGGTCGCACTCCTCGGCCCGCCCCGGACCGGGTGAAAGGTCGTGATCTTCCATGCCGCTCCTGTCTTCGTCCCAGGATCGCGCGCGCGTCGCATCGCGCGCTTCCGCTGCGCTTGCGCCCGCGGTGCTCGCGCTTCTCCTCGCGCTCCTCACTTCCGCACCGGCCCAGGCGATCTCGTCGCGCATCCTGATCGCCCCCACTGGTGTGGGTACGTCCGACTTCTTCGGATCGGCCGTGGCCGGGGGATTCGACTTCAACGGAGACGGTCACCTCGACGTCCTCGTGGGTGCCCCGGCGAACAACACGGGTGGCACCGACCGCGGCCAGGCCTATGTCTTCCTGGGCGGCCCCGGCGCCGACGCGGTCGCGGACGTCACGTTCACGGGCACGTTCAACATCGGCCAGTTCGGCTTCGCGCTCGCGAACGCCGGCGACGTCAACAACGACGGCTTCGACGACATCGTCATCGGTGCACCGTTTACGACGAATGGCGACGCGTTCCTGTTCCTCGGCGGCTCGCCCCCGAACAACGTCGCCGACCTGACGTTCACCGGCCTCGCGGCCGGGGACCAGCTCGGCTACTCGGTGGCCGGCGCGGGGGACGTGAACCAGGACGGATACGACGACCTCCTGATCGGCGCGCCGTTCCACGAAGGAGGCGGCACGAACCGCGGCCAGGCGTACGTCTTCCTCGGCGGGTCGACGCCGAACAACGTCTCCGATCTCACGCTGAGCGGTTTTGCGAACGACGATCACTTCGGCTCGGCCGTCGCCTCGGCCGGAGACATGAACGTGGACGGCTTCGCCGACATGGTGGTGGGAGCACCGGAGAACGGCGCCGCGGATCGCGGCGCGGCGTACCTCTTCTTCGGCGGCGTCTCGCTGAACAGCGTATCGGACATGACGTTCCTGGGTGCGGATGACGACGGGCGCCTGGGAAGGGCCGTCGCGTCCGCGGGGGACATGGATGGACCGAACGCGGCGCTGTTCACCGGGCCCGACCTCCTGATTGCGACGCCGCGCGGTACGGTGGTCGGTCCGGGGTTCTTCGCGGGCTACGTGGGATTCCATCGTGGCGGCGAGAATTTCGACAACAATGCCGACGAGGATTTCAACGCCGAGGACGTGGAGGAGTTCGGCACGTCGATCGCAGCCGCGGGTGACATTGACGGCGACGGCTTCGACGACATCGTGATCGGCGGGCCGCTCTACAATCGGGAGGGCGCCGTGGACGCGGGGCGCGTGGGCGTCTACTTCGGCGAACCGGCGCCAGTCGATGTCGGAGAGGACCTCCGCCTGACCGGATTCGTGGCCGACGATCGTTTCGGCTCCGCCGTCGCCGGCGCCGGCGACATCGACGGGGACGGGTTTCGAGACCTGATCGTCGGCGCACCTCGAAGCGACGGCAGCGTCATGAACGCCGGCCAGGCCTACGTGATCCTCATCTATCCCTATCAGGTGGTCGCGCCGAACGGCGGCGAGGTCTGGCCGGCGGGACAGCCGGTCACGGTGCGCTGGCGCGGCCGGGACGTTGCAGACCTCGCGCTTTCGACCGACGGCGGGAACACGTGGAGCACGATCGCCGCGGGCGTGGGCGGCGAGGACGAGAACGAATGGACGTTCACCGCGCCCGGTCCGGCCACCGGGCTCGCCAAGGTGCGCCTGAGCTACAGCGGACAGGACGTCACGCGCTCCCGTTCGGATCAGAGCGATGGGGTGTTCCGCATCGTGATTCCGGAGGAGCCCCCTCCCGCCGCGAGCCGACTCCAGTGGACGGCGGACGGCGAGCTCGACGAGGACCAGCTGGGCTGGTGGATCTCCACGGCCGGTGACGTCAATGGCGACGGTTATGCCGACGTGATTGCCGGGGCGCCGTTCAACGATGCCGTGGCGGCCTCGGCCGGACGCGCGTACCTCTACTTCGGCGGGCCGTCGAGCGACGGCGTTGCGGATCTCACGCTGAGCGGCGAGCTCGCGGACGACAATTTCGGGAGCAGCGCGGCAGGAGCCGGTGACCTGAACGCCGACGGGTTCGACGACTGGGTCGTCGGTGCGCCGTTCGACGACAACGCCTCCGGTGCCGATGCTGGCCGCGCGTATGTCTATGTCGGCGGCGCCACCCCGGATGCGACGGCCGATCTCACGATCGATGGTGCCGCCGCGAACGATCAATACGCGACCGCCGTCGCTCACGGCGATGTGAACGGGGACGGCTTCGAGGATCTGATCGTCGGCGCGCTCTTCAACGACGCTGGAGCAGCCGAAGGGGGGGCGGTCTACGTGTATTTCGGGTCTCCGGTTCTCGTGGGTGGAGCCGATCTCACCCTGACCGGGAAGTTCCCGGGCGACCGGTTCGGATTCGTGGTCGGCGCCGGAGACGTGAACGCAGACGGCTTCGACGACGTGATCGTCGGGGCTCCGCGACACGACGCGCGCGGCGCAGAATCGGGACGCGTGTACGTCTACCTGGGCGGACCCATCCCGGACGCCATTGCCGACTTCGTCCTGGACGGGGAGTCGCAGGGAGATCAGCTCGGCAGCTTCGTCGCGTCCGGCGGAGACGTGAACGGAGACGCGATCGAAGACATCGCGGTCGGGGCGCGCTTCCACGACGCCGCGGGGCTCGACGCGGGAGCGGCGTACGTCTACTTCGGGGGCACGCCGCTGGACGCCGTCGCCGACCTTCGGGTGACCGGGGAACGGGCCGGCGACCAGTTCGGCACCTACCTCGACCTGGCCGGCGATGCGAACGGAGACGGCCACGCCGACCTTCTGGTCGCAGGTATCAACAACGACGCGGGCGGGCCGAGCGCCGGTCGAACCTACCTCTACTACGGTGGCGCGGCCGCCGACGGTGTGCCCGACCTCGTCCTGACCGGCGAGGCCGACGGCGACCTCCTGGGCTCGGCCGTCGCGATCGCGGGGGACGTCAACGGCGACGACCACGACGACCTGTTCGTCGCGGCGCAGCTGAACGACGGCGCCGGGATCAACGCCGGCCGGCTCTACCTCTACGATCTCAATCGCTACCACCTGCTCGCGCCGAACGGCGGCGAGATCTGGGACGTGGGCGCAGTGCAGACGGTCTCCTGGCTCGGGGCCGCACCGGCCGATCTGTGGCTGTCCGCCGATGCCGGGGCGACGTTCGAGCTCCTGCGGAGCGGAGTCGGCGGGGAAGCTTCGAACGTCGTGTCCCTCACGGTGCCGCATTTGCCGACCCGTTTCGCGGTCGTGCGCGTGGCACCCTCCGATCCGTCGCTCGGTGGTCGCGACCAGTCCGCGGCGCGCTTCACAATTCGTACGGACGTGTCGTTGCTCTCTCTCGTGGCGCAGCTCGAGGACGAGGGCGTGAGGCTCGAGTGGTCGACCGAGCCGGCCGTCGGGCCGGAGGGCCTGCGCGGCTACCGCCTGTACCGGCAGCGCCCCGGCGAGGCGCCGCAGGGGACGCGCGTCGGACCCGATCTCATTCTCGAGAATCACTACACGGACACGGACGGCGCTCCCGGCAGCACGTATCGCCTGCTCTCGGTCAACGGTCATGGCCTGGAGATCGAGCTCGGCCGCGTGACCGCCGGAGCGGTCCTCCGCGGAGTCGCGGCCTGGCCGAACCCGGCGCGCGCCGGAACCGCACTCTCCGTAGCGTTCGCCGCGCCCCTCGGGAATGCGGGATTCCCGGCGAGCGACCTCGAAGTCGCGTTGTTCGACGCCGCCGGACGGCGGGTTGCGGTCCTCGCTCGGGGACAGGTCGCCGATCGCGGCGGAGTGGTCCGCATGGAGTGGCTCACCCGCACGGACGATGGCCGGCCGCTGCCGGCGGGTGTCTACCTCGTGCGCGCGCTTGCCCCGTCGGCGGGCTTCCGAGCCGAGCGGAAGGTGGTGTTGCTGCCGTGAGAGACGCTGTTCCGCGCCACGGCATGCTCGTCGCCGGCGCTGCGCTCGTGGCCGGCGGTGCGCTCCTCGCCGGGCTCGTGCTCGCGGCAGGCCCGGCGGGCGCGACCACGTTGTTCGGACTTGTGGACACCGGGGAACTGTTCGCGAGCGCAGACGACGGGGCCACATGGACGCCGCGTTCCACCCTCCCGGTGCGGGACGCGGTGGCTTTGGCCGCCGGCTCCACGAGCTCGATCCTCTACCTCGCGTCGGCCAGCGGAACGTTCTACCGCTCCGCCGACGCGGGCGCGAGCTGGACGGCGGTCGGCACGGTCGAGGCGCACGACGTGGTCGCGCTCGTGTCGAGCCTCGACCGCGTCCTTCTGCTCACAGAGCACGGGAGCGTCTACACCTCGTCCGACGAGGGTACGTCGTTCACGGCCGTGGGCGTGATTGCGGCCCACGATCTCGTGAGCGCGACTCGTACCGACGGCGACGACTACGCGCTCGCCCGCTCGGGCGCGGTGTACCTTTCCTCCGACGAAGGCGTGACATGGAGTCCGGTCGGAGTCGTCGACGTCGCGAACGCGGTCGAGATCGTCGGGTTCGGGGACGAGCTCTATCTGCTGACTGCGACCGGCGACCTGGCGAGGAGTCTGGACGGCGGAGCGAGCTGGTCCTTCACGAGCACGCTCTCGCAGATCGGGACCACATCGCTTGCGGCCACCGAAACGCACCTCGTGGCCACGACCGAGGGAGGCGAGACCGCGATCAGCGCGGATGGACTGACGTGGACGTGGAAGGGCGCGATCGGTCAGCTCACGGTCGTGGCGCTCGGACACGACGAGCCGACCACGATCGGCGTGGCGCCGCCGCCGGACGCCGCCGCACGAATGTGGTTTCGCGGCGCCTCACCGAACCCGGCACGCGGTCCGCTCCAGCTTGCGTTCGAACTCGAGGTGCCGGCGCGGGTGTCCCTCGACATGATCGACGCCCGCGGGCGCCGGGTGGCACGTCCCGTGGAGGGCGCGTCGCTGCCGGCGGGCCTGTCGTTTCTCTCCTGGCAGCCGGATCGCCTGGCGCCCGGGTTCTATCGCCTCGAGGCGCGGGTGGGAGTGCACACGCAAGTGCGATCCTTCGTCTGGTTGGGGCGCGCGCCCTGAACGGACGGGCCCCGGGAGACTCTCCCGGGGCCCTCGCACTTTTGAGCACGGCGAGTTCCGATTGCCAGCGGCCTCACTCCCCGAGCAGCGTCACGGAGCGGGTCCAGATCTCGTCTCCGCGCGCGATCTTCACGAAGTACACGCCCGGGCCCGCCGCGATCCCGGCGGCCGTGCGGCCGTCCCACGTGAGCCGATGCGTTCCGGCCTCGAGCGGGACGTTCCGCGCAGGCACGGCGACACGCCGGCCCGCGGCGTCGAAGACCGTAAGGCTCACCGTGCCGGGTCGCGCGAGCGCGACTTCGAACGAAACTTCGCTGCGCGCCGGGTTCGATCCGGCGAGCCGCACGTTTACGCTTCGGACGGACGACTCCGCGCGCCAGGCCTCCTGTCGGACGCCCGCGGCATCGGCGGTGATCCCCGGAATCTCGACGTCGCCGAGCGACATCAGATATTCCTCAAGGTCTCGCTTCTCCCCTTCTTCGAGGTCGAACGGCAGGAACGAATCGTAATGGTCGATCACGGCCCGGAGTGTCGCGAAGCGGCCGTCGTGATAGAAGCCGCCCTTCGTGTGCGTCCACAGTCCCTTGAGCGGGGCTGTGCGATAGCGGCGATCGGGGGAACGCTCGGCCTGGAACGCATCGATGCCGATCTCCTCGGGCGTGTGCATGTTCCAGCCCGGCTCGGTGAAGATCGGCGGAACGTGACAGGTCGCACACTGCGCCTTGCCGTTGAAGACGCCCTCGCCGCGCGCGGCGGCCGCCGCATCGAACGACCCGGCGGGAGGCTTGGGCGCCGGCAGCGCGAGCTGGTAGACGTGAAGCGCGGCGAGCCGGGGTGTGATGAGATCCGGTGTGTTGCGCACGTTGTCGAATCCTGCCGCGGCCGCGACCGGAAAGCGCGTAGCGTCCGCGAGCCGGGGATCGTAGAACGTTCCCTTCCCGTGCATCTCGAGGTTCGCGACGAAACCGTTCCAGTGCGTGACCGAGCCCCATCCGGTCCACGTGTGGAGGTTCACGCCCGCAAGACCGAAGGCGCCCGGGATGAGCGTCGCGGCCGACGTGCTCTCGTCGCGCGCGGCCTTGCCGTCGAGCACGAGCTCCGCGTCGAACTTGCCCGGCCCCCAGCTGCGCAGAACCTTCCGGACCGTCGAATCGGGGACGCCGAGGAGGTCTGTGAACGGCGTGAGACGCGGCGACAGGGCCACGATCGCACCCACATCGAGATCGCGGTTCGCCCAGCCGTCGAGGCGACGCCCCACACCTTCGGTCACGCTGTTGTCGACCGTCGAATGGCAGAGCGCGCACTGGATGCCGATCGAGCGCAGGCGGTCGCCTTCGAAGAACCCGGTGACACCGAGGACCGCGTTCTCCCGGAGGAGACCGAGCGTGACGGCCGGATCGTTGAGATCGAGGCGACCCGCCCGCAGCGCCTGGAGAAGCGAGTTCGGGAGCGCGTCCGCATCGACCTTGAGACCGAGCCCGAGCGCGCCCACCGGGCTCAGGCCCTTTCCGACGCCGCCGAACCGTTCGCCCTGAACGGCCTGATGAAGCTCGAGCTCGCCGCCCCAGAAGTCTTCGTCGCCGAAGGTGTCGTGGCGGAATGCTTCGCGGCCCTCGGCAATGACTTTTTCCGTGTTGTCGAGAATCATCCGATCGAAAGGACTGTTCGAGTTGCGATTGACGATCGGGCGCTCGCCGATGAACGCGCTCAAAGCGAGCATCGCTCCGCCGGCGAACAGTCCCGCGCACAAGAGACGGGCAGGCTGACGCATGAGGACTCCGAATGTCAGGGCCCTGGGGGAAGCCGGTAGGATCGGGTGCAAGGCAATGTGGGGTCGTGAAGCCGGCGGAGCTCCACGCGGCTTGCCTCGCGGAATGTAGGAAAATTATGGAAAAGCGGCCCGGCGGGAGTCAAGCCCGGCGAATGGGGCTGAAATCCCCGGCAGGGCCGTCGGACCGTCGGACCGCCGGATCGCCGGATCGCCGGCGCCGACCGTCAAAGGGGATGGTGAGCCTAAATTTCGCGAGTTGGAACCAGATTCACAGGTGGCTAAGTGGGCTGGACAGGCTCCGTCGTACAGCCTGAGCAGTCAACACTCGAAATTCAACCACCCCGCGCCGCAACTAGCCGACGCCGTTCCATTCGAGAGTCGGATCGAAGGCTTCGCCCACCGGTCCCACGCCGATCCTGATCCTGCGGATGGTCCCGGTGAACTTGTTGTCGTACGCCGCGTAGTCGCGCGTCACCGGCGTCAGATCATCCATGCCCACGTCGGCTGGCTCGGTGCCGATGAAGAATGGAATCGTGCGCTCGATACGGCCGGATGCCACCTGTTCGCCATTGACGAAGAGGTCACCCCTGCCGCCCGCGCCGGGCATCTTCCCGCCGTCGTAGATGAACTCCCACCGCAGCGTGACGATACCGGCCGGGAGCGCCGTGGGGGCCGCCACTTCGTAGTGTTCACGACCGAGCCAGTTGTAGGCGAACTTCGGCCGGCCGTTCTTGACGTACAGGCTCCAGCCACCGGTGTGTCCGCCGTGCGCGATGAGCACGCCCTCGGCTCCACCCGTTGGAATCTCCAGGTCGGCGGTGATGGTGTAGGAGCGGTTCTTCATATTGATGAACGCGTTCTCCGATAGCCCGATCATGCCTTCGTAGAGTGTCAATGACGTGCGCGGGCCCATGAGGTCTGGGCGTCCCGCAACGGAAGCATTGAAGCGCTCGAGCACGCGATCGTCGAGGGGGAAGACGTTGTACTTCACGGCTTCCGCCACAAAGAGGGCCTTGAGCGCTTCGACTTTATCCGGATGCTTGGCAGCAAGGTCGTTGACGAGGCTGAAGTCCTCGTCGGCCTTGTACAGCTCCCAGGTGTCGTTCTCGAACGTCGCACGCGGCGCCGCTTCCCAGAAGGCCTTGTGCAGCGTGGTGGCATACCACCCGTCGTGGTAAATGGCGCGGTTGCCGCCGTACTCGAAATACTGCGTCGTGTGGCGGGACTTCGCCTTGGCATCGTTGAACGTATGGAGCAGGCTCGCGCCCTCCATGGGCTTCTGTGTCATGCCGTTCACGATCGTCGGCTGCGGTAGCCCGGCGGCCTCCAGCACCGTCGGAGCGAGGTCAATGACATGTTGAAACTGGGTGCGCACTTCACCCTTCGCTGTGATTCCCTTCGGCCAGTGAATCACGGTGGCGTTGCGCGTCGCGGAAAACGTCGCATGCCCCTGCCCGCCGACCATCGGCGTGCAACTCGCCTGGCCCCACGGCATGGCGTAGTGCCCGCTGGCTTTCGGTCCACCGAGATCGTCGATGCGCTGGAGCAGGCTGTCCATCGTTTCTGGCACGCCGTTGAATAACGCCAACTGGTTGAATGATCCAATCGGACCACCGAAGGGCGACCCGCCGTTGTCGCCGGCCACCCACACAACCAGCGTGTTGTCCAGTTCGCCGAGGTCGTCGATCGCCTGAATCAATCGGCCGATCTCGTAGTCCGTGTGCTCGGCCATCGCGGCGTACACCTCCATCTCGCGGGCCAGCACACGCTGCTCCTCAGGCTTGAACGAGCTCCACGGCTTCACCATGTCTGGCATCGGCGCGAGCTTCGTGCCGGACGGAACCGTGCCGAGCTTGATCTGCCGGGCCAGCGTCTGCTCGCGCAACTTCTCCCAGCCGTCGTCGAACTGGCCATTGTATTTGTCAATCCACTGCCTCGGCACATGATGCGGGTCGTGGGTGCCCGCTGCCGCGTAATAGATGAAGAATGGCTTATCCGGCGTCAGCGACTGCTGCGTGCGAACCCAGACGATGGCTTTGTCGGTGATGTCGGTGCTGACGTGGTAGTCCGGATCGCGCGGCGTGGGGATGCGGGTCACGCCATCGTACAGCGCCGGGGCGTAGAGATCGGACTCGCCTTGAAGGAAGCCGTAGAACTTGTCGAATCCGGAGTGCGCCGGCCAGCGGTCCATCGGCCCGGAGACGCTCAACTCCCACGGCGGCAGTTCGTGGCACTTGCCGAACATGGCCGTGCCGTAACCGTTGAGCCGCAGAATCTCGGCCAGCGGTGCGATGGACTGGGGACGCTGGCAGTTCATGCCCGGAAACGCGGTGCCCATCTCGGCCACGCCGCCCATGTTCGCGCTGTGCGAGTTGCGGCCCGTGAGCAGCGCGACACGCGTCGGCGAGCAGACCGGCGCGGTGTGCATGTTGTTGTAGCGCAAGCCGCCGTTGGCCAGCCGCTCGAAGGCCGGCATGTTGACCGGGCCGCCGAAGCATCCCGGATCGCCGAACCCGAAGTTGTCCATCAGAACGAAAACGACGTTGGGTGCGCCCGCCCCTTTGGGTGGCTTCAACTCGAAGCGAGGCGGCGGCGTTGCCTTGCGTGCATCGATCTCAGTGATGGCCGGATACTGTGGCTCGGGCAGTGGCAGAATCGAGCGGTCCGGGGCTTTCTCTCACGCGTCACTCATGGACTGGTCTCCGGCGTGTGTAGCAGTTTTCGCAATCTCGTCGACGGTTGCGCGAAGCAGCATCTTGGTCGGCTGCTGGTACATCGCGGGCGGAAGCACGCGGACTGAAATGGTGACCCGTGTAGGAATCGAACCTACGACTCCCTGCTTAAAAGGCAGGTGCTCTACCGACTGAGCTAACGGGTCGGGACTCCGTCAATCTACATGGCGCGACGCGGGTTCGCCAGACACGAGCCTCGCACGCGCGCCCCTCAGCGGTACTGCGCTTTGATCGCGCCCCAGGTCCGGCTCTGCGCGGACACCAGCTCGAAGCAGCTCATGGAGGCGGCCGGATCGAGAGCGAACGTCGCGTGCGCGTGATCGCCCGGCTCGAGCGGGTGCTCGACCAGGTTCGTGTCCGAGTAGTGCATTTGCGTCGACCGCGCATACGAACAGGGATTGACGAGCGTCGTGACGCCGGACCAGAGCGCAAAGCACATGGGACTCTCGTATCCGCCGCACGTGAGCCCCGGCGTCCCGGGCCCGGTCACCGAGTTCGTGTGATCGAACCGCAGGAGGAACAGGAAGTAGCGCTGGCCGGGGTCGGGCGTCTGCGGGGCTCCCGTGTAGCTGACCGCGCACACGGCGCGCATCGCTCCGGGCGGCGTCACGAAGTCGATCGGCTCGTAGACGACCTGACGAATGGAGATCGGCTCGCTTCCGGTGCCCCACATCGCGGGACAGGTTCCGAGCGGTGGCGTGATCCGCATCTCGGGAGCCATTTCCTGGCAGCCCTCGGTGTCGAAGCGCCATGCGTCCGGCGTGGAGGCCGGCCCCTGACAGGGCATCTCGCTTGCGAACCAGAGACGGACTTCGTAGCCCGTGTGCGTTTCGGTGAGCCCGGTGGCGGTGACGAAGAGGGTCTGCACCACTTCGCCCGGTCCCGGGATCTTCGTCGTCACGATCGGCTCACACTGATCCCACGAGACTTCGACCGCGGGAACGGCGAAGGCGGCGGCAGGCAGGAGGCCTGCGAGCGTGAGCGCACGCAGGAGCTCCCGCGTGAGCCGAAAGAGCGGATGCCGGACGGAATCGCGCATGGAAGCCTCGAACGAAGACCGCTCAGCCGAGCGGCGGAACCTCGATCATCGCATCCCGGTCGGGGCCGACCGAGACCCAGGATACACGCACCCCCGCGCGCGCTTCGATCGCGCGCAGATAGCCGCGCGCCTCGACCGGCAGATCCATGAAGCGCCGGCAGGCCTTGGTGGACGTGCGCCAGCCTTCGTACGATTCGTACACGGGCAACACACCGCACAGCCTGCGCGCATCCGGGAGAAACCACGGCACGTCCTCGACGCCCCGCCGGTAGCGGGTCGCGAGCTGGATCTCGGGCAGATCGTCGAGCACGTCGAGCTTGGTCACGATGAGCTCGTCGAGCCCGTTCAACTGCGCGGAGTAGCGGAGCGCGACCGCGTCGAACCACCCGCAGCGGCGCGCGCGGCCGGTGACCGAGCCGTACTCCTGGCCGGCCTCGCGGATCGTGTCCGCGAGTGCGGGCTCGAACTCGGTCGGAAACGGCCCGTGCCCGACGCGTGTCGTGTAGGCCTTCGTGACGCCGATCACGCGCGTGATGGCGTGCGGCCCGAGCCCGAGCCCGGTGAGCGCACCCCCCACCGTCGCACTCGAGCTCGTCACGTACGGATACGTTCCGTGATCGAGATCGAGGAGCGTCCCCTGTGCGCCCTCGAGGAGCACCCGCTGGCCGCGACCAATCGCCTCCCAGAGCATCGGGCGAACGTCGGTGACGTACGGCGCGAGCTTCGCTCCGTAGTCCGCATAGCGCGCCGCCACTTCTTCGGGCGGCGGAATCTTCGCTGCGGGTCCGAGCAGCCGTCGCGTGCGCTCGTGTGCCCAGCCCACGAGCTCGTCGAGCGTCTTCCGGTCGAGGAGGTCCGCCATGCGAAGCCCGAAGCGTCCCGCCTTGTCCTGGTAGGCGGGGCCGATCCCGCGGCCGGTCGTTCCGACGGGACGCAGGCCCTGCTCGGCTTCACTCTCGACGATCTTGTGATACGGGAGAATGACGTGGGCTTCCGGGCTCACGAAGAGGCGGCTCTCGAGCCGGTGGCCGAGGGCCGCGAGCCCCTCCATTTCCTCGAGGAAGGACTCGGGATCGACGACCACACCGTTTCCGAGAAGACACTTCTTGCCCGGGCGAAGGATCCCCGACGGCACGAGCCGGAGGACGACCGTGTGCCCGTCGACCACCACGCTGTGTCCGGCGTTCGATCCGCCCTGGTAGCGCGCCACGACATCGTGCTCGGCGGCGAGCACGTCCACGATCTTCCCCTTGCCCTCGTCGCCCCACTGGGCGCCCAGCACGACGGTGCACGGCATTGGTGCGTCCCCGATTCCTTTCGACGACCGGCCGAGACTGGCCGACTAGACGACGCGACCGGGCGGAGTTCCGCCGGCCAGATGCGTGACGACCGCCTGCGCGGCGGCAATCGCGGCGCGCTCCTGCGCTTCCGCAGTCGACCCGCCCAGGTGTGGAGTGACCACGACGTTCGCGAGCGCAAAGAGCGGATTCTCGCCGGGCGGCTCGTGCTCGAACACGTCGAGTCCGGCGCCGCCGAGCCTGCCCTGGGCGAGAAGCTGCGCGAGCGCCTCCTCGTCGACGAGACCCCCTCGCGCGGCGTTCACGAGGATCGCCCCGGGCTTCATGCGGCTCATGCGCTCGTGGTTCGCGAGGTTCCGGGTTTGCGGGGAGAGCGGCGCGTGCAGGGAGAGAATGTCCGCCTGCTGAAAGGCCTGCTCGAGTCCGACGCGCTCGATGCCGGGCACGTTTGCGCCCGCTTCCGGATCCGGATCGAATCCGAGCACGCGGCACCGGAGCGCAACCCCGATGCGCGCAACCTCGCGACCGACCCACCCGAGCCCGATCACGCCGAGCGTGCGCCCCGCGACTTCGAGGCCCTGCAGGCGGTTCTTCTCCCACCGTCCTTCGCGCGTCGTCTTGTCCGCCTCCGGAAGATGACGGAGGACCGAGAAGATGAGCCCCCACGTGTGCTCGGCCACCGAAACCGCATTCGCGCCCGGCGCGTTGTACACGGCGATTCCCTGTGCGGAGGCCGCGAGCGTGTCGATGTTGTCGGTTCCCGCTCCCGCGCGCGCGATCACCCGCAATCCGTTCGCCGCGCGAATGACCTCGCCCGTGACCCGCGTCGCGCCCCGGACGAGGAGCGCCTGGCGCCCGAGAAGGGCCGCGACGAGCGCCTCGCCCGCGAGGCCCGTCTCCCGCTTCACCTCGAACCCGGACTGAAGGAGGATGCGCTCCGCTTCGGCTCCGAGCGGATCGGCCACGAGTGCCTTCAAGGTTTGCGTCGCGGTCGTAACCGTGCTCACGCGCCGCGTCCCGCGGCGGCCGGCGTGCCGGCCGGTGCGGCAACACCGGCGCCCGATGGACCCGAAGCGTACGCGCGCTGCGCGGCCGCGAGGCCCTTGCCCGGCTCGATCGGTTGTCCGAGCCGAATCAGAACGTCCTCGAGCGCGCCCACGAGCCCGAGCATGTCGGTCGCGTCGTACGCTCCCATGTGTCCCACGCGGAAGGAGATCCCCTTGAGGCGGTCCTGGCCGTTCGCGATCACGATTCCATGGTGCTCGCGCAGGCCCTTCACGATCCGTCCGGCATCGAGGCCCTCGGGCGCATGGAGTGCCGTGACCGCGTTCGACGGACGCTCGGCGAAGAGCGGAAGGCCGAGCGCCACGGCCGCTGCGCGGGTGGCCCCGGCGTTCGCCGCATGGCGCGCCACGACCGCCTCGCGTCCCTCTTCGCGGATCAGGAGCAGCGATTCGGCGAGCCCGACGACCAGCGCGGTCGGCGGCGTGAACGGGGTGTCGCCTTCGAGTGCCGTCTGAGCCGCCTTCCGTAAGTCCATGTAGAAGCGAGGCAGTCGGGAGCCTTCGAGCTGCTCGAGCGCGCGCTTTCCGAGCGCCACGAACGCAAGGCCGGGCGGCAGCATGAGCCCCTTCTGCGATCCGGCGACGGCCGCGTCGATCCCCATCGCGTCCATTCTCAAGTCGTGGACGCCGAGGCTCGTCACGACGTCGGCCACGGCGAGCGCGCCGTGCTCGCGCGCGGCGCGCGCGATCGCCGCCGCATCGTGGAGCACGCCGGTCGAGGTTTCGCTGTGCGTGAAGAACACGGCGGGAGCGCGGTCACCGGAAGAGCGCGCGGCGAGCCGGGCGGCCACGGCCGACGGGTCGGCCACACGTCCCCAGTCGAACGAGAGGACCTCGGGCTCGACCCCGTAGGCCTTGAGGATCTTCGTCCAGCGTTCGCCGAACTTCCCGGCCTCGACCACGAGCGGGCGCGTGCCCGGGCCCACCAGGTTCACGAGCGCGGCCTCCATCCCGCCCGAGCCCGAGGCGCTCAGCGTCACGACCACGCCGTCTGTTCCGATGAGGTCGATCAGGCTTTTCGTCGTGTCGGCCAGGATTTTTCGGAACGCTTCGGTGCGGTGGTGGATCGCCGGGCGCGCAAGCGCGGCCAGGATGCGCGGCGGAACTTCGACGGGACCGGGCGTGAACAGGCGGGTCTTCAACGAAAGCCCTCGAGTGGAGGTCGCACGGGTGAAAGGCGGCAAACGCGAGGCATCCTAGCACACGGAAGCCCGCTTGCGGCAGGCGGAGCGGGGCCGTAGCGTGCCCCGCATGCCGATCGCGCCACGCATGGGTCCGTCGCGCTGGTTCCTGGGAACGCAGGGCTGGAACTATCCCGGCTGGGTCGGTCCATTCTATCCGCGGGCAGCCCGACCGACCGACTACCTGTCGCTCTACACGAAGCTCTTCGACAGCGTCGAGGTGGACTCGACGTTCTACGCGGTGCCGTCGAGCACGTCGATCGAGAGCTGGGCCCGCCGCACTCCTGCGTCGTTCCGCTTCGCGCTCAAGTTCCCGCGCGAGGCCACGCACGATGACCGGCTTGCCGGCTACCTCTCGCGCGAGACGCTCCGGAATTTCGCAGACCGCGTGCGACCGCTCGGCACGCGCCTCGGCCCGATCCTGATCCAGCTCCCGCCGGATTTCGGGATCGAAGGCCGCGCGGACCTCGAGTCGTTCCTCGACGAACTGCCAAAGGACCTGCGATTCGCCGTCGAGTTCCGCGACCCGGCCTGGTACGTGGACGACGTGTGGGAGGGGCTTGCGGCGCGCGGGATCGCGGCGACGCTCATCGATCATCCGACCGTACCGCGCGACACGGTGCTCGGGTTCGTGGATCGTCCGACGACCGACTTCACGTACGTCCGCTGGCTCGGCTCGCGCGAGCTCACGGACACGTCGCGCGTCCAGATCGATCGGAGCGAGGAGCTCGCGCGCTGGGCGCGCGCGTTGCCGCCGCTCCTCGACCGCGGCATCGACCTCTACGGCTACTTCAACAACCACTACACGGGGCACTCGCCGGCGACGGCGCGCGCTTTCATGGAGTTGATCGGGATCGTGCCGCGGAATCCGTCCGATCTCGAGCCCCAGGGAGAGCTGTTCTAGAACTCGTTCTGGATCGGTTCGGGCGCGACTCCCGTCACGGCCGGTATTCGTGCCCTTCGAGCCAGCGCTCCCCCGCCTCGCCCTCTTCGCGCTTCCAGATCGGAATCGCCTCCTTGACCCGATCGATCACGTAGCGGCAGCAGGCGAACGCCTCCTCGCGATGCGGACACGCGACGGCGACGGCGACCGACGGCTCGCCGACCACCAGGCGGCCGATCCGGTGCTCGACGGCGATGCGGGCTTCCGGCCACCGCCCCGAGGCCTCCTCCGCCACGGCCTGGATCTGCGCTCCGGCCAGCCGCTCGTACGCGTCGTAGGTCAGGGCCCGAACCGTTCGGCCGTCGTCGTGATCCCGGACCACACCGACGAAAAGTGCAATGCCGCCGCAATTTGGAGCCCTGACTTCGGAAAGAAGGCGAGACGGATCGAGCGGCTCCGCGACGAGCGCGGCGCGAAGCACGCCGGCCCCCTGCGCCCCGCCCCCGACCGGCGGCAGCCATACGACTTCCGACCCTTCCTTCACGGGGGCGTCGAGCTCGACGACCTTGCCGTCGACCACGATCGGAATGCGCGTGAGCTGCGCATCGAGTGCGGGCCAGCGCGCGACGAGCTCCCGCCACACGTCACGCACCACGGCTCCGTCCGGAACGGCGAGCTCGACGGCCGGGGTTTTCGTGACGTCTCGCAGATTCGCGAAGAAGAGAACCCGGACGTTCATGCGTGAGAGGAGACGGGCGAGGCGGGGCGCGGATACGCGCGGGCCACGATCTCGACCGGGTGGAGCATGGGTGCGGCGATTCCGCGCTCGCGCGCGCCCCACTGCATCTGGAGGAGGCAACCGGGATTCGACACCGACACGACCGTCGGGTGCGCATCCTCGACCGTGTCCATTTTCTGGTTCAGGAGCTCGGTTGCCATCTCGGGCTTCGTGAGGTTGTAGATGCCGGCCGAGCCGCAGCAGCGATCGCTGTGGGCGAGATCGACGACCGTGGCACCGGGGAGCCCGCGCAGGAGAACGCGCGGCGCGCTTCGCACCTTCTGCGCGTGCGCGAGATGGCAGGCGTCGTGGACGGCGATTGTCTCGCGCACTTCCGCGCGCGGAGCCGGAAGGCCGAGCTCGACCAGGACCTCGGTCACGTCCCGCACGCGCTCCGCGAAGGAGGCCGCGCGCGTGCGCTCCCGATCGTCCCCGGCCGGGGGGCTCTCGAACAGATCGGCGTACTCGCGCAACGTCGCACCGCACCCGGCCGCGTCGGTTGCGATCCAATCGAGGGGCCCGGCTTCCTCGAACACCTTGAGGTTCGTCCGCGCGAGCTCGCGCGCGCCTTCCCGCAATCCCGAATGCGCATGGAGGGAGCCGCAGCACTTCTGCCGCTCGGGAACGACGACGGTCGCGCCGGCCTCGCGCAGGAGGTGAACCGCGGCCCGATCGGCGGACGGAAACATTCCCGGCATGAGGCACGTCCGAAACCACCCGACGCGCGCGCGCGACGGCCTTCCGTCGTAGGGCGGATAGACTCCGGGCTCGACGGCGCTCTTCTCACCGTTCTCCTCCGGCCACAGGGCCGCCCCCGCGCGCACGAACGAAGGGACGAACCGCCCGAGCGGACCGCGCACCGCGCGCAGGAGTCCGGCGCGGGCCGCGGCCCGGGTCGCCGCAAGGACGAGCGCCAGCCGCTCGGGATGCGGAAACACGTGCTCGAGCGCGAAGTTTCGGACGCGCTCTCCGATCGTCGGTGGAAGCTCGAGCGCAAGACGCGCACGCGTCTTCTCGAGCAGGAGGCCGTAGTGGACGCCCGCCGGACATGCGGTCTCGCAGGCGCGACAGTTCAGGCACAGGTCGAGGTGGCGGCTCATGTCGCGGCTCGCCTCGATGCGCCCTTCGCTCAACGCGCGCATGAGGTAGATCCGGCCACGCGGGGACTCGGGCTCGAGCTTCGTCACCTGATAGGTCGGGCACGAGGACAGGCAGAGCCCGCAGTGCACGCAGCGGAGAAGATCCGCGCGCGCCGGACCCTCGCGGTCGAGCACGTTCGTGCCGCTCAAGCGCGCGCTCCCTCCGGACGTCCTGCGCCCGGCGCGCCACTTCCGAACACCGGCGGACCGAGGACGAGTGCCGGATCGAACGTCTTCTTGAGGCGCGCGTAGAGATCCCACGGTGTGTCGATCCCGCCCCACGGCGTCCTTCCGGGGCCGTCGGTCGGGCGCCATGCGCCCTGCACGCGCCACGTCCCCGCCGCGCTTTCGATCGCCTCGATGGCTCCGACGAGCCGCTCGTCGCCCGCGCTTCCGCGCGCGAACAGCGCTCCCTGGGAGAGATGAGCACCATACTGATCGAGGCCGAGCTCGCGGAATCGTCCGATCACTTGCGGGATGCGCGCGGGCCGCACGCTTCCGCGCACGAGCAGGTTCGTCCGGTCCGGACAGACATGCTCGAGCGCGCGCAGGAGGAGCCGGCTTCCGACGGCGGCCGGATGGTCCGCGGAATCGGTCTCGCGGGCGGCTCCAAAGACGGAGACCGACCAGGCAACACCGGCCTCGACCCACTCCCGATCCCCTTCGTGCACCCAGGCGAGGCGCGTTTGGCGGCCCGAGGTGACGAGCGCGACGAAACCGAGCGCCGGAGCCTCGCGCGCGACCCGAAGTCCCTCCTCCGCCGCGGCGACGGGATCGACGTACCCGCGCTCGAACGGCGCGTGCGTCTCGGGGCGCGGCATGAGGCGAAGCGTGACTTCGGTGATGACGCCGAGGCTCCCGCACGAACCGGCGAGCAGCCGGCCCACGTCGTAGCCGGTCACGTTCTTGACGACGCGCCCGCCGCTTCGACTCACGCGCCCGTCCGCGCCCGCGATCTCCATGCCGAGGATCCGGTCGCGCAACGGACCGAACGCGCCGCGCCGCGCATCGGCGAGGTCGGTCGCGATCGCTCCTCCGATCGTTCCTTCCGCGAGCCCGAAGTGGGCACCGGGAAGCTCGATGCCCTTCTCCTCGAGCGCTTCGTGCACGGCTTCGATCTTGGTCCCGCCGCGCACGGTGAGGGTCAGGTCCGCGGCTTCGAGCGCGACGATTCCCGAAAGCCTCGCCGTCTCGAGCACGACCGTACGATGCGGAACCGGCGGAAGTGCGGCGAGCCGTGTCCCGGCCCCGACCACCCACACCGCTTCTCCCGCACGCGCGCAGTCGGCCAGCGCGGCCGCGGCCTCGCGCGCACTCGAGGGCCGGTCGATGCGCGAGGGAACGAGGCCCCAGCGTTCGGGTCCTGTCCCGGGGCGTGCGAGACAGCCACACGACGGCGCGCGTCCGGCGC
>JBOHUC010000002.1:0-26362 GCA_050733935.1 Candidatus Eiseniibacteriota bacterium | reverse complement strand
ACTGAGCATCGCTCAGCAGTACGTTCTTCCGGACCATCGACCACCTCCTCCGCAAGAGGCGGAAGGAAAATGGCCCCGTCGATCGCGGCGTGCAAGCGCAAAACGGGTTATGAAACCACTTCTAGTGAGGGAGAAGAGGTGACCGTCCCGGACGAATGGTGGAGGTCCGCCTACCGCTGACGTGGCCCCTGCCCCGGCCGCCGTGGTATCCTCTCCGTCGAACTCAAAACCGCCAAACAACCCAGGAGCGCACATGCCCCCGAAGCCGTGCCGCCGCTCCGGGAGGCTCCGCGCGCCATTGCGCCGCGGGATCCCGGGCGTCGTTGTACTACCGTCGATCCTGAGCATCCTTGCCGCGGGTCTTCTCTCCGAGCCCGCGTCGGCCGTCCGCATCGTCAACTACAACCTGCTCAACTGGAGCGCGACCTCCGGACCCGCGCGCGTGCCCTACATGCGCGCAATCATGCGCGGAACAACCCCGGACATCGTCGTCTCCCAGGAGATGATCGACCAGGGCGGCGTGGACCTCTTCCGGGACCAGGTCCTGAACGTCCTCGAGCCCGGGCAGTGGGCGAGTGCGCCGTTTTCGAACGGTCCGGACACGGACAACGCGTGCTTTTTCAGGACGTCGAAGTTCACGTTCCTCGACAAGGTGGAAGTCGCGACCGCCCTTCGGAACGCGACGCGCTATCACCTGAGGCTCGCCGGGTACACCTCGGCCGAGGCCGAGGTGTACGTCTATTCGTTCCACCTGAAGGCGAGCGACGGCACGACCGAGCAGCAGCAGCGGCTCGCCGAGATGCAGCTCATCCGCGCGAATGCGGAGACCCTGCCCTTCGGATCGCACGTCCTCATGTGCGGCGACTACAACGTGTACTTCGGAGCCGAGCCGGCCTTCCAGTACGCGCTCTCGAGCGTCGGAAGCGACATCGGGCGCATGAAGGATCCGATCAACCAGATCGGCAACTGGCACGACAATCCTATCTACGCCAGCGTGCACACGCAGTCGCCGCGCACGCTCTCCTTCGGAGGCGGGGCGACCGGCGGGATGGACGACCGCTTCGACTTCATCCTCACGTCCTACAACTGGGACGACGACCTCGGGATGGAGCTGCTCGAGAACACGTACCGCGCATACGGGCAGGACGGCCTGCATTTGAACGTTGCCATCAGCGCACCGCCGGCGAATGCGGCGGTCGGCCAGGCGATGGCCGACTCGCTCATGCAGGCGAGTGACCACATCCCGGTGATGGCCGACATTCGGGTGCCGGCCCGCATGGACGTGCCGCTCACGCCGATCGCGTTCGGCACGGTGATCGTCGGGGCGACGGCGGAGGCCACGCTTACGCTCTCGAATCCGGCGAGCCTTCCGGGCGAGACGCTCTCCGGGAGCTTCGATCCGCCGGTCGGCTTCAGCGCTCCGGGCGGAGGGTTCGTCGTTCCGGCCGGAACAACGAGCGGACCGCAAACGATCGCGATGGACACAGCCACGCCCGGCAACAAGGCGGGGGACCTCGGAATCTTCTCGAACGCTCCGGACAACGGCGGCTTCGCGGAGATTGCGCTTTCGGGGACGGTCCTCGCGCACGCGGCCGCGTCGTCGGAGAGCCTCGTCGTGACCGTTCTCGACACGCTCGACTTCGGCGAGCAGCTCGCGGGCGGGTTCAACGATCAGACGGGTCGTCTCTACAACCCGGGATCCGGTCCGCTGCAGGCGCGGCTTCAGGTCGCAGGGGCGACGCTCACGGGCGGGGCCGGCCGGTTCACGCTGGTCGAGCCGTTCGTGGCGGCGCTCGTCGAGCTCGATCCGGCCGCTTATGACGTCCATTTCGACGACGCGGGCGCGACGGCGGATTCCACGTACGAGGCGACGCTCGTGTTCGACACCGCCGACGAGCCAGGAATTCCGGGGGCCACGCCTCTGGCCGACGTCACGTTCGTCCTGCGGGCGCGTGTCTCCGGTGGCGTCGTGAGCGTCGATCCCGGTCCAGACGCCGATGGGGTGCCGGCTGCGATCGCGTTCCTGCCGCCGAGCCCGAACCCGAGTGCAGGCGCGGTTCGGTTCCGCTTCGATCTACCGAAAGCCGGACATGTCGAGCTGGCGATTTACGACGTGACCGGACGCCGTGTCGCGATGCTCGGGCAGGGGGGCTGGCCGGCTGGCGCGCACTCGCTCACGTGGGACGGACGGGATAGCCAGGGCATGCGTGTGGCAAACGGCGTTTACTTCGCGCATTTCTTGAGCGGAGATTTGGAGACGGCGAGGCGGTTCGTCCGGATGCGATAGCAAGTCGCCGCACCGCTACGGGTGGTCATGTAGCAAACCAAAATCGGCCCGTCCAGATCGGCGGGCCGATTTCGTTTGGAGAGGCGTCTTCGCTATGTCGAGGAGCTGTCGGCGCGAAGCGGTATTCCTAGCCGCTTCATTTTCCCAATGAGTGTTGTGCGGCTTGTGCCGAGCGCCACAGAAGCCTTTGCCTTGTTCCAATTGTGCGTGTGAAGGGCGTCGAGAACCCGCTTCTTCTCCTCGGCTTCCAGCGCCTGGGGGAGGGAGTTTGGCCGCGGTGTGCCATCAAGTTCAAACGGCAAGCGACGCATGATCTGTCCTGGCTCTGCAAGCGACACCAGCCGGTGCATCACCTGCTTGATCTCGCGCACGTTACCGGGCCAGGAATACGACACAAGCTCCTGCCGGAGATCCGGGGCAAGCTGGATGGGCTTGTCTTGAGCCCGACAGAACTCTTCGAGGTAGTGATCAATCAGAAGGGCTGCATCCCCCTCTCGTTCACGGACCGCGGGGATTTCGACGACGTAGCCGGACAGGCGGTAGTAGAGGTCGAGTCGGAATTGCCCTGCCGACACCATCTCGAGCAGATTGCGATGCGTGGCGGCCACTACTCGAAGGTCGACTATGCGCGGTGAGTTCTCGCCTAGCCTGCGAATCTCTCCACTTTCGAGGGCTCGCAAAAGTCTAGCTTGCGCACGAACGGGCATGTCCCCGATTTCGTCAAGGAACAACGTTCCCCTGTGCGAGTACTCAATGAGTCCGTTACGGTCCCGATCCGCACCGGTGTAGGCCCCGCGAGAGTGCCCGAACAACTCTCCCTCAATGAGCTCGCTGGGGATCGCGCTGCAGTTTACTGGAACGAACGGGCCCTTTCGCTCGCTCCAGTCGTGGATGGCCTTAGCAATCAACTCCTTGCCAGTCCCAGTTTCCCCCAAGACGAGGATGTTCAGGTTGCGTGGGGCAAGTTTAGCGAGGGTTGCGACGGACCGTAGCAGTGGGGAATCTACCGTAACGAAACCGTCCGGGAGCCTCGCATTCTGAACTGTGCTTCGAACGTCGACACGGTGCGTTCTAGGTGCAGCCGTCGCCAGTGTAGTAGACAGCTGCGACAGCCAATCATCTGCTTTTGCAGACCATGGGGTGCGCCACGCGGCATTCAGTTCATTCCTCGCCTCGATTGCGAGGGCAATTGCTTCCAGATCATCCGACTGCTCGGACTTGACTTGGGAGAGGAGCAACGCCGTCCGCCCGTGTTCGTATCTGTCGCCCAAATCTGACCAAATGCTGAGTGATTCAGCCAAGTGAGCCGCTGCGGTTGGCAGTTCATTCGCGGCGAGGTGCAGTCGACCCAGCACTTGCAGCCCATGTGCAAGCTCGTACGAGTCCTTGTGACTACGAGCAAGGTCGACGCTCGTTTGGGCTAGTCGAAGTGCTTCAGTCAACGATTCGGGAAATGTCCCCTTGGCGTCAGCAAGCCGTCGTAGAGACTCGACATACAGGTCCCCCTCGACGTCAAGTTGTCGTGCGATTTCAATGGCGCGCTCGTAGTGGAAAGCAGCTGACGCGACATTGCCCTTGTCCAACTCAAGATCACCCAAGTACTCATTTGCAATTGTAACCGTTCGCGGACTCAAGGTGCTTGCATTGCTGTCAAGCACGCGAACCAGCAACGAGCGCGACTCATCCGAGTGTCCCATGAGCCGAAACACGCGGGCCAATCCTAACGCAGCCGAGGTCCCGTATTCGTGCATCCCCGCCGCGTCGGCCAATTCCTTGGCTTCTTGAAGTAGGGCCCGGGCAGACTCCCAATGCGTCAACTTTGTCAGCATGACGCCGTGGTTGATAAGCGCTGTGACGAGCGAGCGATCACGGTTCGAACCACGGAGACATGCCACAGCGCGAGCGCAAAGCTGTTCAGCACCTCTGATGTCGCCCTGGCTATTGAGCAACAGAGCCAGGTTCAGGTGGGCACTGCCTTCAGCCAACTTATCATCGAGCCGGCGCGCGGCAATGATTGCCTCTTCATACAGTTCACGCGCTTCTACATAGAGTCCCATTCGCAGTTGTGCGCTCGCGGCTACAATGCAGGAGCGGAACACAAGCTCTTCGCTGTTCAGAGCGCGCGCCTGAGCCCGCGCTGCCGTCGCCATTTCTGCCATCGCCCTGTAGTCGCCAACACGATACTTGTACTGTGCCTGTATGAGCAGAGAGCGAACGCCGAGAGCTGGGTGCAGGGAGAAATCGAGACTCTGTAGTCGCTGTACGACATTTGTCGCACGGCTCAGGTGATCCGTGCGAACACACGTGATAAGCGAGTCGAAACACTCTAGAACAAGTGGCACCGCCACCGCGTGTCCTGCGAGAAGGTCGCCAATGCGTGCAATGCTCACTTCCGGATCAGGGTGTGCTTGTTCTCCGGTAGGCGAGGAATGTGGATCAAACTGCATGTGCCTCACCTCCGGTTAGAGCTTGAGCACGCGGAGCAGCCACGCAAGTGAACTGAACCATGGCGTGTTCCGCTTGCGAGCGAGGATTTGGGGGTCATCGTCTGGCATTGCGATTCCATAGCTTCCCTCGAAGGGAAGCTCATGTCCCATGTCTGGCTCAGTTGGATCGCCGGACCTCGGGTCCATGAATCTCCGCATATCAGTCTCGTCGGCCGACGCTTCCGAGCAGAACTGAGTCGTGCCGATTCCAAGTGAGAACAGAAATACCGCGGGAATCGCCCAAGCGATGAAGATTCGGGGTCTCTTCATCATGGCAGCTGACCTCCCTGGGGGGGGGCGTAGGACCGTTGAGTGCAAGTCAACGAGCTACGCGTCCAAGTTGCGGGCTGGCTCCCGCATCCTGCGGGAGCGTGTAAGCGTGACGTCGCCAGGCGGGACATTGAGCTTCGGGCACGCCCGTATGCGACTGCGCACACGAGGTTCGCTCCGATTCCGCGGGAGGCGCGTGCCTCATGTGGGCGAGGCTTCGGTGGGGCAGAATTCGAGAGGTGCCTTCGGCCCGGTCACCGAAAGTGCGGTAACGATGAACCTCTGTAAGGGGCCTGTCAACGAATCGGTAGGATTCTTTAGACCCCTATGAATGATTGATGGGTGACTAGTCGTGGATCGAAGCCAAGGCTTTCTGGCTCGGGCCCGAGGGCAGATTTCCCTTTGTCCGGTAGGCCGCAAGCTATTGCGGTACGCCGGACTAGATCGCCGGATTCAGGTCGTCGGTCGATCCCCGTGCCATCGGGTACGTGCTTGGTATGCCGTCCCGACACGCGTGACTGTGGCCTCTGCGAGGGGAGCTCCCATCACCTGGAACCCGACCGGCATGTGGTCCTTCCCGAAGCCCATGGGTAGGGCGACGGACGGCAGTCCGCAGGCGTTCCCCATCCCGCCGACCGGATCGCCCCCGGAGAAGAACGTGTCGAAGTCCTCCTGGACGCCGGGGGCGCCCTTGAGGAAGTTGGGCGCCACGATCACGTCGTACTCCTCGAAGAACTTGTTCGCGGCGCGCTGCATCTCGGTGCGGAGGCGCATGGACTTCACGTAGTCCGCGGCTGTGATCGCCTTTGCCACCTCGTACTGGAACATCGCACGGTCGTCCGACAGCTTCCGGACGTCGCCGCTCGTGAAGAGCGACTCGTACGCGCACGCGGCCTCGGCCGTGATGACCGCGATCGCAACCGGCTCGAAAGGGAGGTCCGGGAGCTTCGCCTCGCTGATCTTGAGTCCGAGCGCCTCGAGGTCCTTCACGGCCTGCGCGAACGCAGCCTTCGCTTCGGGCTCGCCGTTCTTGTCGTAGTCCGACGGGATGAGCGCAGCCTTCATCCCGCTGACGAGGCTCTTCGGGTCCGCGCCGGGTCTCGACGCCGCCTTGAGTGCCTCGCCCCATTCGAGCTTCTCGCTCCGCGCCGTCGGGTCCGCGGAATCCGGTCCCGCGATCGCATCGAGCACGAGCCGGCAGTCCTCGGCCGTGTGCGCCATTGGTCCGATCTTGTCGAACGTCCACGAGAGCGCCATCGCCCCCGCACGGCTCACGCGCCCGTACGTTGGCCTGAGCCCCGTTATGCCGCAGAACGCGGACGGACAGAGGATCGAGCCCCATGTCTCCGTTCCGATCGCAATCGGCACGAGTCCCGCGGCCACTGCCGCACCCGATCCGGAAGACGAGCCGCCCGTCCACTTCTCCTTGTTCCACGGGTTTCGCATCGGGCCCTGGAGGGACGCCGTCCCGAAGTGGTAGCCGAGGCCGCCGGCGAGCTCGACCATTGCGAGCTTCGCGACGAGGACGGCACCCGCGTCGCGCAGCTTCTTGATCACGGTCGCGTCGGTCGTCGGAACGCGGTTCTCGTACGGCTTCGCACCCCAGGTCGTCGCGATGCCGGCCGTGTCGAGGAGGTCCTTCGCACCCCACGGAATCCCGTGGAGCGGCCCGCGGTCGCGTCCGGCCTTGAGCTCCTTGTCCGCTTGCTTCGCCTGCTCGCGGGCGAGGTCGGGCGTGAGCGTCGCCACGCAGTTGAGGCTCCGCCCGATCGTGTCGAGTCGCGCGAGCGAAAGCTCGGTCAGCTCGAGCGACGTGACTTCGCGCCGCCGCAGGCGTGTGCCCAGCTCGCCGATCGATTGAAACAGGAGGTCATCCTTGGCCGAAACGGTCGTGCTCATGGCCGCTTCGCCTTCGAGCCCGGGCTCGCCGCGGCGCCCTTCTTGAGCGCCGGCGCGAGCGCCGCGAAGTGGACCGCTGGCGGAACATCCTCGGCGACCTTCGCCTTCCGGACCGCGTCGAGGATTTCATGCATCTGGTTCCACTGCTTCTCGAGCGTCGCACGCTCTTCGGGCGTGCGCGCGATCGAGTAGTCCGGGAAGGCAGGCGGCTTCGACGCCGGGGGTGTGTCGGTCGCCGCGGCCGGCGTCTTCGGCTTCTCGGCTTCATCGGCAGCGAGCGCGATCCCGAACGGAACGGGGACGGCGATCGCTGCCGCCGGAATGACCAGGCTCTTCAGGAATCTTCGGCGCGAGCGGGGAGACGGATTCATGCGCTTCGGCCTCTGCGGATCGGGGGGACAGTGTGGACTCGGGAATCGGAGGCGCACCTCCGGCGGGGGATCCTAGCGCACTCGGGCCGGCGCCCGCCACCGGCTGTCTGCGGCTATACTGCGGCCTTCGCGAACCGACGGA
The DNA here is from genome assembly GCA_050733935.1 of Candidatus Eiseniibacteriota bacterium. Classification (GTDB taxonomy): domain Bacteria; phylum Eisenbacteria; class RBG-16-71-46; order RBG-16-71-46; family DASYSL01; genus JBOHUC01. The sequence goes on along the minus strand of JBOHUC010000002.1, from coordinate 18,907 downwards.
GGCCGCTTGTCCGCGCCGCTTCGACTCATGGTGATCACGGGACATCCCGACGACGAGACGCTCGGAACGGGCGGCACGCTGGTCCACTACGCCTCGCAGGGCATCGAGACCTACGTCCTGTGCGGAACGCGCGGACAAAGTGGTCGCTACCTCGACCATCGTCTCGGCGACCCGGGCCATCCCGGGCGCGAGAAGCTCGCCGCGATCCGGGAGAAGGAGCTGCGCGCGGCCGCGGCCGTCCTGGGGGTGCGCGAGGTCGCGTTCCTCGACTACGTGGACGGTGAGCTCGACCAGGCCGACCCGTCCGAGGCGATTGCGCGCATTGCCGGTCACCTCCGACGCGTGCGCCCGCACGTGTGCGTCACGTTCGCGATGGACGGTGCCTACGGACACCCGGATCACATCGCGATCGCGCAGTTCGCGACCGCGGCCACGGTGGCGGCGGCGAATCCTGAGCAGGCGGGCGACGGCGGGCCACCCGACGCGGTCTCCAAGCTCTATTACATCGCGTGGCCGGCGACAACGTGGGCCGCCTACCAGGAGGCGTTCAAGACGCTCGTCTCGCACGTCGACGGTGTCGAACGCCGCGCGAACCCCTGGCCGGAATGGGAGATCACGACCCGCATCGACACGCGCGCCTACTGGCCGACCGTCTGGAAGGCCGTCACCTGTCACGATTCCCAGATCGCGAACTACGCGCGGCTCGGGGATCTCTCGCCCGAGAGTCATGAGGCGCTGTGGGGGGCGCAGTCGTTCTATCGGGTCTTCAGCACCGTGAACGGCGGGCGTCGACAGGAGATCGATCTCTTCGAAGGCCTGCGACCGTAGATCGTTTCGATCTTGTCAAGGCCGGGGGAGGGCATGTCTCGCGCAGAAGGTTGTACAATTCGTACAGGCGCGTACGTTGTACAAGAGCGTACGTTTTGTACAGACTCCTGCGAGATGGCATCGCGCCCCGGGCTTTACATCTCTGACGAAGGACGACATTCATGCCTCGAGACGAAGGAAAGTCAACGCAAGTCGCACAGGCCGCCGAAGCTGCTGAAGCCGCCCAAGCCGCCCAGGCTCACCGCACCGCCGCCCTCGCCATGAGCCCGGAGACATTCCGCGCGCTCGGTCACCGTCTCGTCGATCAGATCGCCGAGCGGCTCGCGGCGATTCCGAACGGGCCGGTCACGCGTGGCGAGCAACCGAAGGCCATCCGCGCGGCGCTCGGCCTCGGCGGGCCGCTGCCCGAGCGTGGCGAGGACGCCGCGGCGCTCCTCGAGCGCACCACGCGCCTCCTGTTCGAGCATTCGCTCTTCAACGGCCATCCGCGTTTCATGGGCTATATCACGTCATCGCCCGCGCCGATCGGAATCCTCGCGGACCTCCTTGCCTCGGCCGTCAATCCGAACGTCGGCGCGTATTCGCTCTCGCCTGCCGCGACCGAGATCGAAGCCGAGACGGTGCGCTGGATCGCCGAGTTGATCGGTTATCCGAAGGACTGCGGCGGAATCCTCGTGAGCGGCGGGAACATGGCGAACTTCATCGGCTTCTTCGCGGCGCGCGCCGCGAAGGCGCCGTGGGACATCCGCGAGCAAGGAGCGGCCGGAGCCTCGCGCCTGCGCGTCTATACGTCGGCCGAGACGCACACCTGGATTCAGAAGGCCGCCGACCTTTCGGGCCTCGGAACGAGCGCCGTGCGCTGGATTCCGACCGACGTCGACCAGCGCATGGACATGGAGGCGCTTCGCGAGCAGGTCGAGGCCGATCGCAAGGCGGGCGACGTCCCGATCATGGTGATCGGCACCGCGGGCTCGGTCAGCACGGGTGCAGTCGATCCGCTCCCCGAGATCGCGAAGTTCTGCCGCGAGCAGCACCTCTGGTTCCATGTCGATGGTGCGTACGGTGCGCTCGCGGCCGCGGTCGGACGCGGACCCCAAGCGGAGGCCGGTCTCGATCCAACGGCCGCGGGCGATGCGGCTGAAGGCGCGAAGCCGCTCGTACCGAGCGAGCTTCTCGCGCTGAGCGAGGCCGACTCGGTCGCGGTCGATCCGCACAAGTGGCTCTACGCGCCGCTCGAAGCCGGCTGCGCGCTCGTGCGCGACCCGGCGAAGCTCGTCGCCGCGTTCTCCTATCGCCCCGTCTACTATCACCTCGAGGAAGAGGCGACGAACTACGTCGAGTACGGAATGCAGAACTCGCGCGGGTTCCGCGCGCTCAAGGTGTGGCTCGCGCTCCGTCACGCGGGGGCGGAAGGCTACCGTCAGATGATCGCCGACGACATTCGCCTGTCCGGGGACCTGGGCCGCGCGGTTGCTGCGCAGCAGGAGCTCGAGCTCTACACGCAGGAGTTGAGCATCACGACGTTCCGCTACATCCCGCAGGATCTTCGCAGGCGCGTGGCTTCCGCGTCCGAGCCCGGCGATACGGAGCTCGACGAGTACCTCAACAAGCTCAACCAGGAAGTGCTCGACCGCTTGCAGAAGGGCGGGGAGGCGTTCGTCTCACCGGCGGTGATCGACGGGCGCTACCTCCTGCGGGCGTGCATCGTGAACTTCCACACGGACGTCGCAGACGTCGAGGCGCTGCCGGGCATCGTCATCAAGACGGGACGCGCCGTGGACCAGAGCCTCAGACCCACGGCGCTCAGGCGCGAGTGAGCTGGAGTCGCGGATGTGCCCCATAGCGTCTTCAAGGCGGCCTCCATGGCCACCGCCGTGAAGCGGGGTGCGCGAACCTCATGGCACTGTCCTGCCACCGGGCCAGGCCACGCGCACATGCGCTCGGACATCCCCTTGGCGCGCTTCGACAAAGTAGATTCCACCTGCGAGCGTTCGACCCCGGGCCAATCCCAGGCGCCTTGGTTCGTTGCTCGAAGCGACTTTCTGGCGCTCGATCAGGCGACCGCGCGCATCGAAAACGGCCACGTGCACGGGTCCCGGCGAGTCGCAGGTGAGGAGCACGTCGATCGCCCCGGCGACGCGCGTAATCCGCGACAGCGTCAGCCCCCGCGAGGCCGCTCGAGTCAGCGTGGCGTTGTTGTCGGCCGGCGATGCTTCGATCGCATCGAGATCGAGCTCGCCGCGAAGCCGTGCCCCGTCGTCCGTGAATCCTTCCAAGCGCACGATGCGGTCCCTCGTTATGAGGACGTCTCCATCGAGATGAACCACGAGGTCATCGAGGCCGTCGCCATCCACATCACGCTTCTGAGTGTGCGGGTCATGCCAACCCGCCGCGAGCGGCTTCACGCCATTGAAGCGAAGGCTCGACTCATCCACCGAGCCAACATCGAACGGTCGAGGCCACAGGGCCGATTCAACCGGGGCCTTGGAAACGAGGGCCAGAAGGATCCGCCCTCTGGACCGACCTCCCGTTACTCGCATCAAGGCGACATCGTGCACCGGCTCGCCCCAGCTGAGCGCCCACATCGAGCCTTGCTCTGGACCCACTTCGAACAGCAGGCGATCCCGCACCGGGTCGTACATGGAGTTGGAGGGGCTGGGCTCATCGGGTCCGGCCGTTTGAATCAGATACCAGCCTCCGGCCGTAGTCAGATCGAGTCCCAGGAGACTGCGATCGACGGAGGCCACCAAACGGTCCCTGGCCGTGTCCAAGACTACGTTCAACGCCGTGCCTGAAGGGATCGTTTCGGGCACATCCAGACGGGACCACGTCAAGGGTTCCTTCAGAGAAAGGGCCCACAGCTCTCCGGTGGACCGCGACGCAAGGAACAGCCCCCGATCGCGTCTGGCGTCATAGCAGCCCTCCAAAGGTGCCGCCGGCCCAGGTCCGACAGGCGCGTGACGGGTCCACCTAAGGTCGTCGTATCCGAGACTCCAAACTTCAGGTTGGCCTTGCTCGTCCACGACGTCTCCGATCATCACCATGCGGTTGCGGAGGCGATCCTCGAATGCCAGCGCTCCGCCCCGCGCCGAGGGCCTCGGATTACCCTGCGGCAGGATCTCCCACGACGGTGACTCGCCCAGGTTGAACGCGATGAGCTCGTCGACCACCGGCGGCCGAGCAGAGCAGGGATCGATCCGTCCGCCGAAGTGAGCGATCCGATCATGACTGGAGTCGAGGGCCATCGCGCCGTGAGATCGGTAGAAGGGGCGTAATGGCGTTGTGGGATTCACGACGTTCCAGTGTTCAGGTGACGACAGCTCGAAGGTCCACGCGTCGTTGTAGTACCCGGCGCTACCCCCGATGCAATCGACAAATACCCCGTCCCAACCGAACAGCGTCGCGAGCCGGTCGCGAAGCGGGTCGTACAGATGAGACTGCGCGAGGCGACGTTGCGGCGGCCCTTGGAGGTACCCAATGCGGTCCCATCGCGGGCTTCCGCCGAGGGACAACGCCCATGTGTCGAACAACTCCGAATGGGCCCCGGAAGTCCGCCCTCCACCGAAGATGAACAGACGATTGTGAACCGGATCGTACGCGGCGCCGTGGCCCCAGCGCCGATCGGGTTCGGGCCCCGTGTGCTCGAGGAATCTTGCTGTCCAATTCGCGAGGTCGGCCTCGAACAGCCCGCCGGTGACGAGTCCGCCCTCCGTAACGTAGAAGTAGTAGCCCGCGTGGACAAAGATGCGGTCGGCCAGCGGGTCGTACGCAGCGGCGGAGCCCGCAAACCAGGGGGGATGAGGGCCGTGGTGCCCGGGCAGCATCTCGTTTTGCCAGACGGGAGATCCGCTCAGGGAAAGCGTCCAGAGGGAGCGCCTGGAGGGGCCCGAGACCGAGGGGCCGAACAGAGCCAGTCGATCCCTCCGCGAATCGTAGAGCGCGATGGGCCCGGTCATGAGGTCCGGAGGATCGCCCGCCGCGAGAACGGGACTCCACGCGGGTGGGCCGGAGAGCGGCAACACCCAAACGTCGTTTCGGCGGAACTCGAGGTACTCGTGCGTCAGCCCCGGATCCCGGGAGACACGATTCCCGCCGTAGAGGACGACTCGATCACGCAGTGGATCGTGGATCGCGCGCGCGAAGTAACGTGGCTCTTCGGGCGAGCCGGGGCCACGCGTGGACAGTATTGTCCAGGATGGCGTGCCACCTAGGTCGAGCGCCCAGGTGCGGGTGTCTTCGGCGCCACCGTAGAGGATGACTCGATCGCGCGCGCGGTCGTACACGAGCGCCGCGCCGTAACGGCGTCCGGGCCCAGGACCCGCAACTGCGAGGCGCACCCAAAGACCCGTTTCGGGACCTTCGATGTCCTGTGCCCACACTTCGTCCGTTCCGTAGGGGAGGACGAGAAGCCGCTCGCGCGCGGTGTCGTAGACCATCGCTGGGGAGAACTGTGGCCGAATGGGAAACAGCGGCTCGAAGACGCCGTCTTGCCTCTCCGGCGTCCATGCACGGCTCGTCGGAGCTGCCTGAGCGGTTCCGGCGGCGGTGAGAAACAGGAGGACAAGGATTCGATTCATGGGAACACGTCGAGTTCTGCGGCCCTTCGCGGGCTCGATCGTCGCGGCCGAGGCCCGAGTGCCTGCGAAGCGGGGATAGGGTAGCACGAAGGGCCGCGCCGGAAAATGGAGTCGGTGCGGGGGCCCGGGCTAGCGCGCGATCACGAACTTCATCCCGTGCGACTCGATGCCCTCCGCGTCCCTGGCCTTCGCGAAGTAAACGCCAGGGGCAAGGGAGGCGCGATCGAGCCTCAATCTTACCGTGCTCATCCCTCCCGTCTCCACGCGCACGTTTCCCTTAGCACCACCCGACCCGCTAGGTCGTAGACGGTCACGGTCGCGGCTGAAGTGGCGGGCGCTTCGATTTCGAGCTGAATCGTATCGCGCACGGGATTGGGACTGAGGATCCGGGCATGGAGCTGGACCCGGCAGAGCCCCCGACCGGCGGGTCCGCACGAGGTCGTCTGGGACGGCCGGGACGAAACCGGGGTGAGGGCCCCGGCCGGCGTGTACTTCTACCGGCTCGACGCCCAGGGCTGGCACTCGGAGAGGAAGCTGATCGTACTCGTCCAATGAGTCGAGACGACGCGGCCCGCTCGCGTCACGGGGATAGAAGGGAACGAAGGAATGAGAATGGGCCGCGGAGTTGATGCTCCGCGGCCTCACTCGCTCCGGGTTTCGTGCCGGCCAGGGAGGGCACGTCCCGGCGCGCTCGGACCGTCCCGCTAGCTGATGTGCTTCTTCAAGAAGGCGATCGTCTTCGGCCACGCGGCTTTCGAGGCTTTGAGGTTCGCGCCTTCGCGCCCGCTCTGGGCGCGCAGGAAACCGTGGCCCGCGCCCTCGTAGATGAAGGGCTCGTAGGAGCGCCCGAGTTTCCCGAGAGCTGCCTTCGCGGGATCGATCGTCGCATTGACGCGCGCGTCGTCGCTGCCGTAGTGGCCCTGGACCGGCGCGCGCACGCTTCCAATGAGCGTGCTGTCCGGTGACGATCCGTAATACACGACCGCGGCCTTGAGCTTGGTCTGCGTGGCCGCGTACGCAAAGCTCCGTGCCCCGCCCCAGCAGAATCCCATGGTCGCGATCTTGCCGTTCCCGGCAGGAGTCGCCGCCGCATAGAAGTAGACGGCGTCGAGACGCGCCTTCGTCTCCTCGGGCGTGAGACCGCGCGTGAGCGCGACGACGCTGTCGCGGCTTGCGACCGATTCGGTCCCGCCGCCGTTCGGTCCGAGCCCCGAGATGAGATCCGGCACCACGGCGATGAAGCCGTCCGCTGCGAGCTGATCCGCGACCGCGCGCAGCCAGTCGGTGAGACCGAAGATTTCCTGAATGACGATCACGACACCGGCCTTGTCCTTCCGCTCGGGGTAGGAGACCCACGTGCGAATCGGCGTCCCGCCGGACGGCCGCTTCACGTCGACGAACTCGCCGTGACGCGGCGAGCGATTGAGAACGACGGTCGCAGAATCCTCGCCGGCCGGTTGTGCGGCCGCGGGCGTCGGAAGCAAGGAAGGCGCCCACGCGGACGCCAGTGTCAGTGCCAGAGCGAATCCAGGTCCGAGATGGCGCATGACAGGTCTCCAGAGAATGAAGGCCGGTGGGGCCGGCGAGTGCGCGGGTGATGGCGCGGTTCGCGCCGGTGGTGCCGGGGTCGCAAGTCCATCCTAGCGGAGACCGGGCCCTCCGCACTACGCCCTCGCGGTGCGTGCTATCTTCAGGTCCCCATGCCGCTCGCGACCGGAACCCGCATTGGCCCCTACGAAGTCCTCGCCCCGCTCGGCGCGGGGGGCATGGGCGAGGTCTATCGCGCACGCGATACGGATCTCGATCGCTCAGCCGCACTCAAGGCGCTCCCGGATGCGTTCGCCGGCGATCCCGAGCGGCTCGCGCGCTTCGAGCGCGAGGCGAAGGTCCTCGCCGCGCTCAGTCATCCGAACATTGCGAGCATTTACGGCCTGATCGAAGCCGACGGGCGCCGCCACCTGGCACTCGAGCTCGTCGAAGGAGAGACGCTCGCCGATCGGATCAAACGCGGGCCTCTCGCGATCGAAGACACGCTCGAAGTGGCACGGCAAGTTGCGAGCGCGCTCGAAGCCGCACACGACGCTGGAATCGTGCATCGCGACTTGAAGCCCGCGAACGTGATGGTACGGCCCGACGGAACCGCCAAAGTGCTCGACTTCGGTCTTGCGACCGTGGCTTCTGGCGCCGCGGGTGCGCCTGCGAGCGACTCGCCCTCGGCCGGATTCACGCCCGATTCACCGACGATGGCGCGAGCGTACGCGCCCGGGATTTCGCCCACGTACGGATCGTTCCCGGGAGTGATCCTCGGCACCGCGTCGTACATGAGCCCCGAGCAGGCGCGCGGGAGGCCGGTCGATCGCCGATCGGATCTCTGGTCGTTCGGTTGCGTGCTCTACGAATGTCTGGTCGGTCGTCCGGCGTTCGAAGGCGAGACGATCTCGGATCTCATGGTGTCGATCCTGCGCGAGGAGCCGCACTGGGAGGCGCTTCCCGCGGCGACGCCGACGTCGATCCGCCGACTGCTTCGCCGGTGTCTCGCGAAGGATGTGCGACGGCGTCTCTCGTCCGCGGCGGACGCGCGCCTCGAGATCGAAGAAACGCTCTCGGGCGAGGCTGAGGCATACGAAGTTGCGGGCGCGGCGGCGGCGGGAGCAGGGGGCAGAGGCGCGGTCGCCGCGGCCATGCCGCGTCTCCATCTCACGCTCGTTCCGCCTCCGGGAGTGTCGTTTCAGCTCCGCGGTCAGAATCCCGGTCCTCCCGTGCTCTCGCCGGACGGCACGCGCGTCGCGTTCACCGGCCGCCCGAAGCAGGGCCCGCAGCAGATCTGGGTGCGCTCGCTGCGCGATGGCGGTGCCGTTCCTCTCGCGGGAACGGATGGAGCGCAGTACCCGTTCTGGTCGCCCGACAGCCAGTCGATCGGATTCTTCGCCGAGGGGAAGCTCAAGCGGATCCCCGCCGCCGGAGGGCCCACGCTCGTGCTCGCCGAGGCCATCGACGGCAAGGGTGGTGCGTGGAGTCCCCAGGGAGAGATCGTCTACACCGCGACGCCGACGAGTCCGTTGCTGGCCGTGTCGGAGAATGCGGGCAGCACGCCGCGGGCGGTGACGGACCTCGCAGCAACGCCGAGGACCGATTCGCACCGACTTGCGAGTTTTCTGCCGGACGGCCGACGGTTCCTCTTCGTCGCGCGCGCGGATGTCGGCCTGCTCGGCGGGCCGGCGACATGGAAGCACAACCTCTATGTGGGATCGCTCGACGGGGACGCGCCGCGACTTCTGGGTCCGACGGAATCGCAGGCGATCCTGTGCGAAGGGCAAGTCCTCCGCCTGCGCCAGCGCGCGCTGTATGCGGAGCCGTTCGACCCGAAGACTCTCGAGTTCGGAGGCCGGCCGGTTCTCCTCGCGAGCGGCGTGGCGATGCTCGGTCCGGCCGGGCTCGGAATGTTCTCCGTCTCCCAGAACGGCATCCTCGCGTATCAGCTCGCGCCGCCGGAGTACGCGGCCCATATTTCGATCTACGATCGATCCGGCCGGTTTCAAAGGCGGCTTGCCGAGAACGTGCTGGCCCTCGGCTGTTCTCTGTCGCCTGACGCAAAGCGACTGGCCGTCTCGATCCATGATGCGCGAGCCAACATCGCCGACATCTGGATCTACGACATGGCGCGCGGAACGCGCGACCGGTTCACGTTCGGCCCCGACTCGTGCGACAACCCGGTGTGGTCCCCGGACGGGAAATCGCTGGCCTACGCGGCAATCACCAACGAGGGGAGCGCGATCCTGGTCAAAACGCTTGGGGACAATCGACCGGAGCGAAAGCTCCTCGAGCACGGTCGGGAGCTCATCCCCGATTCGTGGTCGCCGGACGGGAACACGCTCATCGTGGCCGCGCGCGCGAGCATTTCAGGCACCGAGCTGCGCGCCGTCTCGATCGCCGATCCGACCCAGTCGACCTGCCTGCTCCCGGAGGACGAAACCGGCTATCAATCGCGCTTCTCGCCCGACGGCCGATGGTACGCGTACACGGGGTACGCAACCGGCCGCATCGGGCTTTTCGTTCGCCCGTTTCCGGGACCCGGGCGGAAGTCGCAGGTGAGCGACGTCGCAGGGCACACGCCCCGCTTCCGCAAGGACGGCAAGGAGCTCATGTTCCGCGCGATGGACGGGCGCGTCCTGTTCGCTCCGGTCAAGCTCGGCCGCGACAAGGTCGAAGTCGGGCCCGCCGAGATCGTCCCCGACCTGCGCGTTCAATTCCGCTCGTTCACGGACATCGACGTTTCGCCCGATGGCAAGTTTCTCGTGGTGCTCGAGGAAGTGCAGGAAAACCTGCCCGGGCTCACGATCGTGACGGACTGGATGGCGGACCTGGCGCCGAGGTAATCATGGGGCGGAGAGGGTGGTTCCCGTCCCTAGCATCGGCTATCGTGTGCAGCCGAGGATGCTTCCGAGTGACTCGCCCCCGCGACGCGCATGGGAGACCACGTGAAGGAGAGCCGCACCCCGCTGACGAGCCCTGAGCCGACTCGCGAGACTGCTCCTGCCCCGATTTCTGCTTCTACTTCGACCCCGTCCACGATGCAGACACGCCGTCCAACGGTCCCCGCTCTTGATGAATTGATCGGAGCCGCGACTCCTGTTCTCGATCACGGCTTCGTGAGTCTTGTGGACTACATGGGAGACGATCAGGCCGTTGTACAGGCGGCCCGCGTGTCCTACGGGCGTGGAACAAGACGGGCTCGAGAAGATCGGGGGCTGATTCGGTACTTGCTTCGGCACCATCACACGACACCGTTTGAAATGTGCGTGATCAAGGTACACGTAAAGCTTCCGATCTTCGTGGCAAGGCAATGGATTCGGCATCGAACCGCCTGTCTTGCGGGGGATACCAGGCTCTATTTCGATCTGCCGGGCGCTCTCAAGCGCGGCCGCAGGGGACGCCGAAATAGGACGATCGAGGAGTTCTATCGGTTGTGGACGGAAGGATCGACGCATCCTATGTCCAAGAAGAAGGACACCTATGTGGACAGGATCAATGCGGAGCAAATCTACACGGTTCCGGAGCTCGCTCGCCTGGTCGATCGAACTGAGTTTACAATTCGCAACCTAGTCCGGCTTGGGGCTCTGCAGGCGGAAAAGCGCCCAGTCAGTGATCCTCGCGAGTGCTCCATTTTCATACGCGGTACGGCATGGATGGAATTTGCGGAGCGAAAGCATTACGCGCGCGTGAACATGCGACCGCGGCTTTCCCGGGCTCTGCTCCGTTCCTGCGAGGAGTCTACGGGGGAGATCAAACACACTCGTGTAGTTGATATCTGGCGCACAGGCGTCCGCCCGGTCTTTAGGGTCACGCTCGACAACGGGTACAGATTGACCATGACAAAGGACCACCGGTGTCTGACGGTAGCCGGTTGGATGACGCTAGAGCAGGCCACAAGGCTCAATGTCGGCCGAGGTGGGGCCGTGAGTTGGGATGGAACCGCCCCCGCGTTCGCTGTAAACGGCGAGCTGGCTCACCGGAACCATGAGTGGCTCAAACAGAGACGGGCGGAAGGGCTCGATCTAGATGCGATTGCGGCGCGCGCAGGCGTCACACGACACACCATTCGGAAATGCCTGCAGCGATTTGGGCTTCAGTTCACGCCGAAGGAAAAGGCCCGGCTTTCAGGGCTGGCCCAGCGTGGCCAGAAGCGCACTCCTGTCAAGCAACGCGTCTTCACCGACGAGTGGCGCGAAAACGTTCGACGTGCCAGAAGCGGCGAAATGTCAAACTTCTGGAAGGGCGGAGTCACGCCGGAACGAGCCAACATCGCACGTTGGACCCGCGAGAACGCTGCGGCGACGCACAAGCGTTTCGGATTCCGATGTGTTCTGTGTGGTGATGGCGGAAAGCTCTGTGCACACCACCTTGATCCTGTATGGAATAACCCAGCTCGCGCACGCGAAGCCGACAATCTAATTACCATTTGCGACACATGCCATCGTCGGCTGCACAATCGCAACCTAGAGATGGCACTGTATCTTGCCGTCCAAGCCGGCTCACCCCTCGAAGGGTTCTGGGGACTGCATCCAAACACGATGCCTCGCCCGGTGGCGAAGACCTTACCGACACCGACCAAGTTGGTTGTCACCTTCTCTTCGGTAGTGAAGATCGAGTACCTGGGCGAACAAGAGACCTATGACCTGGAAGTTGAGGGGCCGGACCACAACTTTGTCGCAAACGGGTTCATTGTCCACAACAGTGTCAATGAGTACAGCGCTCGCTATTCAGTACTGGACAAAGAGTTCTACTTACCAGACGCGAATGTGCTTGCTTCGCAGACGAGCGCCAATCGCCAGGGGCGTGGCGACGCCGTCTCGCCAGCGCGAGCAGTGCAGATTCTCGAGATTCTGAAGCGCGATGCAGAAGTGACGTACGCGCACTACGAGGACATGCTAGGCGGACCGGCGGCGACGGAGACGACCGGCGAACAGCGCGAAGCGGGGGCGACCGAGGACGTCGAAGGCATCGCGCGCGAGCTCGCGCGCATCAATCTCTCCGTCGGCTTCTACACGCAGTGGTACTGGAAGATCGACCTTCACAATTTGCTGCGCTTCATTTCGCTCCGTGCCGACGCGCACGCGCAGTACGAGATTCGCGTCTACGCGGAGGCGCTGGCGTCGCTCGTCCAGCGGTGGGTTCCCGACGTGTACGAGGCGTTCGTGGACTATCAGATGGAGGGCGCGAACCTCTCCCGCATGGAAGTTGCGGCCCTCCGCGCTCTCCTGCGCGGCGAGAAGCCCGATCTCGCGGCACTCGGCATGTCAGTGCGTGAGCAGAACGACTTCAAGAAGCTCTTCAACCTCGAGTAGACGGTGGGCGCGCGCACGGCCCCGACCAAAGCTCGCGCCGCCGGTCCTTCGCCCCGCACGGGAGATCCATCTCCGCGCGCGGCAGGGCGCCTTTCCCGCGTGGCGGCGTGGGCTACGCCGATCGTCGCGATCGTCGTCGTCTGGGCCGGCCTGTTCGGGCCGCAGCTCTTCAACGGGCAAATCTTCTCCCGGGGCGACGCGTCGATCTTTGGACCGTTCGCGGAGTTCTCGCGCGAACGCTGGCTCAAGGAGCGACAACGGACGTACTGGAATCCGTACGTCTTCGTAGGACTCCCCGCGACCGCGAGCCTGGCCGATCCGCGCCCTCAGTACCTGCCCGACGTCTTGCTCGATGCCTATGAAGCGCCGGGCCGCTGGTCCGGATGGCCGCCGCTCCTTCCCGTTTTGCTGGCTCATCTGATCGGCATGTTCGCCGCGGGACTCCTCGCGCGGGCGCTGTGGAACGCGGGACCGTGGGCGTTCGCATGGGCGGCGATCGCGTTCGGGCTCGCGACGAACGTTGCGTTGCCGGTCACGTACGGACACGACGCACAGCAGGTCGCAATTGCGCTCATGCCGCTCGCCCTCCTCGGGACGCATCTTGCGTTTGCGTCGAAGAGCCTGCGCGCGTCGCGGGGCGTCCCCGGCCGTTCTGGAGCAGGGCCCGGTGGCTTTGCGGGATTCGCTCTTCTCGCGGGGGCACTCGGTCTTCAGGCGCTGAACGGCCATCCTCAGTACGTTGCGTATACCGGCATCCTGGTGCTTGCGTTCGGGCTCGAGCGCGCATGGCACTTCAGGCGATTGCGCCGGTGGATCGGCGTCGTTCTCGCGTGCGCGCTTGGCGCGCTCCTCTCTTCGGTCGTGTGGTGGCCCGCGTATCTTTACGGCCGCGAGTCCGTGCGGTCGGGCTCGTGGGGAGGCGTGGGGTTTCACGAGGTCAAAGCGTTCAGCCTCGCTCTCCGCGACGGCCTTTCCTTCGTCTGGCCCTGGGCGGTGGGGTTCGGAGAAGCGACCTACTGGGGCGGGCTCCATGTCGCTGCGTGGCCCGCCTATCTCGGAGTGACCGTGCTTGCGCTTGCCGTGTACGGGCTGATTGCGGCCGGCCCGCAACGGGGCGTCGCCGTGTTCTGGATCGTAGCCGCGCTCCTCGGAGCCGTGCTCGCGTTCGGAACCCAGCTCGGACCCTTCTACACGTTCCTTTACGAGCGCATTCCGCTCTGGTCGTTGTTTCGCGTCGCGGTCGGGACCCTCGTCGTCACGCACCTGGGTCTCGCGCTCGTCTCGGCCCGCGGGGTCGATCAGCTTCTAGTCCACCTTCGCTCCGCGCGGAGTCCGACCATCCGTTCCGAGTCGCGCACAGGGGCGCGCACGGGGCTCGTCGCCGCAGTCACAGGCCTTGTCGTGCTTCTCGTGCTCTTCGTGCTTCGTCTTCCGTTCGTCCAAGCTCCGCTGTCGCGCGTCTACGCGGAGCTCGTGCGCGCGGTGCGTCCTGCGATGGCGCCGGATCGCGTCGCCGACCTCGCCTTCCGTGCGATCGTGAACGCGTGGGAGACGTTGCTTCTGCTCGCGCTCTGCGTGGGCGTGATCGTCGCGGCGATGCGATTCGCCGGAACGCGCGCGTGGTTGGCTCCCGCAGCAGGAGTCGCGCTCCTCGGACTTCTCGTCTGGGACTTCCTGCCCCAGGACGTCTCGGTCGCGCGCTCGAGCACGGGACCGCCCGCGGCCCTCGCGCCCGCGCCGGCCCTTCCGATCGCGCGCTTCGCCGAAGGAGACCCGATGGCCCGCGTCGCGCATCTCGACAAGCCCCTGTTCTTGAGCAACACGTGGGTGAGCTGGCGCGTGCGCTCGATCGGCGGAGTTCACGGAGCCGCGCCGCGGCGGTGGAAGGACCTCATGGAGCGCGGCCTGTTCGGCCAGCACGCAGTCATTTGTGCGTACGCCGTTCGATACGTTGCGAGCGACACCCTCATGTTCGAGCACCCCGAGATTTTCGAGCCGATAGAGCCCGGGAACTGGCGTGTCGTGCGCGCCTTTCCGCGTGCCTATGCGGTGCCGCGCATCGAAGCGCCGGGAAACGACGTCGCGGTGCTCCAGGCGATGGGGGCGCCGGATCTCGATCCAACCCGGGTCGCGTTCGCGGCCGATGATCGGGCGGCGGGAGATTATCCCGGCTCGGTCGCGATGCTCGGCACCTGGCTGACGGACGAGCCCGATCTCCTCGTGTACGAAGCGTCGGCTCCGGATCGGGCGTTTCTCGTGATTGCGGACGCGTGGTTTCCGGGCTGGAAGGCGGACGTGGACGGCGAGCCCGTGCCGATCTACCGCGTTCATCACATGCTGCGCGGCGTGGTCGTCCCCGCCGGCACGCATCGTGTCACGATGCGCTACGAGCCGGACGGCTGGGGCACAGCGCGCATCGCGACACTCGTCGGATTCGGATTGTGGCTCTTGCTCGTGCTCGCGGCCCTGATTCCGGCGTCGGGCGCGAAGCGCGACTGACGCGCGCAGCCGCATGGAACGGCGGAACGCACATCCTCTGGCCGACGGGCTTGCGCGGTTTCTCCGTCCGGGCCGCTCGAACGCCTCCGGAGCGCGCGAGCTCGGCGCGGGCGCGGCCACAGGTTCGCGTGTCCGCCGCATTCTGATCGTCAAGACGCACGATCAGCTCGGAGACTTTCTCGTCGCCACGCCCGCAATCGCCGCACTGCGCACCCGCTTTCCGGACGCCACAATCGGGCTCGTCGTGCGCGACTATCTCGCGCCGCTCGCGCGCCACGTCCCAGGCGTCGACCGTCTCTGGATCCTGCCGCGCGGCGGGCCGGCCGGCGTCGGTGCGATTGTCGCGACGCTCGCTTCGATCGCCGGCTTTCGTCCCGATCTTGCCTTCGTGATGAACAGCGTCTCGCGCTCGAAGACCGCCGATCTCATCGCCGCGCTGAGCGGCGCGCGCGCAATCATCGGGCGGAGTCGGGTGGGGGCGGGGCCGCTCGACGCAGGCCCAGAGCCGACCCTAGACGCGCTCTACGATCTCGACCTGCCGCTCGAGGCTCGATCTGCGCACCAGGTCGACCGCCTGCTCGACCTCGTCCGCTGGACAGGCGCGTCCGCGGCCTCGCCGCGCATGCTGTTCGTGCTCGATGAATCGGAACGCGCAGCCGGCCGGCGGATGCTGGCGAACCTGGCGCAGGAGGCTTCGGGGCGTGGAGCCCTAGCGAAGCGCGTCGGAATCCATCCTGCGGCGGCGAACGCGCTCAAGTGCTGGCCGGTTGAGTCATTCGTCGCGCTCGGCGTTGCGCTTGCGAGCGACTCCGGCGCGGGTCATGGTGGCGGTACGGATCTCTTCGTTCTCGACACGCCGAAAGAGCCAGGACCGGCACACGACGTCGCCCAAGGCCTCCGCGCGCGCGACGTTCGCGCTGCCATCGTGCCGCCGCTTCCGCTCGCCGAGTTCGCCGGCGTTCTCTCCGCGCTCGATCTTCTCGTGTGCAACGACTCGGGCGTCATGCATCTGGCGGCTGCGATCGGAATCCCCACCGTCTCGATCCACTCGCTCGGCGATCCCAAAGAATGGGCGCCCCAAAGCGAACGGGCGATCGCTCTCCGGGGAGAGCCGATCGCCCGTGTCTCGGTCGACGACGTGCTCGCGGCCGCGCGAACGCTTCTTCGCTAATCCACCCGCACCACCGGCCGGGTCGTGCCGCCCGACTTCCCGCGCGCGTGAATCCGGTAGACGCCCGCCGCGACCGATCGCCCCGCGTCGTCGCGACCGTCCCACATCCAGGTGCGCATGCCAGCGGGCCCGTCCGCGAGCGTCGCCACGCGCACCACGCGGCCGCGCGCGTCCACCACACGCATCGTGATCGGCCCGGACTCGAACGCCTCGAGCACGCATGCCACGTTGCCGCGCGCTGGGTTCGGATACGGCGGGGCGAGCTGCACGGGCACGCCGGCGGTCCGGCCGGGAAGTCCCGGTCCGATCGGAGGGACTCCCACGAGCGAGCTCGTCGTGAGGAAGTTGTCCACACCGAGGTCCCCGATGATTCCGTTCGGCGTCATGCCGAACGGCGGGAGATCGTGCCGGATGAGGACCCGGTCGACCGACTGCAGGGCGAGAGCGAAGTTCGGAGGTCCGAACCCGATGATCTGAGTGAAGTTCGTCGAGTCGTCGAGGTCCACCGTGAACTCGCTCCAGCTGTTCTCCGGTGGAACGAACCCCGTGTCGTACTGCCAGAAGTTGTTGCCGTTCCCGATTGCGAAGTGAATCTCGAAGGCCTGATCCGCGTTCACGTCATTGAGATAGAACCGGACACGATCGACACCGGCAGCGAGCCAGTCCCCGATGTACGGGGACGTGAAGTTGTGCGAGCCGAAGCGAAATGCGGACGTGCGCTGGATGAACAAATAACCGTCGGTCGCTCCGTCCACGCCTCCGGATCCGGGATTGGTCGGGAGATCCCCCTGGTTCCCGTCCCAGCCGTACACGTCGGTGCCCTGGAACGTCTCGAGGAATCCGATCGTGGGATCCGCGAGGGCGCCTCGCGGAACGAACAGGACCGAAACCGCAATCAGAGCGGCGGTCGAGAGCAGGGATGCGCGCGCAGTGAAACCCAACATGGCTGCCCTCCGCAGGCGATCGATCAATCGGGGGACCGGGGAAGGGGAAGGCCCCGGCTACGAACAAAGACCATCGTCAATGTGCGCCCCAATTCTAAGGCCTGCGAAGGGTTGCGGCCAAGCCCGCGCTAATCGACCCGTACGATCATACGGCTCGTGCCCCCGGAAGCCCCCTTCGCGCGGATCCGGTACGCACCTGCAGCCACGGCACGACCGGCGCTGTCACGCCCGTCCCACATCCAGGTGCGGCGTCCGGCCGCCGCTGGCGCAAGCGACTCGGCGCGCACGATCCGACCGCGCACGTCCACGACCGACATCTGAACCGGACCGTCGTCGTACGTCTCGATCGCGCACGCGACCGCTCCACGCGAGGGATTCGGGGCCGGTGGCGCGAGCCAGACGGGGCGTCCGACGACCGGCGTGCCCGGGCCGCCCGGGACACCTACGAGCGAGCTCGTGATCAAGACGTTGTCGATTCCGAATTCGCCCACGATCATGTCCGGTCCCTGCGTGTACGGTGCTTTGTCGTGTCGGATGAGGACTCGGGTGGCCCCGGAGAGGGCCAGCGGGAAGGTCGCGCTCGCAAGGCCGATCGTCCGCGTGAACGCCGAGGCGCTCGAAAGATCGACTTCGAATTCGGCCCATGCGCCGTCGGGAGGCAGGAAACCCGTGTTGTACTGCCAGAGATTGTTCGTCAGGCCGATCGCGAAATGGATCTCGAGATCCTGGTCCTCACCGACGTCGCTCAGAGAGAAGCGCACGCGGTCCGCGCCGGCCGCGATCCAGTCACCCGCGTACGTCAGTCCGTCGTTACGGCTCCCGAGATGCTGTTGGAAGCCGCTCTGGACGTGCAGGTAGCCGTCTGCGGCACCGTCCGCACCCCCGGTCCCGGGATTGGACTCCAGGCCGCCCCCGTCCCATTCCCCGGTGCCGGAGGCGAACGTTTCGAGCGATCCGATGACGGGAGCGGCGACGGCTTTCTCGACGGCGAAGAAAGCTGCATGCGTGACGAGCGCAGACGTGGCGAGAAGAAGGGCAACGAGTCGGATGCGACGCATGATGGCGCCTCCTGAACTCAAGCATTGGGCAAGCGGGGACAATGGCAGGAGGGACCGTGGGGGTCGGGCCGAAATACGCGGGACAGTGTAGCGCGCATCCCGCGCGGAGAAAAGAGCGAGGCCGCGAGGCTTTCGCCCCGCGGCCCCGATGGTCCTTCCGCTCCGTCGAGCGCTAGTTCGGGCTCGCCGAGGACGGCCGCGACGAAGTCGCGCCCGCCGGTGTTGCGCCGGCCTTGACCCCGATGTGCTCGAGGAACGCCTCCTGGTTCGGCTCGCGTCCGAGGAAGCTCTTCAAGAGATCCATCGGCTCCTTGCTGCCGCCCGGCGCCAGGATGTCCTTCCGGTACGCCATGCCGGTCTTCGGGTTCATCACGCCCTCGGCCTTGAAGCGCGAGAACATGTCGGCCGCGAACACCTCCGACCACAGGTACGAGTAGTAGCCCGCCTCGTAGCCGAACAGGTGTCCGAACGTCGCCTCTTCGTGCGTGCCCGGCTGGGCCGCGATGCCGAAGATGTTCTTCATGCCGTCATGCCAGACGTCGGTCGTGTTCGTCGTCGGCTTCGTGTGATAGTTCATGTCGGTGAGCGCGAAGAACGCCTGGCGCGAGTACTTGAGCCCGTTGTCCAGGTTCTTGGCCTCGATCATCCGGTCCAGCAGGTCGCGCGGCAGCTTCTTCGAGTGGTCCTGATAGTGGCCGGACAGGGTCTGCAGGACGTCCGCATTCCACACCCAGTTCTCGAGCATCTGCGACGGCGCCTCGACGAAGTCGCGGTAGACCGACGTGCCCGAGAAGTAGTCGTACTTGGACTCGGTGAGCAGGTTGTGCATCACGTGGCCGAACTCGTGGAAGTACGTCTCCACCTCGTCGTGCGTGAGGAGCGACGGGTCCTTCTCCGTCGGCTTCGTGAAGTTGCACACCATGCACGACACCGGGATCTGCCACTTCTTGTTCGGCAGCACCTCGCCCTTCACCATGCTCCAGGC
>JBOHUC010000001.1:0-4703 GCA_050733935.1 Candidatus Eiseniibacteriota bacterium | reverse complement strand
GCGTGGCGCAGCGCGCCGCTCTCGGGGTCGACGAGCAGCAGCCGCCAGGCGGCGCCGTCCAGGCAATCCCGCACCGCCTCGCCGAAGATGCCCGTGAGCGCGCCCAGGTCGCGGCTCGAGCGAAGCGCGAGCGCGAGCTGGGCGATCCGAAGCAGCGACGCGTTCATGCGGAGCGCTTGCGACCCGGATTGGTCGCAGCCTTTGCGGCCGCGGCAGCCTTGGCGGACGGGGCCGGAGCCTGCGGGCGCGCGTCCGGTGCGCCGGTCGAGGATTTGGTCCGCGGGAGCAATTCGCCTTCCGGATGGGAGCGCCGCCGTTCGGTGACCACGACCGATCCGGGAAGGCTCTTTCCATACTCCTTGAGCTCGCGCAGCGCGTCGTCCACCTGCGCCAGGTGCGTGCCCGATTTGGGATCGTAGATCGCGACGGCGATCGTCACGCACATGAGCGGGAAGTTCTCGTACTCGTGGCGGCGGTTGAGCACGCGCACGAAGCCCTGCCGGCGGTCCTCGTCCTCGTAGAGCGACGGCAGCCGCCGGTCGAGGCCTTCCTTGATCGCCTCGGCGAGCGCTTCGCCATCCTCCGGCGTGGTCAGAACCTGGAAGTCGTCGCCCCCGATGTGGCCCAGGAAGTCGCCCTCGTGGCCCTTCGACTCGACGACGTTGACCAGCACCTCGGCGACGGCGGTGATCGCCTTGTCGCCGACGGGGAATCCGTAGCGGTCGTTGAACGCCTTGAAATTGTCGAGATCGAGGAAGATGAACGCGAAGCCCTCGCCGGCATCCACGCGGCGCTGGCGCTCGGAGAGGATCGAGAGATTGCCGGGAAGACCGGTCAGGGGACTCACGGCGCGCTGGGTCTTCGACCAGTCCAGGTGGTTCCGGATGCGCTGCACGAGCTCGCGGCCCGTCCACGGCTTCGTGACGTAGTCGTTCGCGCCGCCCTCGAGTCCGACGAGCTTGTCGTCCTCGGCGCCCTTCGCGGTCAGCATGACGACCGGAATGTGACGCGTGCGGAAGTGCGCGCGCAGGCGGCGGCAGGCTTCGTAGCCGTCCATGCGCGGCATCATGACGTCGAGCACGATGACGTCCGGCTGCTCACGCTGCGCGGTTTCGACGGCCGCCTGACCGTCTTCGACGGTCACGACCTCGAAGCCGTTCCGCTCGAACAGAAGGCGGAGCGCTTCACGCAGATTCGGCTCATCGTCTGCGACCAGGATGCGGGACACCTTCTGCGACACGATCGCTCCCCCTCGGACCACGCCTCGCTCCCTGCGCCTCACGGAAATGCGGGCGCCTGCGCCGTCTGCGCCGGGATTCGACCCACCCGCCGGGAAGGCAAGTCCTGTGCCAGAGAAGGAGTTAGAGCGATCGAGGCGGGGTCCGGGCGCTTATCGGACCGTGCGAAGGGCCTCGGGCTTGAAGTTCCGCGCCAAGTGGCAGATCGGGGAACGTCGGGGGTGCCGGGTGGACCCCGGCGAAAGCCCGCCGGGACCGTGCAGAATGCAAGAAGCACCGTGAAAACGCGCAAATTGCGTCCGGCCGAAAGAGGCGCCGGTGCGAAGAAATCAGGCGATGGCGCGCGCTCCCGCCCCGTCCTCGGCCCCGAGGAGACCGCTGTCGTCGAGCTGCGGAACGGGCTCGAGATCGGGTCCGTCGCGTTCCCCCCGCTCGAGCCGGTGCGTTCCGACGAGCGCGATCATGGCCGCGTTGTCCGCGCACAGGCGGGGGCTCGGCGTGAACGTTGGGATCCCGAGCCGTTCCCCGAGGGCGGCAAGGTCCGATCGCAGGAGCCGATTGCACGCGACCCCACCGCCGGCCACGAGCGAGCGAGCACCGTGCGCCTCGGCCGCGGCCGCGAGCTTCCCGAGGAGCGCGTCCACGGCGGCCTTCTGGAACGACGCGCAGACGTCGGCCACGAACGCGTCGTCGAGCGGACGCGGGGTGCGGTCCACGACCCGGCGCACCGCGGTCTTGAGCCCCGAGAACGAGAGATCGAGGTCGCCCGATTCACTCATCCCGCGCGGGAACGCGAACCGGTCCGCGTGTCCCCGCTCGGACAGGCGATCGACGATCGGCCCGCCAGGGAAGCCGAGCCCCAAGAGCTTCGCGACCTTGTCGAACGCCTCGCCGATCGCGTCGTCGCGCGTCGTCCCGACGATCGCGTAACGACCCGGCCCGCGCACGAGGAAGATCTCCGAGTGCCCGCCGGAGACGACCGCGCCGACCATCGGATAGCGGAACTCGGCCCCTTCGAGAAGCGGCGCGAGCAGGTGGGCCTCGATGTGGTTCACGCCCACGAACGGCCGGTCGAGCGACGCGGCGAGCGCCTTCGCGTAGCTCACCCCGACGATGAGCGATCCCAAAAGTCCCGGTGCACGCGTCACCGCGATCCCGTCGAGATCGCCGAATCCGACGTCGGCGCGCGCGAGAGCCGTCTCGACCGTGGGGCCCAGAAGATCGAGGTGGGCACGGGAGGCGAGCTCGGGGACGACTCCGCCGAAATCGCGGTGCACGTCCTGGGCGGCAATGATGTTCGAGCGCACGATCCGGCCGTTTTCGACCACGGCGGCCGACGTGTCGTCGCAGGACGTTTCGATTCCGAGCACGAGCATGCCCGAAGGGTACCGACCGACACATCCGATCACAAGGCCGCCCCGTACCTCAAGCGACCCCCCGCTGGCTCGGGACGGGCGCCGCGCCCCACGCGACTCGGCGCCCCCCGGCCAGGCCCGGTCGCTCGGTCCCCTGTTTGTTTCCCGAAGTCCAGAAGTCCCGTACGCGAGGAGGCTCACCGATGTCCCGCCGCATCCTTCTTTTCCCTGGAGTCACCGCGCTGCTCGCGGCGCTCGTCCTCTTCCCCGGCATCTCCGCCGCCTCGAGCCATAGCGAGGCTCCGGGGACGGCGAAGGATCGTCTCGGGGACGACACCGACCTGTACGCGTTCGTCTCCCCCGACGCGCCGAACGCGGTCACGTTCGTCGGCCTGTGGGTTCCTCTGCTCGAGCCCGCCGGCGGTCCCAACTTCTACTCGTTCGACGACGAAGCCCATTACTACGTGAACATCGACAACGTCGGCGACGCGCAGGATCGCATCCGCTACCGCTTCTCGTTCCGCACCGAACGCCGTAACGGCGCGACGTTCCTCTACAACACGAACCAGGTCACGTCGCTCGACGATCCCGACCTCAACGTGCGCCAATTCTGGACCCTGACGCGAGTGGACAACGGGAGCCCGGCGGTCATCGCGGAAGGCCAGGTCGCGCCCCAGTTCGTCGGCCCGGTCTCGATGCCGGACTACGCCTCGCTCGCACAGGCGGCGGTCACGACGCTCGGCGACGGCACCAAGATCTTCGTCGGCCCGCGCGACGATCCGTTCTTCGTCGACCTGGGTGCCGTGTTCGACCTGCTCACGATCCGGAAAGTGCCGGGCAACAAGGGCAAGGGCATCGACGCGGTGTCCGGCTTCAACGTGATGGCGGTCGTCCTGCAGGTGCCGTTCACGCGCTTGACGAGCGACGGACAGGCGCCGAATTCGACGAACTCCGTGATCGGCATCTACGATTCGGTCGAGCGCCCGCAGAGCCGGACGATCAATGGCGACGGCACGGCCACGACCGGTGGCCCGTTCGTGCAGGTGTCGCGTCTCGGCCATCCGCTCGTGAACGAAGTCGTGATCCCGCTCCAGGACAAAGACCGCTTCAACGCCACGAAGCCGCCCGGGGACGGCGCGTTCCTGAACTACGTCACGATGCCCGAGTTCCCGGGCCTCCTGAATCTCCTGTACAGCATCTCGGTCCCCCCGACGCCGCGGCTCGACCTGGTCAACGTGTTCCTGTTCGGGCTCGCAGGACTCAACAAGCCGAACAACCCGAACCAGGTCCCGTGCGAGATGCTGCGCCTCAACATGGCGGTTCCGCCGTCGTCGAACCCGAGCCGCTTCGGTGCGCTCGCGGGCGACGTCGCGGGATTCCCGAACGGCCGTCGCCTGGCGGACGACGCCGTCGACATCGTCGAGCGGGTCGCCGCCGGCGTTCTGGTCGACGGTTTCAACATCACGCCCAACAACCAGCTGGGCGACGGCGTCGATGCGAACGACAAGCCGTTCCTGCCTTTCTTCCCGTACGCCGCGCTGCCTCACAATCCGCTCGACAACCGCCACTATTCAGCACAGGCGGGCGGGTCGGCGAGCGCGACCGGCAGCCGCGCGATCTCGCTCATGGCGAACACGGTCGGGGGCTCGCTCGAGCTCGCGGGTGGGAACCCGGCTTCGTCGCACGTCCTCCAGTACTCGGTGCCGCAGACCGCGCGCGTGTCGGTCCGGATCTACAACGCGGCCGGGCGGCTCGTGCGCACGGTGCTCGATCAGGACGCCGCGGCCGGATCGTTCCGCGCGACGTGGGACGGACGGTCGGAAGACGGGGCCTCCGCTCCGAAGGGCGTGTACTTCGCCCGCTACACGACGAACGGTGCCGTGTCCGACACGAAGAAGCTGATCCTCGACTGACGTCGGAAAAGTCGGCGTCAACCACGGAGCCCGGCGGGTGCGCCCGCCGGGCTTCTGTGCTACCGTGCCCGGCCATGTCCACCCCCGGTTCCCGCGGCTTCCTCGGACTGCCGAACCTGCTCGCGTCGAGACGCGGGCGCCTGGCCGCGTTCTTCCTGCTCTACATGACCGAAGGGATCCCGCTCGGGTTCGCCGCG